>JBGQHN010000057.1:0-16981 GCA_041497975.1 Planctomycetia bacterium | reverse complement strand
GCCCGACCGTCGGCTGTGTGCGTGCCAGATACGGCCCAGTTGTTGCTGCCGGGGTGAAACGTGTCGGGCGGCGGCAAAGTGCCCGGGGCCGCGAGCCGATCGCGGGCAACTTGTTCTGCATTGCGCGTATCAAATACCTCCGCACCCGGAATCGGCGGTGTGTCGAAGGCCGCACCGAGGATGGGAGCATCCCACTCGGTGCCCCGCGGCGCCAGAAACTCGAACATTGGCCCGGGCAACAGGTCGTGCATCAGGCCCAGTTTCGCTTCGTCGCCGTAGTCTTCGCCTTGCAGGTCGAGATACATCGAAAACATCACCAGCGCCGAATCCTCGGGCTTCCATGGCGCCGGTTGCACCTCGAGCAAGAGATACTCGAACGGCTTAACGGCCAAGGACGCGAGCCCCGCGTTCACGCCCTTGGCATACGCTTCCAACAGCGCGCGATCGTCATCGCTGCCCGCGGCCACTACGCGCCGCGCGGCCTCGCGGAAGCGGTGTACGCGCACTTTCTGGTCGGCCTTCAGCACGGCGGGACCGATAATCTCGGCCAGTTCTCCGGCCGAGTTGCGGCGCAACAAATCCATCTGAAAGAACCGATCCTGTGCGTGGACAAAGCCGGTGGCAAAGGCCACCTCGATGCGATTGTCGCCGCGAATGGTCGGGATGCCCAACGCGTCGCGCTCGACAGTGACCGGGGCCGAGACTTCTCGCGTCGCAACCTCGCCGTCGAGCTTCGGCAGGCTGCCGGCAAGTTGGCTGCGAACCCAAATGGCCAGTCCAACCATCAGCACCACGAACGTGGCGGCCGCGACGGCCAATGTTTTCAGGATGCGTTTGCGCACGGCATGGATTCCCAGGGCGCGAGAACGAGCTGGCCGCGAACGGCGACCCGCCGAGATGCAGCTATTCTCAATGGATCGCAGCCGTGCTGCAAGAGTGGGGCGCGGCGCAGGCCAGAAACGGCCAGGTGGTAAGCCTGGGGGTCGAGTGCTACCGCGAATCGCCTACCGCCTCGGGCCTTGCCCAGCCCCGGCGCCGGACGACCAGTCGAGTGGAAGATATGCGGTTATCACCTCGCTCATTTTGACGATGTCAGATCAAGGGCTTCGTGATACTCAATTCGTCGCGAACTCAGCAGCCACCACCGCGATCAGACCGAATCGGCGCTGGAAGCGGAACGAGCGATGCCGGGCGTACCATTCGCGACGCGGCTTGCAAGGGCTGTGTCGGCGTTTTCTTTTTCCGTCTGGCATGGCTTTTCTCCTTAATCTCAACGCCCCTTCGTCCCTCTACCCGATTGAGCGCAAGGCCGGCCCGGTTGTTACAGCCGCCCTTGGACAAGTATTGGGTTTATTGCGTCGACTCAGACGGCTACACTGACATCCGCACGAATCCGCCGGCACAGTCCCAAGCAGCGCCGTGAGGCAACTGGTGAGCGAAGGCGACGACAAACTGGTCGACCGCGTCAAACGCCGCGACGTGGCGGCGCTGGCCGACTACCTGAGCGAGAGCCGCAAGCCGCTGCTGGCATTTATCGAGCGGCAGCTAGGCACGAATCTGCGGCGCAAGCTCGAAGTCGACGATATTTTTCAGGAGGTGAGCGTCGAAGCGGTTCGATCGCTGGGCGAAGCCGATTTTGAACACCGCGACCCATTCTCTTGGCTTTGCCAGATCGCCGAACGGCGGATTATCGACGCGCACCGTCGTTTCTTTGGTGCCCAGAAACGCGACGCCGGGCGCGAAGTTCCGCTGGGCACACCTGGCGGCGATTCGCAACATGCTGCCATCATCGATCTTTTGGTCGTCTCGATGACCACGCCCACCCATGCCCTCTCGCGCAAGGGCCATGAGATACGCCTGCTGCAGGCCATCGCCACTTTGCCCGAGGACCAACGCGAGGCGCTTCGCCTGCGCTATCTGGAGGGGCTTCCGTCCAAGGAAATCGCCGAGCGGATGGGTAAAACCGATGGTTCAGTCCGCGTGATGCTCACCCGAGCGTTGGGCCGCTTGCAGCAAATCCTTGGGACCGAAGACGTTCCACGATAATCAGTTACGTCTCTAGGAGATGCTATTTCCAAGATAGCATTTTGCTTCGCCAAAATTATTCTCCCGGTTCTGTAACATTTCTGCGCCGGCCACGCTTGGCATGGTAGTGGGGAAGCCAGGAGCTTCCCAAAAACCCCCGCAACCAAGAAAGCGAGCGTGTGCCATGGCGGCTCTGACCAGCAATGTGAGCAAATCTCAAATCCAACGAGCACTGACGCTAGCCGCGGCACGTGTCATGTCGGCTTTGGTCCATAACCTGCGAAATAAGCTCATCGGCGCGATTCTGGCGGGCCTGCTCGCTCCGCAAGTCGTCGTCGCCGGTGGCCATGGTGGATCGCACGGCGGTGGAAGCCACTCGGGCGGCCACTCTTCTTCCAGCCGAAGCTTTAAGCCATCGATGAGCCCGACGCAGTCTTCCTCGGCCTCGCGCGGATCGAGCAAGCAGAACGTCCAGAACAGTCAGTCGAGTTTCACGAGCGGCCAGTTCTCGGGCAACGGTTCCAAGACATTGGTCCCGGCCAAGAACGGCAATACGGGCATCAATGGCTCGGGCCTGCCCGGACCGTACAATAGCGGTGGCAAGGTAATTCCCGCCAAGAACGGCAACACGGGCATCAACGGGACAGGACTCCCACAGCCCACCGGCGGCTCGACGAATTCGACGGCCAAGATCTCCAAGTCCGATCTGCTGCAGAAGTACACGAAAAAGTCCGACATCGCCGGCACTTCGGCGACTTCGTCCATCAAGATGACTCGGTCTGACTTGCTGAAGAAGTACGGCACTAAGACTGGCGGCAACACTCAATCCGACAAGACACAGAAGTCGGACATTTTGTCGAAGGTCGGCGTGAAGACGAACGTCCCGTTCGTAAACAAGACGCAAAAACCGGACAACTCTCCGTCCCAGAACGGCGATCCGAAGAATCCGTCGAATTCGGGCGAAAACAAGCATCACGACAAGTGGGTCCACAACGGCTTTCCCTGGGGCTGGCCGTTCTATCCTGGGTTTGTCAACTACCCCACGCCGCTGGTGAACTGCCCCAGCCCAGTGGTCGTCTATGAGCCCGGCCCGGTGGTTGTTCAAGATCCCGGCCCGGTGGACGCGTATGAGCCGGTTGGAGAAATTGCCACCGGTCCGGTGTACGGCGCGGACCCCGCGGTGGCCGAAACCCAAGCCGTCGCGACCCCGCCGACCGAAGACCAGCCCGCACAAACACAGCCGGTAGACGTCGATTCGAGCGAGCCGGCCCTCGGCAACATTGACCTGGTATTGGAGGACGTGCGGTTTGTCCAACCGGCCACAGTAACCTCCGGTCCAGCTTACCGCGTGAAGGTCCGCAACCAAGGCACGCAAGCGGCCGGCAAATTCCGGGTTGGGGCGTTCGCGGAACTCGAAGGCAAGCTCAGTGACGACTCCCCGCAAGCGGTGGTGGAAGTTCCAAGCCTGAAGCCGGGGCAATCCGGTGAGGTGACGCTGCGGCTGCCTGTGACCGCGATGCAACTGGTCAGCACTTCGGCCGCCCAAGCCAACGCCTTCGACGAGCTGTTGGTGATCGTGGATTTGGACGACGCGGTAGTCGAAGCGGAAAAGACCAATAACGTCGCCAGCCTGGAGCGTGCCGAGTTGGAAGCTTCGTCCAATTAAGGCCGATCGACGAGACGTTTCGAAGTCCCACCGCGGTGTTCGGCGGCATAGCTGCCCAACACCGCGGTTTTTCGCGCAAAGTGCCGCATGCTACACACCGCCGCGCGCCTCGCCGCCAGGGCGGCCCCTGGTATACTGACCAGGCTGGCCACAAGCCAGGTCAACGCTCAAGCAGGCACCAGTGGAGCGACTTTGGATGTCGCAGGCGATCGGCAATTCGACCGAGATCGACGCGTCGGTCGTTTGGCAACAGTTGTCCCAGCGGATCGACTCCTTTGTGGCGGCCTGGAAGCAAGCCGGCCTGCCGCCGGCGTTGGCCGACTTTCTGCCCGAGGGTCCGCCTGCGCTGCGCCGCCTGACGCTCGTCGAGACGATCAAAGTCGACCTGGAATATCGCTGGCAAGGCCGCCGCTGGCCAAAGCTGGTCGAAGAGTACGCGCGCGAGTTCCCCGAACTGGCGGGCGAAGGCGGATTGCCCTGTGACGTCATCTATGAAGAATTTCACATCCGCAAGCAGCATGACGACGGCGTGACAATCGCCCAATATTGCGAGCGTTTTCCGGCGCGTGCCGAAGAGCTGCAACGGCTCATCCAGATCGAGACCCCCACGCAGTCGACGGTGCTGATTTCCGCCCAGCGCCTACCCGAGTTCGAGGCCGGACAACAACTGGAAGACTTTGACCTGTTATCGCCGCTGGGGAAGGGGGCATTTGCCAGCGTGTTTCGCGCCCGGCAGCGGTCGATGCAGCGGCTCGTGGCTCTGAAAATATCGCGCGACCGCAGCATGGAGCCACAAACGCTGGCTCAGCTTGAACATCCGCATATCGTACGAGTCTTTGATCAGCGCCAATTGCCCGAGCACAAGTTGCGGCTGCTGTACATGCAATACGTGCCGGGCGGCACTTTGCAGGGCGTCATAGCGCATGTCCGGCGGCTCGCTCCGGCGATGCGCGACGGCAAAGCGCTGTTGGAGGCGATCGATCGGGCCCTGACAAACAACAACGAGGAGCCGCCGGTCGATTCACTGACCCGCTATCGCTTGCAAGGGGCGACCTGGCCGGAAATCGTCTGCTGGCTAGGCGCACGGCTGGCCGGGGCCTTGGCCCATGCCCACCAGCACGGCGTGCTGCACCGCGACATCAAGCCGGCCAACGTGCTGGTCGGCGCCGACGGACAGCCGAAGCTGGCCGATTTCAACGTCAGCTTTTCGAAGCTCGATGGCGCCACCCCGGCGGCATATTTCGGCGGCACGCTGGCCTACATGTCCCCCGAGCAACTCGAAGCCTATGACCCGAGCCACGCGCGGCAGCCCGAAGATTTGGACGGCCGAGCCGACGTCTATTCGCTGGGCGTCGTGCTTTGGGAGCTGCTCACGCTGAAGCGGCCGTTCGCCGACGTCAAGCTGCCGGACAACTGGTCTGGAGCTCTGCCGAGAATGACCAGCGTACGCCGCGCCGGTCTTTCGCCCGACAGCCGCGCGCTGGTGCCGCCCGATTGTCCGCGGATCGTCGTCGATGTTCTCGAAAAATGCTTGAGCCCCCAGCCGGAAGAACGCTATCAATCCGCCGGCGAGCTGGCCCGCGAGCTGGAGTTGTGCCTGCAACCTCGCGCGCACGCGCTCTTGCACAGCCGTCGCACTCGCGGCTCGATCCTGCAACGTCATCCCGTCACCTCGACGGTTCTCTTGGGGCTGGTTCCTAACCTCGTCATGGGCATGCTCATCATCGCCTACACCTGGCTCAAGATCGTCACCCGCTTGAGTCCCGAGGATCAAAGCGTGTTCCAGGTCCAATTGCTGGCAATCAACCTGGTTGGCTATACGCTGGGCTTGGGGTACATTTGCACGACGCGCGGCCGGTTGTTCATGATGCTGGCGCGGCTGGCTCGCGGCGAAAAAGTCGTAACTCCTTCGCTCGACCTGGTGCGGCGCTCCTTGACCCTGGGAGCCGCTACGGCCGCGGTCACGGCCGGGCTATGGACAATCTCGGGCTTCGTATTTCCGATCTGGATGCACCTGGGCGCCGGCGCCATGAGTCGGCTATCCGGCGAAGATTTCGCGCATTTCATCGTGGCGAACTTGCTGTGCGGCATGATCGCGGCCACGCAGAGCTATTACGTTGTGACTTTTCTGTCGGTGCGCAATTGCTATCCTTGGCTGATCAAGGCGAGGCCGGCCGACGCTCGCGAGCTTGGGGAACTCGCCAGCCTGGCTCGCATGGGGCGGATCGTGCTGGGAGTGACGGTCTCGCTGCCGTTTATTGCGCTGGCGGCCCTGCTGCTGTTGGGCGATTCGGGGCGGGCCGTCATCGGCGCGCTGGCCGCCATCGGCTTCCTCGGCTGCGCGCTGGCCTATCTGCTCGATCTGGCGATCCGTGCCGATCTGGCGGCGCTGGCCGCGGCTATGAACCCCGGCGGCGACGTGCTGGGCGCCGGGGATTCGCTCGATTCATTCCTTACCGGCTCGCGGCGGTAACGGCGCACGTGATCGGTGAACATGGGGACGGTTGGGGCGCGGCCACACAAATCGCAGTGCAAGGGCCCAGCGGCGCCGGTGCCATGCCGGCCCACGCTGGGGTGGCCTGCAATTTTCGCCGCCGGCGCGGCTCGGCGCCCTTGTCTCGCGCCGGCCTTGCAGGACAATGGTGTGCGTTTGTCGCGGCACGAAAACTGCGTGCTCGTATCACGCCATTCATTGCGAGTATTCACAGGAGATCGGCACATGTTGACTTTGAAAGAGGAAGTGGGCGGAAAAATGCTGGAAGTAAAGATCAGCGGCAAGCTCAACAAAGAGGATTATCAGCGCTTTGTGCCGCAGGTGGAAAAGCTAATCAAAGACCACGGCAAGATCCGCATCCTGGTCGAAATGCATGACTTCCATGGCTGGGAAATGAGCGCGCTATGGGAGGACATCAAGTTCGACATCAAGCACTTTGGCGACATCGAGCGGTTGGCACTGGTGGGAGATAGTAAGTGGGAAAAGGGCATGGCGGCGTTCTGCAAGCCGTTTACGAAGGCCAAGATCCGGTACTTTGACGAGAGCAAGGCCGACCTTGCTCGCAACTGGATTGGCTCCGACGCAGCCTAGGGCATAGTCCGGTTCGAACCATTGCAATCCACCCTGCCTGATTTCGCCCACTTGTCGCGGAGGAGTGCCCCCCTGTGATGGCCGTTACGTTGGTTATTTTCGGCGCGTCGGGGGACCTGACAAGCCGCAAGCTGGTGCCTGCGCTGTACCAGCTTTTTCGCAAGGGGCGGCTACCCGAGGGTACGCGGATCGTAGGTTTTTCGCGCACGCCTTACACCGACGAGGCTTGGCGCCAGGCGCTGGCCGAGTCGACGGCCCACTTCTGCGGCAAGCAGTTCGATGCCGACGCGTGGCAAAAGTTTGCATCGGCCGTCCATTATCAACCGGGCGACATTTCCAATCCGGGGGACTTTGAAGCCCTGCGGGAACAGTTGCACGAGCTGGAAGGCGCGCAGACCGTCACGCGGCTCTACTATCTGGCTACCGCCCCGCAGTTTTACGAAGAGATTGTAGCGCGGTTGGGAGCCTGCGGACTGGCGCAGGAAACCAACGGTCCGCGGCGCATCGTCGTCGAAAAGCCATTCGGCACCGACGCCCAATCGGCCCGCCGGCTCAACGAAGCTTTGCACCGCGTGTTCAACGAACGGCAGATTTATCGCATCGATCATTACCTGGGCAAGGAAACGGTGCAAAACATCCTGGTTCTGCGTTTTGCCAACACGATCTTCGAGCCGGTGTGGAACCGCAACTATGTCGACCACGTGCAGATCACGGTTGCCGAAGAGGTAACGGTCGGCCGCCGGGGCAGCTTTTACGACCAGACGGGCGTGCTGCGCGACATGTTTCAGAATCACCTCTTGCAGTTGTTGATGGCCACGGCCATGGAAGCCCCGGTGCGATTCGAGGCCGAGCAGGTCCGCGATGAAAAGGTGAAGGTGCTCAGCGCGATCGAGCCCCTCGCCGCCCCGGCCGTGGCCACCGATACGCTGCGCGGACAATACCAGGGTTATCGCGCCGAGCCGGGCGTCAGTCCGAATAGTCAAACGGCCACCTTCGGCGTCGTGAAGTTGGCGGTGGACAATTGGCGCTGGCAGGGAGTGCCGTTTTACTTGCGCAGCGGCAAGGCCATGTCGTGCCGCACCACCCAGATCGTCATCCAGTTCCGCAGCCCGCCTCACATGCTGTTTGCTTGTGACCACGACAACTTTTGCGAAGCGAACCGGCTGGTGGTCCAGATACAGCCGGCCGAGGGCATTCAACTGCACTTTCTGACCAAAGTCCCCGACCAGGGCATGCGGTTGCGAATGACCGACCTGGAATTCAGTTTCAATCGCGACTTTCCGGGCGTCATGCCCGAAGCCTACGAGCGATTGCTGCTCGACGCCATACAGGGCGACGCCAGCCTGTTTTCGCGGGCGGACGAAGTCGAGCTTGCCTGGGGTATCATTGACCCGATTGCGACCGCTTGGGAGAAAACAGCCGTTCCCGCCTTGGAAATCTACGAGCCGGGTTTGTGGGGCCCGACGAGCGCCACCGACTGGATGCGGCGCGAAGAACGGCAATGGTTTGATGCCTGCCCGGTTTTGTCATGACGCCCGCGCACGCGCGCCCGTTTGGCGGCGCGGCTAGCGCCTCAGCGATGGATCGGCGGCCGATTCAAGCTGAGGTTTGATCGACCAGTACTTCAGGGCATTGCGCTCGAACACTTCCAGCCCCGACCGCTCGGTGGGCCGCTTGCCGCCCACCACCAGGTCGTGCAGGTCCGAAACGATCGACTGCACGTCACCGATATACGAATGCCCCAACAAGCTGGTGTCCACCAGCGAGGCGTCGATCGTGTCCAGATCATTGGCAATCAGCAGTTCCGGCTGCGTCTCTCCCAACCGTTGATAGTTGTGAAAGCAGCGCGACATCAACAGAGCCCGGTCGCGCGACGAAGCGTACAAAGTGCAGTGCTGCGTGTTACGGACGATGTGCGGCAGCACCTGCGACTGAAACACTCGGGTATCGATATCGGGCGCGGCCAGGACCAGCTCGCGAAACACCGCCTTGTTGCGCGCCTGCGCGGCCGGGTCCATACTGCGCAGCGCCCCGGCCAATACGCGGTTGCCCATGCTGTGGGCGATAATGTGGACGCGTTTGGCGCCGCTGCGGGCCGCCAGATCATCCAGCACTTCGCGCAGGGCCGGAATCGACACCTCGGCCTGCTGCTCGTCGAAGGGGTACTTCACCGGATCGGCATACGACGGCCAGCAAAAGGCGATCGGCGCGCCTGGGAATTTCAGGTCCACGGCCAGCTGGGCCGTGCGAAAAATCGCGTCCTCGAACGAGACGTTGTATCCGTGGATGAACAGCAGTGCCGCGGAGGTGTCAGATTTTTGCATCTGCGCCGCCAGGCTGCGATAAAACGCGTCTTTGTCCTTGTGCTCCTCCACGCGGCGGAGCATGAAGTGCTTTTCGGGGTTCTCGGGCGTCTCGAAAATCCACACGGACACCGGCCGGCTCAATTCGCCCGGCCGGCGATTGGTCGGTGGCGGCACCGAGATTTCGCATATGCCGTAGGACAGATCGGTGGGCCGGCAGCCGTAGAATTCGCCCGTCATTTCGTCGCGTAATTGCGAGCGCACGTAGGCCTCGACCAGGCCCATGGCGCACAGTAACACAACGCCGATCAGGGCTGCCGCGGCGCCCCACGATCGTTTGCCAAACCACGGCAGAATCAAAAGCGCCAGGATCACGATCCCGTAAATGACAAACGCCGGCAAGCTGGCAAAGAATCCCACAAAGTAGACTGCCCATTCGCGATCCTTGGGCGCCAGGCGGTTGCGATTCGTGGCGAAGTGAATGTCAACGCTCGTGGGGCGTGGCGCATCGGCCGGCGGCTGCGACGCGGCTGCTGGCGGGGGCTCGGCTTCCGTCGGCCGCTCTTCGCCCACTTCGAAGTGAAAATGCTTTGTCTCTTCAGCCGGCGCCGCTCGGGGCTCCATTGCCGGAGGCCCAGTTTCCGCGGGCGATTCTTCGCTCATCTCGAAATGGAACGGCATTGCTCCAGGCGCTGATCCCCCAGGCGCCGTTGCCGCTGGCGGCTCGGCGCTGGGCGCTGCAGTGCCAACTCCTGCGGCTTCATGCGTAAGCTCCCGGGCCGCTCCGACGGACGGCTCGAAAGGCGCCGTTGCCGCTGGCTCGTCGGGCGCCGCCAACGAAGGCTCATCCGGCGCTGGGGAGGCCGGCTCAAACACCGATTCGTCGGGCATCTCCTCGGGAATGTCGATGGTGGTCGGGGGGGGTGGCTCCACGCGAGGTTCGCGGCTGATGGCCCTGGGCCTTGCCATCTGCGGCGGGGGCGATGCGGGAATTCGCGGCTCCCTGGCGCCCGCGCCTGGCGGGAGGGGTTGTCCGAGGGACGGCGGTTCTTGGTCAACCGCGATCGGTGGCAGGCTCGGCGGCGCGGCTCGCGATGTTGATGGCGCAGCCGGAATCGCTTCCTTCGGGCTCTCGAAGCGGAAACTGCGCTTCGGCATCGCCGAGCCACCTTGCCGACTGCTAAATCCGCCGACCGCCACGCCCGAGGGAATGCTGAACACGAAGCCATCGCCATTGGCGGCGACAACGCGCAATTCGTCACCCGTCGTGAACTCCAGTTTGCTCTTCGGCCCCGGAGCAACTCGGATCACTCGCACGTGCCGGCCGTTGTCGGCCCGCCAGAGGTCGATCTGTTCGCTATCGTCGTGTCGCACTCCGGCGATCCAGCGTGCTTCGTCCGAGATGGCCACCAGTGAGTATTGACGGTCGCTGTTTTCCAATCGGCGTAGCCGCTTGCGATTGACCGTATCCCACAGCGCCATCCCGGCGCCGTCGCGCACCGCGGCCACGAGATAGCTGCCGCTGGCCGAATAATCGAACGGCCCGATTGCGCCCAAGTCGGCCAGCGTGGCCGCCGTGCCTGCCAGCGCCGTCTTGGTCCTGGCTTTCGTAAATTCGCGGATACGATCGGACGTCTTAGGCTTCGGATCGGCGGGAATCCTTTCCGTGCCGTCGCCGCGGGGAAGATTGACACGCGCGTCCGGCGCGATTCGCTTAAGCGTTTTCGGCAATTGAACGCGCGGCGTGCGACGCTCCGGCTGCGGCTCCTGGGCCGAAACCAGACCGGTGGCGAACACGGCCGCCATCCAAGCGAAAACTAACACAGTGGTACGGTGCATGGTTCAGGCCTCCCTGCCTGATAGCACGCGAAAACCATTCCGGCGACACGCGCATCGACGCACGCGGCAAGGTAAATGTGCGACGAATGTTCCGTCAGATAGTAGTTATCGGGCATCCCAGGCGTTTTGCCCGTATCTTTCGCCGAGACACTCCCTGACAACCCGGGCTTCAACGCCATTGAACGGCAAATGCTCGGGAGCGGTCGATGCTAGCAACCCGGCGTGGGAGTGATGCACTTCGTTGCTATCATGTTGCAGACCGAGTGCAACTCGTGTTCTTGGCGTGGCTGGATCTGGATCGCCAGATGGCGACACCGCCCGTAATCAGCACGACGACGAGCAGCAGTTGCAAGACGATATGGTCCGCGTCGGGCGTGGGACGCGCGTCGATCTGCGGCAGGAATTTATAGGTCTTCGCAAAATACCAATTCGGCCCCACGACTCGGTTGCCCGACAGGTAGGGTCGCCACCAACTGTCGATCTGCAAATAAAGCCATACCGCGTAGGCCATCCAGCCCGCCATCATGAGCGACAGTCGTTGTCTGACAAACCAGGTCGCGATCAGAACTTGGGCCGCGAGGATCGCGATATCCAGTTTCTCCTGACCGTTGCCCTTGGAGAGATCGTTCCAGGGAAACAGGTCAACCCATTCGACAAGTTGCAGGTAGCCGGCCGCGACCAACTGACACCCGACGGCGACAACTGTTGATCGGCGCATGATAGGAAATCGACGACCCGATGGCGCGAATCCGCAAGGGTGCTTGCCTTTAAACCATTCGCCGGCGCAAGGCATTTCTTGGCAATTGGAACCGAGCCGTTAGCCCAAGATAGCCTGGGGAAAATCCGGGTTGCGCAAATCGATAGCGCGCACGATCAGTCCTCGCGAGGCTCGCGGAAAATATCGGTCGACGTACCCCAAGCGCGCCAGCGATTCGCGGCTCGCCGGACCGGCTGGCAGGCTTGATTTCAACAACACCAGCTCGCGCGCTTGCAAAACCTTGGCGACGCGGGCCGCGATTGAGTCGCTGGTCACCTCCCAGCTTTCGGGCAGCGCGTCTGGCGAGCCGTGCTCTTGGCGCAAGAATCGCTCGGCGTCGAACACCTGCGGCCCGTCGGGTTCCGTCGTCCGCAGTTGTTCGAGCGAATTGACGAGCGTCGCTTCGGGCAAGAGCTGGGCCACGATGGCTGCCGTCAGGCTCATGCAGCGAACGGCCAGCCAGTGGGCCGCCGCGGGCGGAAGCGAGTGCGATTGATCCAGCTCGCGAAGCTTGTCGACCAGTCCCCCGCCGCCGACGATCAATGCGTCGCCCGCCGTGGGCTGCATCGCGAGCCAACGGCGAAAATTCGACGCCAACCCAGGCCAATCGAGCAGGCTGCCGCCGACTTTGATCACCCGCACGCCGAGCGTCATCGCGACCCCTCGCGCGCGAGCACGGCCAACGCGTGGGCAGGCGCACATCGAGAAAGTTCCGGACCCAATTCGCGCGTGAGCGAGACGATGCTGGCCTTCAGCTTGAGCTTATCGAGCATGCGGCGGGCCAGGAACTCGCCCCGCCCGGAGATCACGACCGTGTGCGGCGGCTGCAGCAGGCGCGCGATCAGTTGCGTGGCAATCGCAGAAAGCTTTCGTAGTTGTGCTTGGGCGAGCGCCTCGGCCATCAGCCGCGCGTCGGTCTCGCTGAACATCTCGCGATCGGCGCAAATCGAACGCGCCAGGCGATCGCGGGCAGCCGCCTTCGTGGCCGGTCTGCGGTCTGCCGTGTGCGTGCTAAGCGGTTCTTCGGGCAGATCGCCCAGCGTCAGGTAGACGTCCCACATCGTGGCAAACACTTCGTGAGCGGTCGGGCACTTGCGGCCTCGCCAGGGAACCAACTGCGCAATTGCGGCCACCGGCGCCCGCTCGACGCCCGTGTAGATCAGCTCGCCGTTGATCATGCGGTTAGGATCCGTCTTGCCGATCGTGACCGGCTGGCCGTCGACCAGGGGAATCAGATCGCAGGTCGTTGACCCGATGTCTATGAGCAGTCCCACGCCGTCGGCCACATATCGCCCGGCAAAACTGGCCAGCGCGTGCCAATTGCTGGCGGCGGCCAAGAGCGGCTGTTTCATCGCGATTTGCAGTGACACCAGCTTGCCATTCGTGAGATACGCGCGCGTGTGCCGGCCGTCGGCGGCCACCGAAACAGCATTGAGGATGAAAACCACGCCCTCAGCCTTGGTGTTGAAACAGTCGGCCAACTCGCCGGTCATCGTGACTGCAACGTGATCGGCGCGCGGCACCAGGGCAACGAGCGCTCGCAGCGCATCGGCCAATTGACGAGAGTTCTCCCACAGGGGAAATGGCTGCGAGACGGCAAAACCTTCGCCGTCGGCGGCCTTGAGATTGGCGCCTCCGATGTCCAGTGCCAGCCATTTCATGAATCACCCGACGCGCACGCTTGCCGTACCGCCCCCAAGGCTTCGAATTGTATCGAGCCACAGTGCCAGCACAACTCGACCTCTCGTCCCTCGGCCACCGCCAGCATGATCCGGGCGAGGTTATCCTGGCATAGCGCGCGCAGACCCACGTAGGAAGTCGTCAGTCGAGGATTGACTTCGACCACGACGTCGCCGCTGCCCGCAGGATCGTCGCCCAGCACCAAATCGACCCCCAGGTATCCTCGCGGATTGCGGAACGTGCCGATAGCCTGCAGGGCCAGACGCGTGGCCCGGGCGGCAAGATCCCCAGCCAGGGGCAATGACCCGCCGAGATACGCGAAACCGCGCGGGCGGTCCAACAATTGGCCGCAAGGCACAAGCGGCACCATGCCGCGTGGACCGCACAGCACCGCCACGCTCGCCGCCGTGCCCGCGCAATACGTTTCCAGCCGCGCCGGCCATTGTGGATTGACGCCAACCGCGGCGGCTTCGGCGACCCATTGAATGCCCTGCGAACCGGCGCCGTCGCGCGGTTTGAGCACCGCGGGATAATCGAAATCGACCGGCAACTGCTGGCCCTTGGCCAGCGCCATCCCCTTCGGCACGGGCACGCCGTGGCTGGCCAGGTGCTCGGCCGTGGCCTGCTTGTCGGAAGCCAACTCCACCAACGTCGAATCGGGACCCAGCAGCCTGCCGCCGGCGCGCTCCACCGCTAGACAGCGCGAGTGCAAATGGCCGTCGAATTCGGGCGCGATGATCAACGTCCAATCGGCCGACGCCGCGAGCGCCTCGATGGTGTGCCGCTCATCCTCGGCGCTATCCACCTCGTGAACTGCGCAGCCGGGAAGCTCAAGGTCTCGATAGCGAACATCGCGCAAGGCGTCGACCGCTACGCCGTCCAGGCAACTGAAATCGGCCGCGAGCGCCGAGAGCATCGCGAAACCTTCGGCCGCGAGCGACTCGCTGGGCCACCAGGAAGCGTGCGAGCGCCAACCGCCGCCGGTGACAAACTCGTGGAGAAAGATGCGCAAGGGGCACCGCGCTGTTCGTACTGCTCTTCAAACTTGCGGCGACTGGCCCATTGCCGAGCGCTAAAAGATCCCGAGTTGATCGCGGGCCTCTTCGGTCATGCGGTCGGGCGTCCAGGGCGGAATCATGACCACCTTCACGTCCACGTTGCCCACCCCTTCCATCCCGCCCAACACGTTCTTGGTTTGCGAAACCAGCTGAGGACCGGCCGGGCACGCCGGGCTGGTCATCGTCATTTCAATCGTCACGTCCACCTTGTCGCCCGCCTCCAACAGCTCAACCAGGTACACCAATCCCAAGTCCACGATGTTGACAAACAACTCGGGATCGACCACTTGCTTGAGCGCCTCGCGAACGGCTTCTTCGGAGATGGCCATCTGTCGAGCTCCTCAGTCGCGGAGTCTTACCATTATATCATCCCCCACCACCCGCACCTCGTGCACCGCCGTGGGCTTGGTGGCCGGCATGGTGAGCGGGCGGCCGTCGCGCACATCGAACTTCGCGCCGTGGCGCGGACAGGCGATCGTAAAGCCCTCCAATTGCCCTTCGCCCAACGGCCCGCCGTCGTGTGTGCAAACGTCGTCGATGGCATAAAAATGGCCGCCAACGTGAATCAACACAACCAAGCGCTCGTCCACCTCGACCAGCTTTTTGCCCTGGTCGGGAATTTCAGACACTTTGGCGACTTGAACGAATTCGGACATCGGGAGCAGTCGTTAGTGGTCGGTGGCTAGTGGTTAGTGGGCACCATCCGCACGCTAGTAACGTCCATCGCTGGCCACTAATCATACTCGCGGATGCGCCGGCCGATCGCTTCGCCCAATGCCTCGCGAACGCTTTCGATGGTGATCCGGTCGAAGACCTGCTGGAAAAAGCCGGCCACGACCATGCGGACGGCCTCTTTGCGCGTCAGGCCGCGGCAGCGGGCATAAAAAATCTGCTCGTCGTCCACGCGGCCGGTCGTTGAACCGTGCGTGCAACGCACGTCGTCGGCCAGAATTTCCAGACCCGGAATCGAATCGCTGCGAGCATGGTCCGAGAGCATCAAGTTATCGTTGCGCTGGTAGCCGTCGGTTTTTTGCGCTCCGGCGTCGACTTTGATCATGCCCCGCCAGACGGTGCGCGAGACGTCCTGCAGCGCGGTCTTGTAGAGCAAATCGCTTTTGCAGTTCGGAGCCTGGTGGTGTTGCAGCGTGTGGTACGAGAGGTGCTGTTTGCCTTCGGTGAACATCACGCCATTTACCTGGGCGCCGGCGCCACGGCCGACCAGTGCCACGTGCTGGTTGACCTTTGCCAGCCGGCTGCCCAGCGCGGCGATCGTCCATTGCAGCGCGGCGTCGCGGTCCACCAGCGCCTTGTGATGCGCGAAGTGCCACACGCCGCCGGCCCAATTCTGCAGATTGACGTATCGCAGTCTCGCGCCGGGACCCAACAACAGTTCCACGGCTCCGCAATGCAGGCCCGAGGCACCCTCGGCGAGACTGGCCGTCTCGGCCAACAGGGTCGCTTCCGCCCCTTCTTCGAGAATGACCAAGGCATGACCCAGGTCGCTCGCGCCGGCCGAAAGCAGCGAAAGCATGTGCAAGGGTTCGTCGATCGCCACTCCCCGCGGCACATACAACAGCGCGCCGCCGGACCACGTGGCGGCGTGCAGGGCCGCGAACTTGTCGTAATTCGGGTCGACCGCGCGGAACAAGTGCCGGCGGACCAATTCGCCGTGCTCTCTGACCAGTTCGTCGAGACTGCCGAAAAGGACCCCGCGCCGGGCCCACTTTTCGTCAAGCCGGGCGGCGTGCGGGCGGCTGTTCACGGCCGTGACCTGGCCGCCGAGCTGAACCTGACGCGTCAGCAAACCGTCGGGCAGCGACGCGTGAATCGGCTCGGCCCCGAATCCGAACTTGTCCAAGTGAAACAACCGGATGTCGGTGCGCATCCATTCTTCGTCGCGCTGGCTGGGCCACGGCAGTGCTGTAAAACTCTGCCAGGCCTTATGGCGCTCTTCCCGCAGCCAGCCGGGCTCATCGCGCGATTGCAGAAAGGCGTCGAACGCTTCGCGATTGAAGCCCAAGCTCGTGGCGACTTGTGTCATCGAATGAATGGTTCAATGTGCCCGGTCATACGGACAACGCGACAGTGCGTGGTCCTGGATTGCATCGAAGCCGGCCGCCGCCGACAAAGCCGCCAGGGTGTCGCCGAATGCCGCATCGGCGACCGCGAGCGGTGTCAACGGACGGCGGTTTTTTACCCCACCGAACCTTCCATTTGCAGCTCGATGAGCCGGTTCATCTCAACCGCGTACTCCATCGGCAGCTCTTTGATCAAAGGCTCGATGAACCCGTTGACGATCATCGTGCTGGCCTCGGCTTCCGACAATCCACGGCTGGTCAGATAGAACAATTGTTCCTCGCCGATCCGCGACACGCTGGCCTCGTGACCGACGGTGACGTCTTGCTCGTCGATTTCGATATAGGGGTAGGTGTCGCTGCGGCTGGCCGAGTCGAGAATCAAAGCGTCGCAGACCACGCTCGACTTCGATTTCTTGGCGCCGCTTTCGATTTTCACCAGCCCTCGGTAACTCGAGCGGCCGCCGTTTTTGGAAATCGACTTCGAGATAAT
>JBGQHN010000056.1:0-17381 GCA_041497975.1 Planctomycetia bacterium | reverse complement strand
TTGAGGACCTTTTCGGCGAACACCGAGGCCTGTGAGATCACGGTCATCACGCCGTCGTTGAAGATCAAGAACCCAATCAAAAAAATCGCCAACATGCGGTAGCGGCGAATATGGCCCAGCGTGCGCTTAACCTCGCGCAGTCCGGTCAGCGCCGAGGCGGCCAACGACTGGCCTTGCCAGCGGCGCGGGGCCTTGTCGCGCACGACCAATAGGATTGGCACGCTAAAGACAAACCACCAGACGCCCATTAGAAGTAAGCACAATCGCGGCAGAAACCCGTCGTCGGTCGGCAGTCCCCAAGCCTCGCCCTGGCTGAGTAACAAAAGCGCGACGACGAGCATCAGTCCGCCGCCGACATAGCCGGTGCCATATCCCCATGCCGAAACGCGCCCCATGTGCGCGTCGTCGGCGATCTCGGGCAAAAACGCATTGTAAAAGCCCTGCACCAACTCGTAGTTGAGATTGGAAATCAGGAACAGTGCTACAAACAACCAGGGCCGCTGTGGCGTGGCAAAGAACATCAGCATGGACGCCCCGGCCCCGAGCGCGGTTGTCAAAAACAGCCACCCGCGCTTATTGGCCTGCGCATCGGCGATGGCGCCCAGGATCGGAGACAGAAACGCCGCGACCAGCATCGTGCCGCCGATGCCCCAGCCATAGGCCCGCACGCCCCGATCATCGGGAAGCACGGCCCGCTGCAGGTAGCCGACTAACACCGTGATATAGATCGTCGAGTACGCGCTGTTGGCCCAGTCATACATGCACCAGGCGATGATCTCGCGGCGCTGATTCTTGGACGAAGTCGAGGGCGCGTCGCTCTGGCTCATGGAATGCCCATCGAGGGACAAGGCAAAATGCGCGGTCCGGAAGCAGCTTGGGCACAGACGTTCAGGGACCAACGAATGACGCTCGACGCGGTGGCAGCCTTATACCACACGCAATTGAGGTTCGCTATCGTGAAGTTCGACGCCGCAGGCGCGATCTTGGTCACAAGAGCCAAGGCGCTATGAGAATTCGCAGCCTCAGACCACGATTTAGAGCGGCTTGACGTTGGCGCGGAAGAGCCACACGCCCTAGCGGTTCGTTCGGACGATGCTACGTCCCAAACTCCGGGCGGCGGCGCTGTAACTGGCTTTGCAGGCGTTGCACAATCGAGCTGTGCATCTGGCTGACGCGACTCTCCGACAGATCGAGCGTGGCGCCGATCTCCTTCATCGTCAGCTCTTCATAATAATACAAGATGATGATCAGCCGCTCGTTGCGATTGAGACCCTTGGTCACCAAGCGCATCAAGTCGTTCTTCTGGATGCGGCGGGTCGGATCCTCGCCCTTCTTGTCTTCCAGAATGTCGATTTCGCGGACATCTTTGTAGCTGTCGGTCTCGTACCATTTCTTGTTCAGGCTGATCAAGTTGACCGCGTTGGCTTCGAGGATCATTTTTTCCAGTTCGGGCACGGAGATGCTCATGTACTCCGACAGCTCGACCTCGCTGGGCGTGCGGCCCAACTTGGCCTCCAGCGTCTTGAGGCCTTCGTTCAGCTTGCTGGCCTTGGAGCGAACCAGCCGTGGCACCCAGTCCATGGTGCGCAGTTCGTCGAGCATGGCGCCGCGAATGCGCGGCACACAATACGTCTCGAATTTGACGCCGCGCGATAAATCAAAGGCGTCGATCGCGTCCATCAGGCCGAAAACGCCGGCGGAAATCAAATCGTCCAGCTCCACTCCTTCCGGCAACCGCGACCAAATGCGCTCGCCGTTGTATTTGACTAACGGCAGATACATCTCCACCAGGCGGTTGCGCATCTCTTGGTTGCCGGGATCGGCCTTGAAGTTCTGCCAGATTTGCGCCACGTCCTCTGGCGCCAATGTGGTCATCGCCATTGCGTCCTCCGTGTTCGATTGCTCGGCGGTTTCCCGTCGCTACCAATCCGTCTTTAGCGGCGCGGCAGGCCGAAGTCCTTGGCCTCGCTTGGTCGCCGTAGTCCGTGCTTGAATGAAATGTCCGCGGTCAGCAGCGCTCAGCTTGGCGTCGGTCTTGAAAGCAGGAAAAGTGCCCGCCCGCACAGAACGACCGACGAACTTCTATTTCCCTCTTGACCTTAATTTCTGCGTAACCCTCAAAGTTTACGAGCGGCGCGGCTGTCAGAGGTGTCTCACCTTATCGGCGGTCCGCGGCGTCGGAGTTGAATCATTTTGGTTTGCATTCGCGTTGCCACGTTGTCGAAGCGTTGCATCCAACCACTCGGCACTCGTCGAACACATCCAATGCATGTTCCCATGGTTGCTTAGCCAGCGCGAACCAGTTTCGCTCCGGCATCGCCCTCTCCCATCGCGGGTCGTGCTTGCGGGTCCATTTGCAATTGCGCCCACAGCGTGTCTGCCACGCGATCCAAGGCCCGACCCGCTTCGCTACGCGCGGGATAGATCAGCATCGGCTCGGAGGACGCGAGACGCTGGCACTGCGGAACGTCGCCCGCCACAACAGTCCAAACGCCGAGAAAGCGACGGCACGCCAGCGCGATGCGAGCTTGGGCGTCGCTGGCCGCGGCCGAATCCTCCGACAGGTTGACCAGCGTGTGCAGCGGCACCGAACCGTCGGATGGCAGCAACGCCTTGATCGCGGCGTAGCAATCCATGATCGAACTGGGCTCGGCCGTCGTCACCACCAGCACCGCGTTGGCAGCCTGCCACATTCCGTGAGCGAAATGGTTCCGGCTGCTGCCTGCGTCGACGACCACAACCTCGGCGTGAGGAGCCAGGTTTTTCAGATCGGCGACAAATCGTCGCTGCGCCGCCGCCGAACATTCACTTATTTCGCCCGAAGCCCAAGCGCCCGAAAGCACCTGGATACCCGAGGGCCCACGTCCGAGCACCTCATGCACACTGCGCCGGCCCGACAGCACGTCGATGACCGAGCCTCGTTCGGCATGCTGGCACAAATGCGAGTTTCCGCCGTGATCCAAATCGGCGTCGACGAACACTGCGCGTCGTCCTTGGCGGGCCAGCGCGACGGCGAGGTTGGCCGCCACGGTCGTCGTACCGACGCCGCCTTTGCCGCCGCTGACCACGACCAGGGGCACCGCCGCACCAGCCGGCGCGCCCGTAGCAGCCCGCAGCTTCACTAGTTGCCTCAATTCGTCGGCCTGATCGTGAATCATTTTTGCACGACCCCTCGTCGCTCGGCTATTTGCCGTTAATCGTCTCGATGCCCAGCACGATCCGGGCCAGCCGCGCCCGCTCGGCCGGGGCGATGTCGTCGGGCACGTTCTGGCCATGCGTCAGGTAGCTCAGCGGCAATCCACTGCTGCGCAACAGCGGCAACAGATTGCCCAACGACGTGGCTTCGTCCAATTTGGTCAACACCAGGGCGGTCGTGCCCACGGCGGCGAATTGCGCGGCCGTTTTCGACAGCGTGCCGGCACTAGCCACGCTGCTGAGCACCAGGTGAACCTGGTCGGGCGCGGCCTCGGCCAGCATCGACTTGAGCTCCTGAATCTTGACTTCGTCGCGCGGACTGCGACCGGCCGTGTCCATCAGAATCAAGTCCAGGTCGGCCATGCGGGCCAAGGCCTGGTGCATTTCGCGAGGAGTGGCCACGATCTCCATCGGCAAATCGATAATCTCCGCGTACGTCCGCAGTTGCTCGACGGCCGCGATGCGGTACGTGTCCACCGTGATCAGGCCGACTCGCCGCTTTTCGCGAAGGCGATAATTCGCGGCCAGCTTGGCGATGGTCGTGGTCTTGCCGACGCCGGTCGGGCCAACCAGCGCCACCAGGTGTCGCCGTCCGGGCGTGAGTTGAATCGGTCCGGCGATCGGAATTTCCTCCTCGATCGTGCGGGCCAGGAGATTTTTCAATCGCGACGCGTCGGACGGATCGTCTTGGGACTCATGCCGCACGCGGTCTACTAATTCACGCGCCAAGTCCTCGTTGACATCCGCCTCGATCAAGTCGGTAAACAACCGGAACAAGGAATCAGGCAGGTTGCCCCGCGCGCCGAGCGTCGTGAGACGGCACAAGTCGTCCACCTTCGACTGCAACTGGCTGAGTTGATTCGCCAGATCACCGCCTAGCGTGGTTTTTGCCGCCGCGGGCCGTGGTGCTTCGAGCGCCACGGCTTGCACTTCCGACGGTGCCGCGAGGTCTGGCTCGACCTCTCGCCGGCGAGACGGCAAACGGCTGGGCACCGAGACGCTCGTCGAGGCTACCACCTCGATCAGGCGCGATCCGCCGAGAAGGCGCATCAAGCCCCCGCTGCGCACTTCGCGCGTGTGCAACACGGAAGCCTGTGGGCCCAGGTCGCGCCGCACCAAGGCCAACGCTTCTTGCATCGTTTTCGCTCGATACGTTTTCAAGTTCATGGGCACCGGTGTTGGTTCGGCATTGGGGGTTTACAAAGGTTCGCGGATTGCGCGGATCGCTCCGAATCAGCCTGCCACGCGCACGTCGTCGACCAGGGCCAGCGATTCGATCTGCGTATCTCGCGTGATTTCGCGATAGCTGAGCACGACCAGACGCGGCAGGCGCGCGGACATCATTTGCTTCAATCCGGCACGGATGCGCGGGCTGGCCAGCACGATCGGCACGCGCTCGGCGAATGCCGGCGCGTCGAGTTCGTCTTCGATCCGTCGACAAATCGCCTCCACGGCTTGTGGAGGCATGCCCGGCAACGCATGGCCGGTCGGTTCGAGACTCTCGGCGATGGCCTCTTCCAGCGCCGGGTCGAGCGTGATTACGTATAGCCGATTGTCCTTGTCGCGGTAGCGTGTCGAAAGCGTGCGGGCCAACCGTTGCCGAACGTGTTCGACCAGCACGATTGTGTCGTTGGTGCGCGACGCACACTCGCCCAGCGCCTCCAAAATCAGCGCTAGCTGACGGATCGGCACCTGCTCTCGCAGCAACAGCTGCAGGATTTGTTGCACTTCCACCAGCTTCATCCTGTCGGGAATAAGATCTTCGACGACCGCCGGCGACGACTTCCTTAATTCCTCGATCAGGTGCCGGGTCGCATCGCGGGTCAGGAGTTCATCGGCGTTGCGGCGCACCACTTCAGTCAGATGCGTCGTCAAGACACCCAGGGGTTCGACGATCGTGTAACCAAATCCTTCGGCCTGGTCGCGCGACGACGGCTCGATCCAGGCGGCCGGCATATCGAAGGACGGGTCGCGCGTGGCCAGTCCCCTGATGTTGCCGGTTGTCGCGCCCGAATCGACCGCCAACAGCATGCCCGGATAGATTTTGCCGTCGGCTACGACGACGTCGGCGACTTTGATGCGATATTGATTCTGTTCGAGCCGCATGTTGTCGCGGATGCGGACCTTGGGCATGATCAGCCCTATTTCGACGGCGATGCTCTGCCGCACGCGCTGCACGCGATCTAACAAATCGCCGCCGCGCTTGGGATCGGCCAGCCGGATCAAACCCACGCCGATTTCGATTTCCATGGGATCGACGGCCAGATAGTCTTCCACGCGCGCTTCAGGCGGTTTTTTCGCTAGAGCGCTGGCCTGGTTCTGAGCGGCCGTCTCGGCGTCGCGCTGCCTACGCGAAAGCAGCACAGCCAAGGCCGTGCAACTTCCGCCAATGCCCAACAGGGGCACTGCCGGAAGATTGGTAAACACGAGGATGCCCATAAACGCGGCGGTGACCGCTAGCGCCTGGGGCCGCGAAAAGAGCTGGCTCACGAACTGCGCCGGCAAGTTCACGCTGGCCGAGCTGCGGGTAACAATCAAGCCGGCAGCCAGGGAAATTAAGAATGCCGGCACCTGGCTCACCAGCCCGTCGCCGATCGTGAGCCGCGTGAACAACGAGGCCGCCTGCCCGATATCCATACCGTACTCGACCACGCCGATTACCAAGCCGCCTGCGATGTTGACTAACGTGATGATGATGCCCGCAATGGCGTCGCCGCGGACGAACTTGCTCGCACCGTCCATCGCGCCAAAGAAGTCGGCCTGGCCGGCGACCTCGGCCCGGCGGCGCTGGGCCTCCTTGTCGTCGATCGCTCCGGCGTTCAGCTCGGCATCGATCGCCATTTGGCGTCCGGGCATTCCGTCCAGGGCAAAGCGGGCCGCGACCTCGCTGATGCGCGTGGCGCCCTTGGTAATCACCACAAACTGAATGACCACGATGATCGCGAAGATGATCAATCCGACCACGATCTTGTCGCCGGCGACGAACTCGCCGAAACCCTTGACGACCGCGCCGGCCGCCAGCAGTCCCTTCGTTTCGGCCTGCGTCAAAATCAAGCGCGTCGTGGCGACGTTGAGCACCAGTCGCGTGAGCGTCGTGGCCAGGAGCAACGACGGAAAGATGCTGAACTCCAGCGGAGTCCGCACGTAAATGGTCGTGAGCAGGATGATCACCGCGATCGCGATGTTCGATGCCAGCAGCAGGTCCAATAGCGGGCTGGGCAGCGGGACCAGTATCACCACCACGCTGCCAATCATCGCCAGCGGCAGAATCAAGTCCTGCGCCCGAGCAAGCGGCAGAGCGGCGCGTGGCATCGCGGCGGAAGCCATCGTATGTCTCGGTGAATGAACGTGTCAGAACGACGAGACGAGTAATGAAATGAGGCGGGAAGTTACTGAAAATCCCGTGGGGTGTCCAGGGCGCTTTTGCGCGGATGCGAAACGTTCTGCTAGCATCGAATAACCCCACAAAAAGAGGCCCCGCCGAGGGGCCGGATTCGCGCATTCGCTCCCTTGCGCTGTTGACAGCTCAAGTTCTCTTTTGCGAGACGACGATAAGTTTCAAGCGATCGCCGCGCTGCTGGCATTTTCCGCCCGAGCCATCTTCCGCTCGATTGATCGATTCCCGCCTTCCGTTGTTCCCACTGATGACACGCCACGTCGTTCGAGTCTGCGCGTTGTTGTCCGCCAGCTTGCTAGCGGGCTGCGAGATCGGCGTCGAAGGAACGCCCGAGCCCACGCAACAACCGGCGGCCTCGACTGGCACTGCAAAGCAGGGCGCACGCGTCGCCCGCGGTCACTTGCGCTTCGTCGAACACTACGCCGACGGCTACAGCCAGGCCATCAACCAAGGCAAACCGATGCTCGTCTTCTTCACCGCGGCGTGGTGCCACTTTTGCCACCAGATGGCCGAAGAGGCGTTCACCCACCCACAAGTGGTGAGCCTGTCGGAACACTTTGTGTGCATCCTGGTCGACGCCGACGCCGAGCCCGATGTCTGCCGGCAATTTGACGTGACCGGTTACCCGACAATCCAGTTTCTTTCGCCGCGCGGAGCGGCGCTCGATCGGATCGTGGGGAAAAAGCCCGGGCATCAGTTGATGATGGCCATGCAAGCGGCATTGCAGAGCGTTGCCCGGCGCCAGTCCGATGCCGACGATGCCCAGGGACGCAAGGATAACTGGACCAGATAAGTGCGGGAAAGCTGTAGCGCGGGACGCTCTCTGGCGACCACTGGGTTCGACACAGCGAGCATCGCGCGCCAGCGGCTTCGGTGGTCGCCCGAGGGCTTCGCTGTTATCTTTGAGTACAAGCGGGAAAGTAGCATTCGATCCTGCGCATGAGGGGATTGGCCACGATCCCTCGCATCGTCCTTTCGCGTGAGAGCCAAGATGGCGGACAACGCTACAACGACCAAGCAGAAAGCCGTGGAAGTGAATCCCTATCACTTCTGGGCGGCGCGCTTCTGGCACGGGATGTTGTTCAGCTCGTGGTTTCGGCTGGTGAAACGCAACCGGGCGCGAATCAGCCTTACGCGCCTGCCGCTGGCCGCAACGATCACGATGGCGACGGTGATCAATTCGCTGTGCCGGCCGCTGCAGGAAGCTATTTACCGGAGGTATATCGATCGCACGCAGATTAAAGACGCTCCGATTTTCATCATCGGCCATTGGCGATCGGGAACGACGCTATTGCACGAGCTATTGGTCCTCGACCGTCGCTATACGTTTCCGACGACGTACGAGTGCGTGGCTCCGAATCATTTTCTGATCAGCGATTGGCTGGTAACCAGGCTCAAATTCCTGCTTCCCTCGCGGCGGCCGATGGACAACATGATCATGGGCTGGGATCGGCCGCAGGAGGATGAGTTCGCGCTGTGCAACATGGGCCTGCCGTCGCCGTACTTGACGATGGCCTTTCCCAACGAGCCGCCGCAGTATCCCGAGTACCTCACGCTCGACGGTCTGTCGGACGAGGAATTGGCGAGATGGAAGGCGGGATTGGAATGGTTCTTGAAGCGCGTCACCGTGCGCAAACCCAAGCGCATCATCCTCAAGTCACCGCCCCACACCGCGCGCATCAAAACGCTGCTGGAACTGTTTCCAGATGCCCGCTTCGTGCATATCGTGCGCGATCCCCACGCGCTGTTTGGATCGACCGTGAAGCTTTGGAAGACACTCTACAAGTTTCAGGCCGTGCAGGAGCCTAACCACGCGGGCCTGGAGGAATACGTCTTTTCGTGCTTCGAGCAGATGTACGAAAAGTTCGATCGCGACCGGGCATTGGTCAACCCCGCGCGGCTCTTCGAGGTCCGCTACGAGGAACTGGTCCGCAATCCAATCGAGCAAATGCGTGCCTTGTACGAGCACCTGGAGCTGGGCGAATTCGACACCGCCCTGCCCAAGTTGCAAGCATACTTCAAAGACGCCCAGGACTATCGCACGGGCACGTACCAGATTCCCGATGCGTTGCGCGACGAGATCGATCGCCGCTGGGGACCCTCCATGCGCCGCTACGGTTATTGCCAACAGGCTAGCGCATCGGCGGCAAGCTAAGCTCGCGACTCGGCAGATCTGCGATTCAGTTCGTTGGCATAGGCTAGCACTTCGGCGACTTCGGCGAACAACCTGTCGGGAATCGGCTGGTTGATCTGCGCACTTTTGTGCAAGGCAGCAGCCAGTTGCTCAAGGTCGACGATAGGAATGCCGTTTTCGTCGGCCAGGCGGCGAATTCTCAGCGCGCCGGCGCCGGCTGCTTTTGTCAAGATCGTCGGGGCGCGCATGGAACGCTCGTCGTACCGCAGCGCCACGGCCAGCCCGGTCGGCGCCGCGATTACCACGTCCGCCTGGCGCACGGCCGACGCAGGCCCCTCGTGCGCACGTTGCCGTTGTAGGTCGCGGCGGCGGGCGACGACTTGCGGGTGGCCCTGCAATTCGCGCATCTCCTCGCGCACTTCGTGCGGCGTCATTCTCGCTTCGCGCTCGTGTTTCCACCGCTGGAACGCGTAATCCACCCCCGCCAGAACCGCCAGCGCCGCGGCGACGTCAATGCATGTCCACAAACACGCGTCCCAGGCAAAGAAAGCAATTTGCGGCAGGTCCAGCCCGGCGAGCGACACGAGCTCGTCGCGCCGCTGGACGAGACGGACCGCCGCCACCGAGCCAATCGCGGCAATTTTGAAAATGCCAAATGTCAGCCGCGCGGTGCCCTGCGACGAAAACGTTCGGCCCCAGCCGGCCAAGGGATTGACGCGCGAAAAATCTGGAACCAATCGGCTCGGCAAAAACAAGAAGCCCGTTTGCACGACGTGAGTCATGACGGCCAGCAGCAAGGTCAGTCCCAGCACGGGCAGCAGGACCCTCGCCAGACCTGGGACGAGCGCGTTCCACTGGCTTACGGCCAACTGGTTGGTTTCGCCGCCGGCGCGAACCCAGGCCATCCACCCCTGGCCGCTCAAGCTGGTGGCGAGAAAACCGGCGAGAAATTCGAGCAAAGCTCCCCCGCAAAAAATCAACACCCCCAGCCCACCCAGCAAGAGCCCGGCCGAGCTCAGGTCCTGGCTGTGCGCGACCTGGCCCCGCTCGCGCATTTGCCGGCGACGGTGCGGCGTGGGCTCTTGCGTTCGTTCGCCGAAATCTTCAGCCATGCGATGTTTCCAGCGACACGAAAAACGTCACGCGAAATTGGCCGTCGGCCGGGCGACACTGGTTTGTTTGCCAAGGCAAACGTGCGCCGTGGTCCAGTCACCCCGAACTAAGTGCCCGCAGTATCGTTTCCAGAAACGGCTCGAGCTGGTCCTGGAACACCCATGCGGCCGCGCCCAACGAGACTCCGATCACGGCCATGCTCGCCGCCGCATTGAACCCAAAGCCCAGCACGATCACGTTCAGCTGCGGCAGCGTGCGGCTCACCAATCCCAGTATCAGCGTCGCCAACAGCAGGGCCACCATGGCAGGCGCCGCCGCGCGAATTCCCAACGCGAAGCTCTGCGCCAACAGCGACGTCATGGCTTCGAACACCGATCGTGAGAACCCGCCCTGCCCGGCCGGCAGCCAGGCGAACGTATCGAGCAACGCTTCGATCACTCTGCGGTGCCCGCCGATGATCACGAAGACAGCAAGCGTCACGAAAGACAACAACTGCGAGAACAAGGGCGTGCTGGTTTCGAAGCCCGGGTCGAAAACTTCCGCCAACTGCATACCACTCATCTGACTGATGGTCTGGCCCGCGACGTGCATGCTCGAGAACAACAACAAAACGCCCAGCCCCAGCGTCAAGCCGATCAAGGCCTCGGCGCCCGCGAGCACCAGGTAGTCGGCCAGCGCATCAGGCCGAGCCGTTGATTTCTGCAATTCCAACGGCGCGACGAGCGCGGCCAGCGCTAACGCCAGCACGATCCGCACGCGCACCGGCACGCTGGACGACCCGAAAATCGGCGCCAGCATTACCAGTGCTCCGACGCGCACCAACACGAGCGTGAACGTCAGAAACTGAGGCAGATAGAGTTCGGTCGGCCAGGTCATGTCCTTCTGCTCACGGTCGTCGGAGCACAACGGCCGCAACTACGACACGTCGGATGCAACCGCGCTATAACGTGTTGGGGATGTTGACGATCAGATCGTGCGAATACCGAACCATCTCGCTGATGAGCCAAGGCAATGTCAGGCTCAGCACGAGCACCATAACCACCAGCTTGGGCAGAAACGAGACCGTCTGTTCCTGGACTTGAGTCATCGCTTGCAGCAGTCCAACCATCAGTCCCACGATCATGCCCGAGATCAATACCGGCGCACCGAGGATCAACGCGACGTTGACGGCCTGGCGGGCCAAATCAGTTGCTTCTTGCGGGCTCATGGCGTGGGCTCGACAAATAAGACTGCGGGCGCTGTATCGCGCAGCGGCGCTTGGTCACGAAAACGTTTGGAAACTATCCAAAAGCATGCCGACGACCAGGTGCCAGCCGTCCACCAGCACAAACAAGAGCAGCTTGAAGGGCAGCGAAATGAGCATCGGCGGCAACATCATCATGCCCATCGAAATCGTGACGCTGGCAATCACGATATCAAGCACCAGGAACGGCAAATAAATCTGGAATCCGATGAGAAACGCGGTCTTCAGCTCGCTGAGCACGAACGCCGGCAAGAGGGCCGTCAGCGGCACGTCGTCGTAGCTGGACGGCGCGGGAGTTCCTTCGGGCAGATACTTGTAAAACATCCATACGTCGCCGCTGTTTCCGGTCCGTTCAATCTGCGCGCTCATGAATTGCCGCACCGGCTTGACGCCGGATTTCCATGCCTCGTCGAGCGTGATTTCGCGCGCGGTGTAGGGCCCGATCGCGTCGTTGTAGACCTTAGTCCACACGGGCGACATTACCAACAGCGTCATGAACAAGGCAATCGACGTCATCACCTGATTGGGCGGTAGCTGCTGGGTGCCCAGCGCCTGGCGCAACAGACCCAGCACGACCACGATCCGCACAAAACAGGTGGTCATCATCAACACGGCCGGCGCCAGGCTGACGACGGTCAATAACAACATCACTTCGAGCGCCGAGCTCAGCCCCTCGGGGCTTGTCCAACGATCAGGGCCGCCAAGTCCGCCGGGAAGTTCGAGTTTGAACGGGTCGCCGGGGCTTTGATCGGCCAAAGCGACGCGCGCACCGGCTGCGCACGCGGCCAAAGCCATCGCGATGAGCATCGCGAACCGCAATGCGCGCGCCGAACGTGGCTTGAAAAAGGTCATGTTCGGCGTGCGCCTCCCGCCGTGCGCTCGCGAATGCCCAATTCCAGTTGCTCGAAGTCGGGTTCGTCGCCTGCTCGGGCGAGATATTCCAGATCGCGGTGGCGGAACTGTCCCAGCACCTGCCGGAACGAGGCGGCTCCTCGAGTGGCGCCGTGCTGGTTGCAGATGCCGGCCAGCCGGTCGACCTCGGCCGGATCAGTGATTTCGGTGAGCGTTTCCACGGTGGTTGCCGAAATGCTCAGAAGCAGGACCTTGTTGCCGCAGCGAACCAGGTGCGCTTGCTGCCGGCCAACCAACGGCGCGCGCCCCAGGATCTCGAAAGCTTCGCGCGGCAGAAACGCCGCGCTCTTTGGCATGCCGCGCCGCACTGCCCACGCGACCAGCAGGAACAAACCGAGCACGATTCCCAGGCTGGCGGACGCGGTCAACAAGGGAGGCATCTCCGATGCACGCTGCGCCGGCCGCGACTCTGCCGTTTGCGGGGCCAACTGAATCGCGCGGTCGCGCTCGCCCGGTCGCTGCGCGATCGGCTGCACGTCCGACGCCAAGCCGGCCGCAGCGGCCTGTTGATGCTCGGGCGGCGGCATACGCAGCGGGATGCGCCGCGGTTCCGCCGAGCTCGTATCCGTCATTTCCGTCGCCCGATTCGGCTCTTCGCTTTCCGCGTAAACCGCGCCCACTTCCGAGCGGACACCCGGGCCGGGCGGCGCGGACGCCGTGTAGTCCGGGTAGTCGGCCAGCGCCTCGCCCGCATAAACGCCAGCCGCCAACAGCAGGACGAACAAGTGGGTAAGGCATCGCATGGTTTGAGGCATCCTTGTTGGGCCCGATGAATTGTCGTGGCCGCTACGCCACTTGCTCGGCGGCAATCAGTTCGATCACGCGCACGCAATACTTGTGGTCCACCACGACCACCTGGCCGCGGGCAAACAGCCGCCCGCCGACGAAAACATCGACCGGATCGTCCGCCAGCCGGTCCAGCGGAACCACCGATCCTGTGCGCAGTCGGTCCAAGTCCTCCCTGCGCATCTGGGCGCGGCCCAACTCGATTCTGAGGTCGAGTTGCGCTCCCGGGCTCGCATCCGCGCAGGTTTCAGATTCCCCCGCGGCGCGGTGGTCGAACTCGCGCAGGGGAAATGGAATCACCGACGGCGAGCTTGCGCCGACAGCCGCTCCGGCCACCAGCGCCCGCGCGTGTTCGGCGAGCGTAGCCGCTTCGTCGATCTGGCGAGGCTGCCAGTGCTCGGCCATGGACGGTAGTCCTGGAATTGTCCGAAAGCGGCACGAGTGCGCCATGAACCCGTTGATGGCCGGTGCCCGGCTCGCGCTTGCGGTTTACGTTGTGAACGAAAACTCTTTTTAGACGACCCTGGAAGAATTGATTGGTCAAGGGTCGGCGATACTTGTCCCCAAAATCGGTCGTCGAATCAACCCCAAACCCGGCGCAAATCCGAAAAGGCGTGTGCGGCGGCAATTACGCCGACGGTTACGCTTGGAGAACAGCAGTCCCCGCAGGTGCAGCCCAATTTCTGGCTGCTTGCGCGGCGCCGCTGGCTGGTTGGTCGGCGACGTCAACCAGAGTCTGCGTGGCGCGCAGTGCGCGCCGCCACTTCGTCGAACTGCCGTGTTTCAGCGCGGGCCTCGTGTTGTCGAAACTGGTCGGCCTGGCGGTCGCGGAGCTTTTCCAGCACTGCGACCTCGCGCTCGGCGGCGGCCACGGCTTGCTGCCGCTTGTCGATCTCTACGGCCAGCGCCTGGCCACGTTGCGCGATCGACTTCAGTTCGGCGCGCAAGGCGTGTTCGTAGTGCTGTGTGCTTTGCAATCGCTCGATGTCAATCCGGCCTGGCTGGGCACCGCTGCGAAAGAACTGCTGAGCGCCAGCCAGTTGGTGCTCGAGCCCGCTGCGGCGCTGATCCAACGTGCGCAGGTCGGCCAGAACTGCGGCCAATTCCGCGCGTCGCGTCTCGCGGTCCGCCTCGCGCATCGCCAACAGGATTTGCAATCGAAAGCGAAAGCGTGGCATGCGCTAGATTGGATCCGTTATTTGCTGGTCAACGATTTGCTGGTCATTGGAGCATTGGCCGTCAGTTTTTCGGGCTTGGCGGCCAGGTGCAACAGGGCGTCGCGAGCCTGCTCGACGCTCGACGGTTCGTCCACGCGCTGCCGCAAGAAATCGTTGAGCTCTCGTTGCAGATCACAAGCCAGATCGACGGCCGGGTTCGATCCGGCGCGGTAGGCTCCGACGGAAATCAGGTCCTCGTGATCGCGATGCGCGGCCATCAGCTCACGGACGCGCTGCGCCGCCTCGCGATGTCGCCGCTCAACGACGTCGATCATCAACCGGCTGACGCTTTCGAGCACGTCGATCGCAGGGTAATGTCCGCGCGTCGCGAGCTTTCGCGACAGCCAAATGTGCCCGTCGAGCAGACCCCGCACCGTGTCGCTAATCGGCTCATTAGGATCGTCGCCCTCGACCAACACCGAATAAAATCCCGTGATGCTTCCGCGTCCGATGCGCCCGGCGCGCTCCAATAGCTTGGGCAGCATGCCAAACACCGAAGGCGGAAAGCCGCGCGTGGTCGGCGGTTCGCCGGCCGCCAGGCCAATCTCGCGCTGCGCCAGGGCCAGGCGGGTCAACGAGTCCATCACCAACAAGACATCCAGTCCCTGCTCGCGGAAGTACTCGGCCACGGCCGTCGCGGTGAAAGCGGCTCGCACGCGGCTCAGTGCCGGTTCGTCGCTCGTGGCGACGACGACGACGCTTTTGGCCAATCCGGGGCCGAGGTCGCGGTGGATGAATTCGTTGACCTCGCGGCCTCGTTCGCCGACCAGCGCCACGACATTCACGTCGGCCGCCGTGTAGCGTGCCATCATGCCCAGCGTAATGCTCTTGCCCACACCCGAGCCCGCAAAAATCCCAACGCGCTGCCCTCTGCCGCAAGTGAGCAGTCCGTCGATCGCGCGAATGCCGGTCGACAACGGCGCGTCGATTCGCGGCCGGTCGATCGGCGGCAGCGCGGCCCGATCGAGTGCCATGCGATGTGCGAGCGCGGGCCGCGGCCGACCGTCAATCACCTGACCCTCAGCATTGATGACGCGGCCCAACAGTTCCTGGCCGACCCGAATCCAGCGCGAGGTCTTGACCAGGCGGACGCGATTTCCGCGCCGCAGGCCCTTGGTGTCGCTAAACAGGTAAACGAGAGTCATGTCGTCGCGAAAACCGACAACTTCCCCCGCCACCGCTCCACCGGTTTGTCGCTCGATTTCGACGACTGAGCCGACCGGCGCGGGAAGATCGGCAACCGAGGCCGTCATGCCCGAAGTGCGCACGACGCTGCCGCACAAGGCCGTGGGCATGACGGCTTGCAATTGTTGGGCGAGGTCATCGTGAGAGGTTTGCATCGTGAGCGAGCGCGGGCGAAGGTCGGCCGTTAACTCAGTTCCTCCTCAATGCGGGACAGTTGGGCCGCGAATTGCTGATCGATCGCGCCAAAACGCGTATCAACGCGGCAACTCCCTTTGGCAATGCTCGGATCGGCCAGAATTTCGGCCGCGCCCAGGCGCGTCAACTCGCCGGTGAGCTGCTCAACGCGCGAGCCCAGGGCCGCGACGTCCTCGGGGTGCATCCGCAATTGGATCTCGCCGCAGCCGGCGGCCAGTTCCAAGGCTTCGCGCACCAGCTCGAGCGTAATTTCGGGTTGGCGTTCGACCTGGCGGCGAATCACGCGGCCCGCAATCGCCGCGGCCAGGTGAATCGCCGCTTTTTCCCAGTGCGCGAGCCACTCGGCTTTTAAGTTACGAACCGCGTCAATTGCCTCGCCCAGCGCGGGCACGAGAGTGGCCAGTTGCCGACCGACATTTTCGTCCAGCACTTGTTGGGCCGCCTCGAGCGCCGCTGAGCGCCCCTGTTCCTGGGCTCGCTGGCGGATCGCGATCGCCTCTTGTTCCGCGCCTGCCAGGATTTCGGCGGCCTGTCGCCGCGCAACGTCGAGATGCTCCGACGCGTGCTCGCCAAGCTCGTCGAAGGTGAACGCCGCCGCGCCACCTGCGCGCGTCGCGACCGTTGCCTTGATCACTGTCGCCATAGTGAATCGGTCGTTGAGGGCCTAATGATGGGAAGTGATGGAGTACATCCCGCAGTCTCGATCACGCGGCAACGCTCAAGCGCCCCCGGGCTCTAACGTCGGGCACGATTTCTCCGCGCAGCTCCAATTGCCGCACCGACGCGGCCAGCTCGCATTGTGCGTCTTCAACGTCGCTCAGCCGGGTCGGGCCCATGCTGCGCAGGGCCTCGCGGAGCGCGGCGGCTTGTTCCGGCTCGATCAGAGCAAACACGCGCTCGGCGAACTCCAGTTCTGCTCCGGCCAAAGCCAGCACCAACAGTTCTCGCGAGGCATGCTGCAGCACGATCGACAGCGACGCGCTATCCAATTGCTCCAACTCGGCAAACGTCAGTGCCGGCTCGAGCGGCCCATTGAGTCTGGCGGCAAGCTGGCGGTCGCCGCGAGCCAGGTTGGCAAGAATATGTTGCTTGGCCCGCGGACTGGCCGCTCCCAGAATATTGCTCAAGGCCGTCAAACCGGCGGTGCGCCGCCGATCTCCGTCGATCTGCTGACAAAGCCACGACTCGATCCCGCGCTCCACTTCGGTCAGTATTTCCGGGTCGGCCTCGTCCAATTCGACCAGCCGGCGCGTGACTTCGATTTGCAAATCGGCGCTGAGTCCCGCCAGAACCTCGGCTGCGCGTTCGGGCGGCAAGTGCGCCACGACCACCGCGACGGTTTGGGGATGTTCGCGCTCCAAAAACGGAGCCAACGATCGGGCCGGAGCCTCGTGCAGAAACCGGAAGGCCGGCATCTCGCTCTTGGCGTTTCCATCGGCTGCGGACGTTACCTCGCACAATGGTGACATCGCCAGGTGACTCGGCAGCCGGTCGTCGAGCTCGATCCCCGAAGGTTGCTTGTCGGGTACGAGGGTTCCGATACGGAAAAACTCCTCGATGACCTCGTGTTGCTCGTCGGGGTCGATGCGGCCCAAAGCCTCGATCGCCTCGCACACGGCGCGCGACTGAGCGGGCGTCATCTGCGCCAGCAGTGCCGCGGCGTTGTCGTCGTCCAAGCTGGCGACCAGCACGGCTGCCTTACGCAAGTTGCGGTGCGTGTTTCGCATGGTTAATGGCCCGCGTTTCCGATCCAAGTCCGCAGCAGGCTGACCGCCGAATCGGGGTGCTTGCGAACGATGTCGGCCAATTCATCGCGCAGCATCGGTCCGCTCGCCGTGCGCTGGCGCGGGCGCTCGCTCGACTCGCGCCCGGGCATTGGCCGGTGGGGGACATGAATCTCATCTTCGCCGACGGGTCCGGTGCCTTGCTGGTAAGGCACGCTCTGGCGCGCCTGGTCCTCGGCCGCGTCCGGTAGTGGCGCCCTGGCGGTGGGCGCCGATTTGA
>JBGQHN010000055.1:0-17523 GCA_041497975.1 Planctomycetia bacterium | reverse complement strand
CGAATTTCGTCGCGCGGAGAGACGGTCGTCCAACCCTGCGGCGGCTCGGCCGCTCGCGCGGACGCAAGTCCGACCAGCGCGGCGGTCGACAGTACAACGATCGCGCTCGACACGAGCGCACTTACGCGAGACATCGTTGGGTGGATCATATTGCCTACAGTAAGTTGCCCAGCAGCCCTAAGCAAGGCGCGGCCACCCGTCATGGCGGCCACGTAGCAAGCCGTAGTCCAAATCGCGCCTGCATATTCGGTGCGTCGGCGCTTCGCTGGACGCACCCCACGAGGAATTGCCCTTTCAACCGACGTCGCCCAAGTCGAGCGACTTGCCGTAGCGCACCAGTGCCATCCGTCCCAGCCGTGCGTGTTCGGGCCGCGACAGGCCCGGGTCGGACTCGACTAGCGCGCGTGCGTCTCGGCGAGCTTCATCCACGGTGGCCGCGTCGCGCACGAGGTCGGCGATGCGCAGCGGCGGCAGCCCGTGCTGCCGGGTGCCCAGAAGATCACCGGGACCGCGCAATTGGAAATCGATTTCGGCCAGGCGGAAGCCGTCGGTACTCTCGACGAACGCCTTGAGCCGCTCAGTCGCCTCGTCCGAGAGCGCGCCGGTGAACAGGCAGCAGTACCCCGGAAATGATCCCCGGCTGACGCGTCCGCGCAACTGATGCAATTGGGCCAGCCCAAAGCGTTCGGCTCCCTCGATGGCCATGAGCGTGGCGTTGGCCACGTCCACGCCCACTTCGACGACCGAGGTGGCCACGAGCACTTGCGTTTGGCCGCGTCTGAAGGCGTCCATGGCCACGTGCTTTTCAGCCGGCGTCATGCGGCCGTGAATGAGTCCCAGCCGAAATTCCTCCAGCTCGCCGTTGGCCAGGGCCTCGTAGGTTTCGTTGAGGTTGGCCGCTTGTACTTGGACAGAGTCTTCGACGAGCGGCACCACGACATATCCTTGCCGGCCTTCGCGCAGTTTCTTGCGATAAAACTCCCACCAGCGGGCGCGGTCCTCGGCTGGCGGAAAATAAGTATGCACGTTTTGCCGGCCCGGCGGGCTGTCGCGCAATGTCGTCACGTCCAAGTCGCCAAACAGCGTCATGCTCACCGTGCGCGGGATCGGAGTGGCCGTCATCACCAGGTAATGCGGGTCGATGGCCGCGCGCTTGAGCGCCGCGCGCTGGTGCACGCCGAACTTGTGCTGTTCGTCGATCACCACCAGGCCCAGGCGGGCAAACGGCACTTCGCCCGACACGACCGCTTGCGTGCCGATAATGATTTGAATCTCACCCGAGGCGATCTGGGCCAACAGATCCTGGCGCGCGCGGGCCGTCTGACCGCCCGACAAGAGGCCCAGCCGCGTGTTGCTGCCCGCCAGCAATTCGTCGAGCGTATCCAAATGCTGACGGGCCAAGACTTCCGTGGGCGCCATGAGCACGACTTGTGCCTTGTGTGCGACGGCCAGTAACATCGCATAGACGGCAACGATCGTCTTGCCGCTGCCGACGTCGCCCTGCAAGAGGCGATTCATGGGGTGCGGCCGGCCCATGTCGGCGGCGATCTCGGCCACCGCCTGATTCTGGCCGCTGGTCAGCTCGAAGCGAAAGAGACGCCGGATGCGGGCGTCGATCTTGGCCGTCGTCTCCAGCGGCACCGCCTGCCACGAATCGTGCACTTCCTGCCGCTTTAGCGCCAGCGCCAATTGCAACACGAACAGCTCCTGATAGACAAATCGCCGCCGCGCGCGCTCCAGGTTGTCGCGGCTGGTGGGGAAATGCAATTGGGGCAAGGCCACGTCAATCGGCCAAAGCCGATGCGCCTCGAGGTAATCGGCGGGAAACACTTCCTCCAACTGGCCGCAACATTCGTCGAGCGCGCGGCGGACCAGTTGCCGCACATGGCGTTCGGCCAGGCCTTCGGTCAACGGATAGACCGGCAACAGTTGGCCTTGAGGGGCCGCCTGCTCGGCATCGACGACTTTCGTGTGCGGGTGGACCATTTCCCAGCGCGTGGATCGGCGCTTCGCCTTGCCCGACAACAGCAGCAGCTGACCGCGGCGAAACTTCTCTCGTAAAAACGGCTGGTTGAACCACACGGCCCGCAAATAATCATCGCCTTGCCGCACGAGCACCCCCAAGACCGAGCGGCCGCCGCCGCGATCAGACACGTCCACTTCTTCAACGGTGCCCAGCACGCTCACGAGCGGGCCCTCTTCCAAGGCGTCGATTTCGCGCAGATCGGTCAAGTCCTGGTAATCGCGCGGAAAATAGAACAGCAGGTCCCGCACGGTCGCAACGCCAAGCCTGGCCAACAGTTCAGCGCGCGAGGCGCCACAGCCCTTGAGAAATTGAACGGCTGTGCTCAGCTCGAGAGGGGACGATTTATCGGCACTTTGCGGCATGGAACATATTCTATCGGCCGGCCGCAATGCCGGCAGGGAGGGCTACTTTGAATACCTGACCATGCTGCTTGACTTTACCAGGACAACTCGCTCATGATGGTGGTATCACTGGAACGGAAGGAGGGTGTTGACAACCATCGCCGCTTGAAGACGAAAGTTTCGAGCCATGGCGGACTTGGTTTGCTACATCCCGTCTTACAACGACAGCGAATGGGTCAGGGAGTCGTTGGCCTCCCTTGCCGATTGGCAGGTCGTCATCTCGGACAACGCCTCCTGCGAACCGCATCGCGAGGCGCTGCGGGCGCTGGCCGGCGGGCGAGTGAAAGTCATCCGCCAGGAAAAATCGTTGGGCCGGGTTGGCAATTGGCAGTTTTGCATCGACCATTTCATCCACAGCGGCGCCCGGTGGATGAAGTTCCTTTGCGCCGGTGACCGCCACAAGCCGAATTCACGCGATATTTTCCTGCGCGCGATCCAACGACATCCCAGCGCTCGTCACATCGTCCCCCGAATTGACAATGTCTGGCCGCACGGGCGGGAGACCTGGAGCATGACCAGCAAGGAGGGCCTTGTGTCGCCGCGAAACATCATGGCGGCGATCGCCGAGTTTGGCAACGTATTTCACGGCCTGATTGCGCCGCTGTTCCACGTCGACGCGGTCAAGAACGGATTCACCTTCGGCGAAGAGACGATGGACTTTTGCGCCGACCTGATGTTTTCCATGAACCTGGCCAGGCACGCGCCGACGCTGTACGTCACCGAAGTGAGCGCCGAATTCATCGCCGCGCGGCGCAAGAGCATGCAGGCGGGCCTGTATACTTTGGAACACCTTCTCGAAGAGGGGCTGATGCGGCTGCGGGCTGCCGACACGTTTTTTGAACTTAGTGGTGACTACGACCGACGCAATCGGCTGCTGGCAGGCATCGCGAGTTGGATGCGGGAGGGCCTCAATCAGCCGCTGGAGAGACTGACCGGCGACGTGGCGTTTCCATTCGAGTTGCTGGCGGTCGACACGCGGTCGTAGGCGCGCCCCACGCGCTTGCCAGCCGGCGCTATGGCTTCAATAACTGCTGATAGGCAGCCACGGCCAATTGGTCGCAACGGTCGTTCTCGGGATGTCCGCTGTGGCCGGCGACGCGAATGTACGCGATCTTATGACTGCCGGCGAGCTCATCGAGCCGCCGCCACAGATCTTCGTTCTTGACCTCTTTCCACTGCGTGCCCTCGCGGCGGCGCCAACCGTTGGCTTTCCACTTGGGCAGCCATTCGATCAGGCCCTTGCCGACGTACACGCTGTCGGTCATGAGCTTGACTTGCGTCGGTCTCTTGAGCGTCTCCAGACCGCGGACCACGGCGGTCAACTCCATGCGATTGTTGGTGGTCAGCTTCTCGGCGCCGAAGGCTTCGATTTCCTTGCCGCTCGATGGGTGCTTGAGAACATAAGCCCAACCGCCCGGGCCGGGATTGCCGCTGCAAGCGCCATCAGTGAACAGTTCCACTTCGGGAAGCGAGACCGAGGAAGGTGCCATGGCGGCCCATGTTAGCCGAATCGCCAAAAATGAAAAGGCGACGCGGTGGTGTCATGCGGTCTGTCTACTGCAACCCAACGCGAGCGCGGGGGACGATCCACACTCGACATTTGCCGCGGCCGCTGGATCTCAGGACGTCGCCGCCGGGGTCTCGAGCCGTGGCAAATCGGCGCGACGCGATTTGCCCGGTTCCTCGATTCCGGTAGGCAGGACTGCTTCGCTCTTCAATTGGTCGGCCCGCGCCAGCGGCAGGCGGACGGTGAAGGTGCTGCCTTTGCCCAGTTCACTCTCCAGCGAAATCTCTCCGCCCAGCAGCTTGCACAGCTCCTTGACGATTGACAATCCCAGCCCCGTGCCGGAATATTCGCGGGTCATGGCGTTGCCGCCGGAATGCACCGTTTTGCCTTGCCGAAACTTCTCGAAAATCGCGACCTGGTCTTCCTCGGCGATTCCCACGCCGGTGTCGGTTACCTTCAGCACCACATCATGCGGGCCGGCGAGTTGGGCGCTGACGATGATCCGTCCTCCCTCGGGCGTGAACTTGATGGCGTTCGACAACAAATTGTTGAGAATCTGCTGCACTTTGGCCTGGTCCTGAAACATGTCCGGCAAGTCGGGCTCGATTTCCGTTTCCAGGTCGATGTTCTTGCGCTCCGTCAGCGGCCGAGCCATGTCGCACTGGGCCGTGACAACCGAATCGATGCGAAAATCTGAGAGCCGCACTTCCATCTTGCCACTCTCGATCTTGGCCAGGTCCAAAATGTCGTTGATCATTTCCAGCAAAACCTTGCCGGAAGTTTGAATATTGCGGACGTACCGTTTTTGCTTGTCGTCGAGCGAGGCAATCGACTCCAAAACGTCGCTAAAGCCGATGATCGCGTTGAGCGGGGTGCGCAGCTCGTGGCTCATGGTGGCCAGGAAGTCGCTCTTCAGCCGGTTCATTTCGTAGAGCCGCATGTTGGCTTGTGCCAGTTCGTCGACTTTCACGTTCAGATTGTCGTTGACGTGCTTCAGCTCTTCCTGGTTCGTGGCTAATTGCCGCAACATGCGATTGAATGCCGTGGCCAGCCGCTCGAATTCGTCGCCCGTGTGCAGTTCGGCGCGCAACGTCAGATCGCCGTGGCTGATCCGGTCGCTGACGTCGCGCAAATGGGCCAGCGGCTTGACGATCACGTAGCGGACGATCAGATAGGAGGCCGAAATCGCGAGAAAAACCGTGACGATGGCCGTGGCCAACAATAAGGCGTTGTTCCAATTGAGCGCCTTCTGCATCTTCTCGTCGGGCAGGCAGATCTTGGCCACCGACACCAGGTCGCCGATCTCCTGCGGAGGAATTCCGGCCACGCTCAGGTTCTGGCTGTCATGGCACACCACGCAGCGCTGGTTGGTGATCCGAATCGGCGTGTAGAACTGATATTCGTGCTTGCCATTCACAATCGCCGTTCGCTCGCGGAATTCGCGCGCGGCGTCGCGGGGCTCGGGCGGAGCCGATGGTTTGAATTCCTTGAGCACTTGCCATTCAAACTCGTCTTGGGGCGCGTTGGGGCCCTCCTCCACCGGGCGAACGAACGCCCAACGGTACTCACGGCTGGCCAGGCCCTTTTTCAGGTCATCGACCAACTCGACCACGTCCTGCTGCCAGAGCCGGGTATGGTGCATGACGATGATCGTCTCCACCAGGCTGCGCGCCGTCTCGCGGCTCGATTCATACACCAGTTCCTGGGTGTTGCGGCCGTACCACCAAAAGCTCCCGGCAATCAGAAACAACAGCGAAATGCCAAACAAGACGAGGAACTTCCGCTCCAGGCTGGTTTCGCCCAATACACGTTTCAGCGAGCGGTAAGACATGCCGGCGCGATTCCGGGACAAAGTTTCCCCAATTCCTATAGTTTACGAGAGTTCTCGGCCAAACTCCAAGAGGAAAGTCACCCGTCGGGACGGCAAATGCCGCACCTTCACAGCATGTCCAGCGGGTCGACGTCGACAATCCATTGGATGTTATCGGGTGGTTTCAGGCCATCGGTCGCTGTTCGCACGGCCTGACGCAGCGCCGCCCCATCCGGTCCCTGAAGCTGGATCTGAAAGCGGAAATTTCCGCGCAACTTGGCGATTGGCGCTGGCGCCGGACCCAATACTCGCGTTTCCACCTCGGCCGTTTCCAAGGCGGCCCGCAGGCGCTGGGCTATTTCGTCGGCTAGTTGGCCGGCCGCCGATTCCGCCGGACCGCGCACCACGAGCCGAATCATTGCGCCAAACGGCGGGTACCGGTATGCTTGTCGCGTCGGTAATTCACCCGCCGCGAAGGCCAGGAAGTCATGCCGCACGGCGGCCACGATAGCCGGGTGATCGGGGCTGAACGTCTGCACCAGCACGCGGCCACCTTTTTCTCCGCGTCCGGTTCGGCCAGCCACTTGCGTCACGAGCTGAAACGTTCGTTCCGCTGCCCGAAAGTCGGGGAAATGCAGCGCCGTGTCCGCGTTGATCACGCCGACCAGCGTGACGTTTGGAAAATCGAGCCCTTTGGCGATCATCTGCGTCCCGACTAAAATCCGCACTTCGCCCGAGTGAAACATGGCCAGGGCACGTTCGTGGCTGCCTGGCTTTTGCATCGTGTCGGTATCCATCCGCAAACACCGCTCGTCGGGAAAGCGTGCCTTGACTTCGGCCTCAAGTCGCTGGGTTCCCAAACCGCGATAATAAATGCCGGCAAATTGACACTCCGGACATTCGACCGGGGCGCGGGTCTGGTAATCGCAGTAGTGGCAAATCGCCCGCTGATCGTGCAAATGATGCGTTAAAGCGATCGCGCAATGCGGACAGCGCAGCACCATGCCACAGGCCGGACACTGGATTTGCGTGGAATAGCCGCGTCGATTCAGCAGCAGGATAATCTGACCGCCGTCTTTCAGGGCGGCGTCCATGGCCAGGCGAAGCTGGCGGCTGATCGCCCCGCGGTTGCGCCGGTCGCGAAACTCGACGCGCAAGTCGATCGTGCCCACGCGCGGCAGCGGCCGGTCGAAGACGCGGCGGGGCAGCGACGCCAGACGATACTGGCCGGAGGCCGCCCGCTGCCAGCTTTCCAGCGAAGGCGTGGCCGAACCAAGCACCAGCGGAGTTCGCTCGGCCCGCGCTCGCTCCAGGGCCACGTCGCGGGCGTTGTAGCGCGGCGCCGTATCCTGCTTGAACGATGTTTCGTGCTCCTCGTCGAGCACGATCAAACCTAAATTGGGCGTGGGGGCAAAGACGGCACTGCGCGCGCCGACTACCACCGAAACACGCCCGGCGGCGATTTGGTCCCAATGCCGCCGCCGGTCGACGTCGGTTTGATGGCTGTGCAGCACCGCCACGTGGCCAAAGCGAGAGCGGAAACGGGCTTCGGTTTGCGGCGTCAAGCTAATCTCCGGCACCAGCACGATCGCCTGCCGTCCGAAGCTCAACACCTCCTCGATCGCCTGGATGTAGACTTCCGTTTTGCCGCTCCCGGTCACGCCATGCATGAGCACGGTTTGATGCTCCCGCGAATGCAAGACCCCGCGGATTGTCTCCAATGCCCGCAGTTGATCGGCGTTCAACGTCAACCGAGTATTGGGAGCCTGGCTGCGCGCTTCGGCGTCGGCGCCGGCATCGAAGCGGCGCGATTCGAAGTCGACCAGGCCCTTCTTGTGCAGCGTTTGGATCGGTGCGACGGTGCATCGCGCGGCGCGGGCCACTTGCTGAATCGGCGCCGGCTCTCGACAGTTTGCCAAATAGTCGACGATCCGCCGCTGAATCGGCGTAAGCTTCAATTGCGCCAGCCGCGCGGCCACGCGCGTAGGCAGCGACACAAACTGCGTCAGACGCGTCCCCGCCTGGCCTCGCACGCCCTGCGGCACGACCGCTTCGAGAACCTGGCCCAACGGGCACATGTAGTATTCGGCCATCCACTCGGTCAACCGCAGCATTGAGGGGCCCAGCAGCGTTTTCTGGTCGACGATGCTGTCCACCGCTTTAAGACGCCGATGGCCGGACACCATGTTCTGCAAACGGACGCAATATGCCGTCACCAATCGGTCGGCCTTGCCAAACGGAGCCCGAACCCGCTGGCCCAGCGCAATCCGGCCGCGCAGCGCTTCGGGCACCGAATAATCAAACGGCTGCTGTGGACCGCGTGAGAAAACCAGCGTGGCCACGAGTTGTTCGCGGTCATCGTCCTGGTCCCACGGGGCCGGGTTCAGCTCGAATAGGCTCTGTTGTTCGGCCTTGGTGTTTGAAATAAAACCGTCCCCGGGCGAAATCCAGCGCGTTAGAATTGTCGGGTGGCATGCCGCCGCCAGGGCGACTACCATGCGGTCGAATCACGCTCCACTGTCCTTCAAATATCATCTTGCGCCGGCCCGAGGCTGACAAGCGAGAGATCAACTGGCGATGCGGCTGGGAATCTTCGGCGGAACATTTGATCCGGTCCACTACGGACACCTGCTGTTGGCCGAAAGCTGCCGCGAACAGTTGCGGCTGGACGAAGTGTGCTTCGTGCCGGCCGCCATGCCCCCACATAAGCAAAAGCGTCCACTTTCACCGGCGTCCGCGCGGATCGAGATGTTGGAATTGGCCACCAGCGGGCAGCAGACTTTTTCCGTCTGCCGGCACGAAATCGAGCGCGGCGGCGTGAGTTATACGGTTGATACGCTCGCGCAACTCAAGGCCGAAGACCCGCGGCGCGAGTTGTTTTTTCTCATGGGGGCCGATTCCCTGCGGGACTTGTCCGGGTGGAAGGACCCGCAGCGGATTTGCCAACTTGCCATTCCCGTGGTCGTGCGCCGTGCGAGCCTGGGCGTCGACGACCGGAGCGAGTCGTTGGATTGGCACGGGCTGCAAGAGCTTGTCGCGGCGGAGCGTATGCAGACGATTCGCGAGCATCAGGTGCAAATGCCGCGTGTCGATTTGAGTTCCAGCGAGATGCGGCGACGCGTGGCCGCGGGTCAGAGCATCCGTTATCGGACACCCCGGGCGGTTGAAAAGTACATCGAAACTCATCGGCTCTATAGCGGCGAGGCGGCCGAACTCGACCAACCGAACGAGTGCCCGCGGTCAACTTAGCTGGTCAAGCTGCCTTGCGCAGCTTGACAAATGCTTGCAGTTGCGCCGGCGCCTCGTCGCCTGCCAAATGCGGCCCTTCGCCCAACGCCTGGAGGTCCTGTTCGAGCTGTTCGCGAGGACTTTGGGCCAGGTCGATAAACAGCCAGCGCCGACCCTTGAATTCGCAAGCCCCAGCCAGGGAGCCGCCAAAGAAGTCCTGTCGCACGACAAATCCGCATTGCCGCGCCAGGGCGATCGCCCGTTCCAAGAGCTCGACTGTGTGCATCGCTCGCTTCCTTGCGCGCGCTCGGGCCAGCTATCTAGGCGGCATCGACGGCCCGTTGGCTCGAATCGGGATTATATCGGCTTGTGCTTTAGTTGCCCAGGCAGACTCGACGATATCGACGTTGTATTAAATCTCTTCGACCGAACGAGTTAAGACACGTCATTGGGCAAGGCGGCGCGGCTGAAGCCGATCGCGCAAAGCCGCGAAAGTCCGACCCTTCGTCAATCTGGGGCGTTTTGCCACGCTCGAAGTACCAGGAAGCAAACATGTCCAGCCAACCGCAGGATGCTCCCAGCTTGGAGGAGCAGGTGCTCATTTTCAAAGAGCAACTCTACCAGGCACAGAAGCTGACCGCGTTGGGCGAACTGGTGAGCACTACCACGCACGAGTTCAACAACGTGCTCACGACGATCATCAACTATGCCAAGATGGGCCAGCGCCATCACGATCAAGCGACTCGCGACAAGGCTTTTGAAAAGATCCTTTCGGCCGGCTTGCGTGCGGCCCGGATCACCAACGGAATTCTCGGCTTCGCCCGCAATCGGAGCCAAGGCATGGAGCCGACGGACCTGGTCAAGCTGGTCGAAGACTCGCTCTTGCTTTTGGAGCGGGAAATGGCCAAGTACCGCATCGTGGTCGATAAGCAGTTTCAGCCAGTGCCGCTGGCCATGGTCAACTCGAACCAGATCCAACAGGTGTTGATCAACCTGTTGGTTAACGCCCGGCAAGCCATGACCGGCGGTGGGCACATCCTGCTACGGCTTAGTCACGATCCACAAAATGCGACCGTCGATCTGATGGTCCGCGACACGGGAAGCGGCATCGCGGCCGACAAATTGCCGCGGATTTTCGATCGCTTCTTCACGACCAAGAGCGGCCCCGACGCCAGCGGCAAGGGCGGGACGGGCCTGGGGCTTTCGTTTTGCCGCGATACGATCGAAGCGCATCAAGGGCGAATCCGCGTCGAAAGCACGCTGGGCAAGGGAACAGCCTTCACGCTTAAGTTGCCGGCAGTAAAAACCTCGGACTCCCCGACGCCCCCTTTGAACGTACCGGCCAGCACCGCGCAACAAAGCCATTCCACCGGCCGCTAGCGCAGTTATCGACCTGTCCGTCCGGCTGGCGCTGGCTTGCAGTGGTCGCGCTGTCGGAAATGAATTCAAAATGCGGCCGGTCGGTGGCCAGCGAGGCGGGCTTGAATCTGCGCGAGAATCACTTGCTCAAGCGCCGCGTCGCGGCCCTGGGGAATCCAACCCAGCGTCGGCTGCTGCCCGCGCACCGGATTGGCGACCCGGCGCAAAGCATCGTCATTGCGCAGCGCTTGCGAGTTGGTAGTGCTGATGGCCCCCGTTTCCGGCCGGGCGACGTCCTCCAGCTCCTTGTAGACTTGCACCTCGACCAGGAATCCGGCCTCGGCCGGTATCACGCGCACCAGGGCCTTGCGGCGGATCGACTGCAGCGTGCTTTCCCAACGATCGTAAGGCGTGACGGAGTCACCGTTCCAGGGCTCAAAGATCGTCGACCCGCTGCGCGGATACGTGTCCAGCCGTCCCTCGGTCAACAGGTCACCCACCAGACGCACGCGTTCTTCGCGTTGCACGCGAAAATAATCGTCCACCACGTCGACCACCTGGTCCCACACGAAGTCGCGGTCCATCACGGTCACCACGACCGGGTTGCCCTGGGGCGGCGGCAGGGGACCGAAGACAAGGTCGGGCGGATCATAGCTGGGCGGGTGCCAGGCGTGGCAACCCACCAGCGCCAGCGCACACAACGCAACTCTCAACAGCCGCGCGCCGCGGCCATAGCGCCAGGAAACAGCCCGATCGCTGCGCATAAGAACCATGCGAGGTGAATCGTCGTCGGGCGGGCGGCCAGGAGGCCGAACTGCGCCCGCAGAAATGGGGCGGTAGTCTGACGATTACGGCGATGCGGGGCAAGATCACCTGGTCGATGGCCGGCTGCCGCAAGCTTTCGCCGATGCGCGAGCCGTTGCACCGGGCGTCTGTCCTGGGCTAAGCGGGGGTTGATGACAGCAGGGCGATGCCAGCAAAAAGGCCTCGCATGGGTGCACGGCCTCTCGTAAATCCAAGATGCCCGGCGGCAATCGATCAGCAATAGCTCGAATCGATGCCCAGGCGGATCTTCAGTTCTTCGAACTGCTGGCAGTAGTATTCGCTCGACGAGTGGACATGCTCGGCTTCCGTGATGAATTTCATCTGGTCGTCGCATTGCACGCGCCGCGAGTTGAGAATCCGCTCGTACTCGCAGAGCTGGCTGCCATAGACAATCAGCAGCTTGTGCTCGTCGAACTGCACTTCCTGCGGAATTCCCGGGTTCAGCACGGCGATGCCCGTGCAACCGTCGTTGACCAGCAAGTCCTCGAAGTCCCACAGAATGCTTTTGAGCACGGGCAAATCGATGTGCTCTCGATACAAATCGATATGTCCGCGGGCCTCGCGGTTATGGCTGGTTTCGAGCACCACGTCGACTTCGGTTCCGAGTGGATCCAGGATGTCCATGAACACTTCGAACAGGACTTCCTTGGAAGCCGCCCCCATCAACACGGGCACGGTCGTTTTGTTCTCGTCGTCGCGATACGTGTCGTGCCGGTAACCTTGGCAGGGTATGACTTGCAGATCGTACGACGGCCGCACGGCGCCCGAGAGCACGAAGTCTCCGTAACGCACGACCCCCAAGTGCGCTTCCAACTCCTCGTCGCTGAGGCGCTCAAAGCTGCTCGTCGCGTGCGCCGGCACGGCGTCCCGGAACACGTTCGGAAAGAATTTCTTCAAGAATCCCATTGCGACCTCAGAATCGTGGCTAACTCAAAGGGATGGTGGAACGAAACAGTGCTCGCTACGAAATCTTAGGTCACACTTCCGGCAATGTTTCACGCACCGGCGCGGTCCCATGAACAACTTTTCCGGGTCGGTTTCCGAGGCCTGCAAAGCCGGCATAATCGCTCACACTTCCCTCGTGCGCCGCGTCGGGGCCGGCCCGCAAGGCGGCCAAAAAACGGGGATTTTTCGGCCATCGATGGGGCTAAGCTAATCTACCACCCTAGCGTCGCCAGCGCAGGTCGCTTGCGCGGGGGCGCACGATAAAGCTCCCTGGATGCGCGTACGCCTTTACAGGAAACGCCGAGACTGCCAGCGCCAGATTTGCCGCAGACCGCCCGGTTGACAAACAACGTCATGTTGCTTTTGGAAAACATGGGCACTACCCAGCCGCGAAGCGCCGCGCGTCGAACCGGCTGGAAATTCCGCGACGCGCGGCGATACAATGCCCATACAACCGCGTCTTCAAGCACACTCGGCCGGCCAGCCAATGGAAGTCGGGTACCGGCCGCACTGTTCCCCTGAGTGATGACGATTGAGGCATAACGCTGCTAACGCTGACTCACGAAGCATCCCCCAACGCAATGCGGTTCGTGTGGCGCTATTGTTCGTGTGGCTGCTGCTGGCGGTCGTTCTGCCTGCTTGTCAGAAGACCGACGCGGCTCCCGAGGCGCCAGCCGACGAGTTTTGGGAAGCGTTCTATCTGCAACACACCAAAATCGGCCATGCGCGAACGACCTTGCGACGCGTGACCCGCGGCGGCCGGGCGCTCGTGGAAGCCGATTCGTTGAATCACCTGACAATCTCGCGCTTCGGCCAGCGCGCCCAGCAAGACGTCGCGGTGAGCAGCGTGGAAACGCCTGACGGCCAACTTTTGGGTTTCAAAACAGAAATTTCCTCCGGTTCCTCGCCCGTTTCGGTCACCGGCCACGTCGAGGGCCCGCAATTGGTCATCGAAACGCAAACCAAGGGTCGCCGCGAAACAGGCCGAATTCCCTGGTCGAGCGAGATTCGCGGGTTTCGCGGCATCGAACAGTCGCTCGAGGCACGACCCCTCCAGCCCGGACAAAAGCGCTCGTTGAAAATGCTGATGCCGCTGTTGAACCAGGTAGCCGATGTGCTGCTCGTGGCACGCGATCACGAGGACACCAGTGTCATGGGCGCTGCGAACAGGTTGCTGCGGGTCGAGAGCGTCGCACGCTTGTCGGACGGCCAGGTATTGAATTCAACGCTGTGGACCGACGCCCGCGGCCGGACGATCAAGACGCGGATCGAAGCCTTGCAACAAGAGTCGTTTCGCACTTCCCGCGAACTGGCCATCGCCGCGGAACCGTCCGAAGGCAATTTCGATTTGGGTACCGATTTGATGGTCAAGCTCGACCGCCCGCTTGCCAACGCTCATCAGACGCGGCAAGTCCGCTACCGAGTGGAATTGGCCGGCGCCGATCCGGCCAAGGTCTTTGCCTCGGGCCCGACGCAATCGGTCCGCTCGCTGGACGCCAACTCGGCGGAAGTGACAGTGCGCAGCGTACGACCGGGCGAGCCCGGCGCAGCCACGGCCGATGCGAACGCCCCCGGCAACGAGTATCTGTCGGCAAACAGCGTTCTGCAAATCGACGATCCGCGCATCCAACAGATGGCCCGCGAGGGCAAAGGCAATGCCGCCAGCGCGGCCCAAGTAGCCGTTGCGCTGGAGCGCTACGTGCATGACGCGATGACGAAGAGGAATTTTTCCCAGGCCTTTTCGACGGCGGCCGAAGTGGCCGCGTCGCGCGAAGGCGACTGCACGGAACACGCCGTGCTGTTGGCGGCGCTGGCCCGCGCAAACCGGATTCCGTCACGCGTCGCGATCGGGCTGGTGTACGTGGAGGATTCTAAAAGCTTTGGATTCCACATGTGGACCGAGATGTATTTGCGGGGCCAGTGGGTGCCGCTGGATGCGATCATGGGGCAGGGGGGCATCGCGGCGGCCCATTTGAAGTTGACCGACTCGAGCCTCGACGGCGCCTCGGCCTATAGCAGCTTCCTGCCCGTCGCGCAGGTCGTCGGGCAGTTGAAAATCAGCGTGATCGCGGCGCAGTAACCAATACGTTGGCGGCGGCGAGTCATTCGGGCAGTTTGAAATCGGCGATCCACAGTTGGCTCGAGTGATCGGCCGTGCGGTTGCTGGTCCACATCAGTTGCTTTCCGTCGGGCGAGAAAACCGGCAGCACGTCGGCGCCCTCATGGTCGGTAATCCGCGTAATCGGGCCCGGGACCAGCCTGCCGTCCTTGACGTCGTACTTCATCAGCCACAGATCGTAGTTCGGCCGGGCTTTTGGATCGGAGTGATCAGCGCCGGTCCAAATGATGTATGGCTTCGTCGGATGCCAGTACGGCGCCCAATTGACGCCGACGTTGTCGGTCAGCGCGACGTCGTTCTGGCCGTCGATTCCGATGGCGTGGATCTGCAGCATTTCGGCTTTCTTGCGGTCGCTGCGATACACGACCCATTTGCCGTCGGGCGAGATGAACGGCCCGCCGTCGTAACCGGGCGCGTCGGTCAACTGCCGAACGGCCGACCCGTCCGCATTCATCACGTACAGATCCGGATCGCCGTCGCGATCGCTGCAAAACGCGATCAACTTGCCGTCGGGCGAATAGGCCCCCTCGGCATCATAGCCCTTGGCCGTCGTCAATTGCCGGAGGTTCTTGCCGTCGAGGTCGGCTTCGAAGATGTCCGTAGAGGGATCGAAATCCCATTGGTAGCGGCGGCGGCGGCCGCTCTTGGCGTCATCGGCTTGCTGCTTGCGTTCTCGCTCCTCGGTCTCGGACAGGAATGGATCGAGATGGCTCGAAGCGAAGATTAGGTGCTTGCCGTCGGGTGAAAAAAAGCTACAAGTTGTCCGCCCCCGGCCCGTGCTGATCCGTTGCGGCGCGCCGCCGGCTAGCGGTTGCTTGTAGATTTGATAGAACGGGTAGCCCTGAGGAACGGCTTGATAGATAATGGTTTGCGCATCGGGCGAGAAATAGCCTTCGCCCGCCTTGACGAAACCCGAGGTGACCTGCCGCACGTTATCCAGGTACTTGCCTTCGATCGAATCGGCGGCCAGGCAGCGCGTCGCCGACAGGCAGATTGCCAGCCCAAGCCCTGTCCGAAGCGCATGGTTCTTGATGGTCATTTTTGTTCCTGAAGAGTTTCGCAAAGGCGCGCAATCGAGGGAGGTCAAACGGTCAACCGCGAGCCGCGCCGAGGGATCGCCGAGGGCGATTTGCGGTGGATTGGCTATCGGCATTATAACAACCGCCAGGTCGACCGGCGACCAGCGAATCCATCCGGCTCCGCGTGCAACTTCTCATGAAAATCTATACCAAGACCGGTGATCGGGGCGACACAGGCTTGTTCGGTGGTCCGCGCGTCAGCAAAGATGCTCCGCGCATCGAGGCCTATGGCACTGTCGATGAGCTGAACAGCGTGTTGGGAGTGGCGCGGGCCGCGGGACTCGACATCGAGTTCGACGCGCTGTTGGGCCGGATTCAAAACGATCTGTTCGCGCTTGGAGCGCAGCTGGCCACCCCGGATCCGGTGGCCCACCATACGGCGCTCGTTGGTCCCGACCAAATCGCGGTGCTGGAACAAGCGATCGATCGTTGTGAAGAGCGGCTGGAACCGCTCACGCAGTTTATCTTGCCCGGCGGAGCGCCGGCCGCCGCGCAGTTGCACTTGGCGCGCACGGTATGTCGCAGGGCGGAGCGGCGACTCGTGACGCTCATGCGTGAATCTTCCGAGATGATCGCGGGCGAGCCGGTGGTGTACTTGAATCGCTTGAGCGATTTGCTGTTCGTCATGGCGCGCGCCGTGAACCGCGCGGCCGCGCGCCCTGACGTTCCATGGGAAAAGCCTTTCTAACGGGCGCACATGCCGCCGACGCGCCATGCCGTTTCGGCCGATCGAGCCCGAGGTTCGTGACTTTAAGCCCGAGCCGATCGGCAAAAAGCCCTCTTTGATACTTTACGAGCCGACCAAGGACGGCTAGTCTGATTGGCTTGATGGCGCTGGAGTTGGCGGGAGTCAGGCCATCTTGTCCAAAGTAGTGCGATCCACTTCGTCTGGCTCTCGACAATGCGCAGGTGGTTCTATTGTGCTCATCACAGAAGGGAGAGCTACGATGAGTTGTCACAGAGTGTTGGCGGGTATTCTGTGTGCGTGGACGATTTTCGGCGCTTCGGTTTCGGTCGTGGGGGCTCAAGAGCAGGCGGCCCCAGCCGACGCTGCGGTGGTGCCGGCGCCGGCACCCACACCCTTGGACCGAGGCGACAATGCCTGGGTGCTGACTGCCTCGGCCCTGGTCCTGATGATGACGGGCCCGGGACTGGCGATGTTTTATTGCGGATTGGTGCGCAAAAAGAACGTGCTGAGCGTGATCATGCAATGTTTCTTCTTGATGGGTTTGATGACCGTGATCTGGGGCTTGTGGGGTTACTCGCTCGCGTTTGGCGGCGGAGCGAATCCGTGGATCGGCAACGAGGATTACTTGTTCATGAAGGGCGTGCAAGCCGAGTGGCAGGATGGCAAATCGGTTATCCCGCAGCACACGGCGTATAGCATTCCCATGCTCAGTCACATGCTGTTCCAGGGCATGTTCTTTATCATCACCCCGGCGCTGATCTGCGGAGCGTTCGCCGAGCGCATGAAATTCAGCACGATGGTGGTGTTCATGATCTTGTGGGGCACGCTGGTCTATTGCCCGATCGCCCATTGGGTGTGGGGCGGCGGCGTGCTGACCTATAACGGCGACTCGGCCAAGCAATATGCCATGAACGGAGCACTCGACTTCGCCGGGGGCACCGTGGTGCACATCAGCTCGGGCGTTTCCGCGTTGATCTGCGCGCTATTGATCGGCAAGCGGCTGGGATACCCCACGGAGCCCATGCCGCCGCACAACCTGACCTACACCGCCTTCGGCGCCGCGATGTTGTGGGTCGGCTGGTTCGGTTTCAATGCCGGCAGTGCCCTGGCGGCCGACGGCGTGGCCGCTAGCGCTTTTGCGGCGACCCATTTTTCGGCTGCCGCCGGCGCGCTGGCTTGGGCGGGCATGGAGTGGATCATGCGCGGCAAGCCGACGGTCTTGGGCGCCTGTTCGGGCGCCGTCGCGGGTCTGGTGTGCATTACGCCCGCCTCGGGCTATGTGCTGCCGATGCCCGCGCTCATCATGGGCGCGGCGGCCGGCGTGATCTGCAACTTCGCCTGCAGTTCGCTCAAACGCAGCTTTGGCTACGACGATTCGCTCGATGCGTTCGGCGTGCACGGCATTGGCGGAACGCTGGGGGCGCTGTTGACCGGAGTGTTCGCCACGCGCGCCGTTCAGGACCTCAACGCCGGCAATCCCATCGGCTTGTTCGAGGGGGGTAGCCTATTGAAAGGGCAGGCGGTGGCCACCCTGGG
>JBGQHN010000054.1:0-17869 GCA_041497975.1 Planctomycetia bacterium | reverse complement strand
CTATGGCATCTATTTAAGTAAGACCACTTCAAAGACACACCCCGGGAAGCAGCCGAGGCTCTGCCAAAGCTGCTTCTTTTCTTTTTGCAACCTATTGAAAATCAAAGACCTGCCATTACGATTGCCAACGGACAACTGTTTTCAGTTGGGAGCATCGAACTTATTAAGACCACTTTGAAACACCCCGGGAAGCAGCGGAGGCTACGCCGAGGCTGCTTCCTTTCCTTTTTGGGAAGTCCTGAATCAGACTACTGTCGAAAAACGACCTTCAGTCCCCTTCTCCAGTCTTCATTCAGTCCCACGCGTACGCACTCCACTTCTGGCAAGATGTAACGTAACAGCGTGTCTGTGGCTGGATGAAAACGGAAACCCGGCGCGACGAGATACAACAATGGCGGCTTCGGTTGCAGTTCCACGCCGCTGAAGTAGCCGTAGCGCGAAAAGTCGCCCTGCTGCAGATGCCACCGCACCCGCAGCCAGTAGTCCATGCCTTGTATGGCCAGATGAATATCTTCCGACGCCTTGAGTTCGATCACCGCCAGCCGGCCCTCGCGTGTCACACCGAGCAGATCCATCACGCCGCGCCCGGCGCCGGCTGAGTCCGGGCCCGAGCCGGAAAGAGCCGGCACCTGTGGATAGACGTGCTGCGGATCCAGCCTTGCGTCAATCGTCGTAATGTCCGCCATCGCCAGCGATTCCAGCCAGCGTTCCGCCGCCACGCGGTAGCGCGGGTGGTTCTTGTCGGCTGCCTGCGGGTGGCGAAAAGTGTTCAGCTCTTGGATCAGCGACTCCAGTGTCACGCGCCGTTTTGTTTGCGCGGTGCGCCGCTCCTCACTGAGCCCAAGGCGCAGCTTCCCGCCGTACCAGCGCGCGAACTCCAGCCCATGAAATCGCAGCGAAGAGCTTATATAAGCGCGAGGAGAAATGAGCCGCGGACTATTGAGTCGCCCCCCCACTCTTCGACAAGGACTATGATCGCGAGAAGCACTTAGCCAAGAACGCTGATCCCAAAGCTGGGCGCCTGACGTACCGCCGCACTGGACCTGGGTTTACGGAAACCTATATCGAATCCAAGGCCCGGAATCGGTCGCTCATTTCGTCCACTTATCCAGACGATTGCGCGCGCATCGACACGATTGTGGAACTTGAGTACAGAATCTCTACTCATTATTTCTGGATCGTGAGCGGAATATCGTACGCAGAGGTCAATCCGGTTTATGGTCTTCTACAACGTACGTTTGCGGCAAATCTGATCTCCATCAAAACGGCATTCGAATTGACGCTCGACGGCCTTTACGCCAACGCGAGGCCGTTAATGCGGCAAGCGTACGAAGGCGTGATGATATCGAAGCTTTGCTCGCTCGACCCGACTTGTGACGTTTTTGACAGATGGTTGGATGGGGAGCAGATATTCTTCACGCAGGATGTGTTACGCCGCATCGGCTCCCCGTCAATTGATGAGTTTAAGCTTTTTTGGCAATGCCTGTCAGGCGACACCCATGCGTCGTCATATTGTGGCCAACCAGATCTCGCCAATATTCCAGCCCTCGAGTCCGCACCCCTAAATTTTGTGTTTGCGCATATGCTGCTTGAGGCTAACTACCACCTGCTCTGCTCGCACTTTGTCACGACAAGCATGCGGTATTATCAGCGGGCATGGTTTCCTGATGATGAACTAACCAAAGATCGGAGGGCGCTAAAGTCTCTCTTTAGCCAAGGCAAGGTCCCGTGGATGGCCCGAGGTGCACGTACTTTTATTAGGGACTTTCGATCCAAATGGTTGCTGAAATAGTCGCAAAAAACAGATTTGCTCGGACTGACATACCACTCAGGATGTATATAGCGCTCCCTGGCCGCAATTTTTTATCCGCTCGCGAACAGCCAGGCCTCGCTCGGCGGCGAGCCGTCTGAGCCGTCACCGGACTGCTTCCGTAAATCGCGATGCATGAAGCCTCCTTGCTTCTCGAGCCGGGGTCATTCCGTGGCCGGGATCCACACTACTAACCAAGCCGCTGAGCCGGGCTCGATCGGTTAGCTGCGCGTCAAGCATCTTGACCAAATGATTCGGCCACCAAGGCAACACTACCGAAAGTGCTGGCCTGATTTCTACCAGATCTTCGCCTGCGAAATGAGAAACGCGAGTAGCGGACGTGGCGAGGCCCAGACTTTTCTTTGGGCGCACGCGGTGGCAATTAGTGGTTTCGGCGGCAGCCTTACAGTACCTTCAGCATGATCCAGTCGCCAATCGACTAAAGGTGTCAATCATGAGAACTAAGGTTTCGAATTCGGTCGGCCTGGCGACCATCGCCTGGCTCTCGGCCCTCGGCGCGCACGCGGGCACCTTGGCCGAGACGGGGCAGCCCGCGCCGACCGAATACCAGCTTATTCCCGTGTCCGGCGCCGACGGCGTCTTTGAGACGATCCAAGAAGATGGCGTTGAGCTGCGGCGAGGGGGCAAGGATGCAAGTGGTCATTACGCACTGTACATGTACTTCCGTTTGCCGGAAAAAGCCCACACGTCCAAGGAACCCGTTTTTGTCGAGGTTGTGTATCGGGACGTCGGACAGGGGCGCCTCGGCTTGCAATACAACGCAGCCAAGGACGAGAACTATCGCGAGGCCGAGATTGGTTACGGTCGGATGCTGACCAGTCAGGCCAAAACAAGAACGGCCGTCTTCCAGTTGGCCGTGCCTGATTTTCGGCACGCTCAGAACCTTCAGGCCGATCTGCGGCTATTGAATCCGGATAGGAAGATGCCGTTAGAAGTCATCTCGGCCACACTCCACGAGAAGCCGCCCGCGCTTTTTGAGAAAAGCCACACGCGACCGTGGCTGCTGCCCTACAAAGGGCCCAGCCGCAGCGACATCAACGCCAAGAGCCTGCGCAAGAAGGTGCTCTGCGGCTACCAGGGTTGGTTCCGGGCGCCCGGCGACGATGTGGAAGCTGGGTGGGTCCATTGGAGCCGAGATCCGAACCGCATCGCGCCCGAGACACTGACTTTCGACATGTGGCCCGACCTCGCTGAATTCAGCGACGAGGAAAAATTCCGCGCACCCGGCTTCACGCATCCCGACGGTAAGCAGGCATTTCTCTTCAGCTCCGCCCAACCGAAAACCGTCGATCGCCATTTCGACTGGATGGCGAAGTACGGCATCGACGGCGTCCTGGTGCAGCGTTTTGTGGTCGGGCTCGCCGATGCCGGCGAAGCGGCACGAGTGCTCGGCTATGCACGCTCGGCGGCCAATCGCACCGGCCGCGTCTTTGCCGTCGAATACGACCTGTCCGGCGTGCCCAAGGAACAGCTCTTTGATCGCCTGGTTGGCGATTGGAAATGGTTGGTGGACGAGATGAAGATCACGGCCGATTCACGTTATCTCCATCACGCGGGCAAACCCGTGCTGGCGGTTTGGGGATTTTTCAGCGATCGTTTCGACGGCCGACTCGCCAACCGCATCATCGATTTCTTCAAGAACGATCCGAAGTACCGCGTCTGCCTCATCGGCGGCTGCCAATGGCACTGGCGGACAGAGAAAAACCCGGATTGGGCCAAAGCCTTCCGCCGCTTCGACGTCATCAGTCCCTGGAACGTGGGACATGTGTCCAACCAGGGCGACCGGGCCGATGCGGCCACCCATTATTGGAAGGACGACCGCGACGCGGCACGCAAAGCGCGCATGCTGTATATGCCGGTGATCTACCCCGGTTTCAGTTGGCACAACCTGCAACGCAAGCCGGCGGGGAGCACTCTCATCCCCCGGCTTGGCGGCGAGTTTTTCTGGCGCCAGTTTTCCACTGCCGCTGATCTGGGTCTCGACATGGCCAAGGTGGCGATGTTTGACGAGGTCGACGAAGGCACCGCCATCTTCAAAGTGACTAACACGCCACCCACGCAGGGGCACTTCGTCACCTTTGAAGACAGGCCCTCGGACTGGTACCTTCGCTTGACCGGCGAGGGAACGAAGCTCTTGCACAAGAAACGAGCGAATTCCAAATCGATCCCGATCAAGCCGTAAACGCTTTCGTGGCCAGTCCAAGTGATTGCAAAGGGCTGGGCTGAACCAGCCAGTGAAGTTGACTGGGCCGGTATCAGGGTTTTTGCGCCCACTCAATCCTGGCGGCTCACGACCAGGTCGCAAAGCGCTACCAGCACCTCGCGCGCCGGGCTCGGCGGCAGGTAACGCGTCTCTTCGTGGGCCGCTCGGGCGTACCAGTGGGCTTTGTCGCGGGTGTACTGCAAGGCGTCGCTGCGCTCGAGCCAGTCGTGGATTTGCCGCCGCTCGGCTCGACGATTCGAGCACAGCAACTCGACTATCTCCGCTCGGCTTTGCGAGTCGCTCGTTTCGAGCAGGCGGATCAAAGGCAGCGTGGGCTTTTGCTTTTCCAGGTCGGTGCCCAGGCTCTTGCCCATCGACAGTTCGTCGCCAACAAGGTCGAGCAAGTCGTCCGCGATTTGAAAAGCGATACCCAGATTGCGCCCAAAGCGGTCGAGCGCGTCTTCGCATTGAGGCGCCGCGCCGGCGTAATGGGCGCCCAAGCGGCAGCAACAAGCGCAAAGCTCGGCCGTTTTGGCCTCGATGATCGAGATGTACTCCGATTCGCCGAGCGCAAAATTGCCACGACTGTTGATTTGTCGCAGCTCGCCGGCGCAAACGATATTCGTTGCCCGACCGATCGTCTGACAAGCGAACGTCGTTTTCAGCGAGCTGGCCAGGTAGAAAGCATGGGTGAACAAGAAGTCGCCGACCAGCACGCTGGCTTCGTTATCACTGGTGGCGTTGATCGTTTCGCGATGTCGCCGCAGGCTGGCTTCGTCCAGTACATCGTCATGCACCAGCGTCGCGGTGTGGATCATTTCCATCACGGCCGCCAGCACGACGTGGTCGCGAATCGTCTTGCCGGTGGCTTTCGCGGACAACAGCAAGAGCGCCGGCCGGAGCCGCTTGCCGCCCAAACGAAAGGCATGCTTCACGAGTCCGTCGACAAACGGATCGTCACTCGAAAGCTCGCCCCGCAACAATTCCTCGGCGGCGGCCAGTTCCCCCGCGATCGGCGCGTACAGGCGCTTCCAATGGCGTGCCAGTGCATCTTCATCGTGGATAGTTTGCGTCATCAACAAATCCTTCCCATCCGGCGGCCGCGTGCGCGCAGCATTGTGCACGGCGCGGCCACCGTTGGACCGCGTCCGCGCGACGCGTCACGGCGCGCGCCGGTAGTGCCCGCTTTTTCCGCCCGACTTTTCCTGTAACTGAACTTGCTCAATCGCGATACCGCGGTCCACCGCCTTGCACATGTCATAAATCGTCAGCGCCGCCACGCTGACCGCCGTCAGGGCTTCCATCTCGACGCCGGTTCGCGCCGTGGCCCGGGCCGTGGCCGAGATCGACACGCATCCCGCGGCGGTGTCGTCGAAGTCGATCTCGACCGAGTCGAGCGCAAGCGTATGGCACAGCGGGATCAATTCCGCGGTGCGCTTGGCGGCCATGATTCCGGCCAGCCGGGCGACTTCCAGCACGTCGCCCTTCTTCAGCTTGGAAGCGCGGATCAGCTCGAGGGTCGACTCCTGCATCCGCACCCGACCGACTGCCCGCGCCATGCGCGTCGTGATTTGCTTGGCGCCGACGTCGACCATGCGGCTGCCCCCGGCGGCATCTAAATGCGTCAGTTCGCTCATGGAAGTCACTGGAGTCCCACTGCGTCCGTCACTGGCTCACCCGGCGGACGATCGTCGGCCGCTTGGCCGTTTAGCACTCATTCTAGGGTTATCGAGTAAGCCGTCGAGGGGTCCGACAAGACCGCTGCCCTCGCAAGCCCCTCAGAAATGACGCGCCGCGGGGCCCACAGGCTCGCGACAAAGACTGCCCCAAGCGCGCAAAAAAACCGTCGCGGGGGTCATCCGCGACGGGTTGATTGCGAAATCGACTTGTGAGAGCCCACCAGGCGCTGGCCGTACCGCGAGGCGCTCGTCTTAGACGAGCTCCTTGCGAGCACCGATCAACGTGCGGAGGCGCTCGGCCAACAAGGCGGAGTCGAACGGCTTCTTGAAGGTCTCGTTGATGCTCGAGCGATCGAAGCTGGTCGAGCTGCCGTCATCGGGCAACAAGGCAATCAAGATCGTGTCGGCATATTCGGGATTGCGACGCAGGTTCTGGCAAATCTGCAGAGCTTCGACGCGGCCGATCGAGAAATCGACGATGATGCAGTCGGGGTGGAAGCTCTCGGCCTGAATGCCCGCCTCGAAACCACTGGCAGCGACGGCCACCTTGAACGAACGGTCCAAGGGCAGCTTTTGCTTCAAGTTTTCGATGAGCACCTGGTCTTGACCGACCAACAGCACTTTGGCCATGGCCTCGTCTTCGAGGTCGCCCAAAGGCATGCCGTGTTCTTTCAAGAAGCGGATCAAATATTCACGCGGAATTCGACGGTCTTGAGAACCCGGAATGCGGTATCCCTTCAGACGGCCGGAATCAAACCATTTACTGACAGTACGTGGGGCCACTTTACAGATCTTTGCGACCTGACCCGTTGTGAAGACCTTCATCGCAGGCTCTCCAATTGACTCGCGCTGGTTGGGAACTCTACTCCTCGGGCTGTTCACCCGCGGAGCTTGCTTGCCCCTTGCTCATGGCTTGTACGGCCTTTTGGTCCGATCCTTCGGGCCGGTCGTGGGGTCAACCGGCCGTCCATGAACATCTGGGTCGGGGCTTACGTTGTTAATCGCTTCGCCGTGGCGTGGTTCAGGTCCTTCTGATCCGAGCCTCAGTAAAGTCATCGGCAGGCCGGCGCGTCCGGCAGTCATCGAAAATCCGTGTACCGCAAAGTTTGCCCATCGTCTTTCGCCGATGGCGGATCCAACGACCGCGAGAACATGCCAGACTGACTTAGTACCTTGGTTCAGAGAGAACATGCGGGTAGCCGTCGATCGCTCATTCGATCGAAAGCTCGCGTGCCAGGCGCAAAATGGCCTGGCGGGCAGGTTCCCCCCTGCGATTCATTCCGCCCGCAGTTTTGAAGTTGCTGGCGTAACAAACCTTCCGAAGTTAGTTTCGATTCGCGGAGGGGGGCGACTTTAGAAACTTTCTCCAGTCGTAACGAGCACTCCGGTCCTGGCGCTGGTGACGAACCTCCGGACGGTTGCGAAAGGGCAAGCCATAACAGAACCAACCCATTGTGCGGCTTGACCTTATCGCCGAGGGTTATGGCGCCTCTGCGGATTTCCCCTGCGCCGGGGATTAGAGAAATGACGGACCCCGCAGCCGCCCCTCCGGTGACGAAAACTCGGCATGCTATACCGATTCTACGGGTTGTGGAGCGTGTAGGGTCGCCAAGCCCCGTCGGCCCAAGGGCCGCCAACCGCCCGAGCGGCAATGAAGCGCACTGGCCAAAGCACGCTAGCCCGCGGGACCCTGCACGACCGAATTGGTGAGCGTGCCGATGCCGCTGATCGAAATCTTCACGACATCGCCGGCGGCCAGCGTGAAATCGTCGCCCGGCACGACGCCAGTTCCCGTCAACAAGAAGGCGCCGTCTGGAAAAGAATTGTCGCGGCCCAGCCATCCGACGAGGTCGTCAAAATTGCGGGCCAACTGGCCGGCGGACGTCGAGCCCCGAAAGGCTAGCGTGTCGGCCCGCTCGACGGTCAGTTCGATTTGAATTTGGGAGGGCGATGGCATCGCCGCGGCAAGCGTGATCCAGGGACCTAAAGCACAGCAAGCGTCGTATACCTTAGCCTGCGGTAGATAGAGTGGATTTTCGCCCTCGATGTCTCGCGAGCTCATATCGTTGCCCACGGTAAAGCCGGCCAGCTCCAGCCGCGAATTGAGCACGAGGGCCAACTCCGGCTCGGGCACATTCCACCGCGCGTCCTGGCGGATGCGGACTTTTTGGTTCGGTCCGACCACGCGATGCGGCGTGGCCTTGAAAAACAGTTCCGGTCGCTCGGCGGCATAGACCTTGTCGTAAAACGACGCGGCGCCCTGCGACTCCTGCATGCGCGCTATCTGGCTGCGGCGATACGTTACGCCGGCTGCCCAGACCTCTTGCCGATCGATGGGCGCCAGGAGTTCGACGCTGGCGAGACTTTGCCTGCCCTTGCCGACCAGCGAGCCGGCCACGGCCATCGGATCGGTCGACTCGAGAATGTGAAAGAGCGTGGGATACTCCCTGGACGCGGCCAATGCCGCGACAGCGTCGCCATCGACTACCGCGATTGCTTCGCGCCCGTCCGATTGCCGAATCTTGGCCAACTTCATCAGGACGCCTCGGGTCCGTCGCAAAGGCTTTGCCGCTATCAGGGGTATCGAAGTCGATGTATCCGTGCTGAGCGCCGCTCAATAATAACCGCCGACGTGTGCGGCTGCCAATTCCCATGGCTGAATGGCGAACACACGCGCGTCGGCAGCTTGCAATTCGACAGTGATGCAATAAGATGCCCGGTTTGGCAGCAAAAAAGTGGCCACCCAAAGTGATTTCTATGTCCGGCGCGCATGCCGGCAGCCCTCAATCAGGCGAACGCATTTTCGTACCAGGAGACGATAGACATCATGGGCCATCATCAAACCGCCACGCATCGCCCGGGCAAGCATTCCTATCATCAAATCGGACTGGTGCGGGGCCAGTTCGGCAACGTGCCGGAAGACGCCTGGCTCGACTGGATCGCCAAGACCGGCTTTGACGGCTGGGAAGAGGCGACTTGGGAACTCGACTTGTCGCGCTGCGCCGACGACGCGGGGGCCAAGGCCTATGCCGCCGAACGCGTGGCGAAGGCCAAAAAACGCGGATTGGAAATCCTGTCGCTGGCCGCCCACCTGCAGGGCCAGGCCCTGGGCGACGAACCCAGCGCCAAAACGATCCAGTTTCTGGGCGGAGAATCGGTGGAGGCTTACGCCCGCTGGCGGGCGGCCGGAAACAATCCGCCGCGCACCGATCCGTTTTTCGTTCCGCCAGAAGTGGCCGAGATCGCCCGCCGCCAGGCGACCCAGGCACTGGTCGCCGCCGTTCGCCTGGCCAATTTTGTCGGCCAACTCCAACACCGCGTCGTGCCCGTGTCGGGCTTTGTCGGATCGCCGGCCCATTGCTGGAGCCACTGGTTCTTATTTCCACCGCTGCCCAGCTCGTTGGGCGGACACGCGATTCCCGACGTTTTCAAGGTAAGTCTCGAATTGCTGGTCGAGCGATTTGGGCCCGTGTTTCAAGCCTGCTTGAAGTATGGCACGACCTTCGACCTCGAGTGTCATCCCAGCGAACGGGCAATGGGCGATATCAGTAGCGCCGGCGATTACCTGGCCGCGCTCGATGCCGCCGGATTTGCCAAGGCCGCCGGATTCAACTTTGACGGCTCGCACATGGAATGGCAGGGCGTTTCCGGCGTCGACTTTATTCGCGATTATGGCGAGCGGATTCACTGCGCCCATATCAAGGGCGTGCAGGTCATCGACGGCTACACCCGCAACGGCCGCCTTGGCGGGCACCGTCCGATGGGCGACAAGCATAACGGGTGGAACTTCGTCACGGCCGGCACGGCCCGCGACGCCACCAGCACCGAGCAGTTGTTGGTCGAGCTCAATCGCGCCGGGTTTAGCGGCGGCGTTTCGATCGAATGGGAAGACAACGACGTCGAGCAGCACGCCGGCGCCAAGGCAGCGCTAGACAACGTGCATCGCGCCGACCAACCCCCCAGCGGCATGCGGCACGACGAACAATTGAAGGCCTGAAATTACCCGCGCAAGTTCCGGCAATACTCGCCAGATGCCACCGATTTCTTGCAGTCTTGCCAAGATCGAGCATACTGAAGCGAATACCCCCGGAAGGCATGTTCCGCAGGACCCCAAGCACAAGGACTCTCGAACAATGGCCGACATCTTTAGCAAACTCAACGGCGGAGAGATTCTGGGCTTGTGCGGGATCATGCTGGGCACGATTGCCACCCTCGGCGGGATTACGGTGGCCATTACCCAGTCGATCGCGAGCCACTACCGCAAAACCCAGTTGGATGAAATGGAGGCCACGCTCAAGATGGAAATGATTCAGCGCGGCATGTCGGCCGGCGAAATCAAGCAGGTGCTGGAAGCCAAGCTGGGATCTTCCCGGACCTCGTCGCTGGGTGAGCTGTTGAGCTCGCTGCCCAACGTCCACGTGCCGAATATCTTTGGGAAGGAAGCCAAAAAAGGCTGATCGCCAAGCTGGAGGTCGCATCGATGACGCCGCTTTTAGCCAACATTATCCTGGTCGTGATCGCGATTTCGCTAGTCGGCGGGATTCTGATCCCGATCATCGCCATCCTGGCCAGCTATTATCGCAAGATGCAGCGCGACGACATGAACGCCACGCTGAAGATGGAAATGATCCAGCGCGGAATGTCGGCCGACGAGATCGAGCGCGTCTTAAAGGCCCGCATGAGCCCGCCGGCGGTGCGGCACGACTGGCAGCGGCGGCCCGAAGAGCAGAAATCGCGGAGCTGACGCGTTCGGCCGACGCCGCAACCAAGACAACTTTGGAGCCAAGCCATGTACGAACTGGTGCACCACCCGTTGCGGTCCGAAGAGCTTTTCGCCGCCTTTTTGCTGGTTTGTGTCGTGGGCGGGGTGGTCGTGAAAGTCACGAAGTCCGTACTGGCTCATCAGCGGCGCACGCAGTTGGACGATATGGAAGCCACATTGAAGATGGAAATGATCCAGCGCGGCATGTCGGCCGAAGAAATCGTAAAAGTGTTGCAGGCCAAGACCGCCGCCCCCGATGCCGACGCGCTGCGTGAACTGGCCGCCTCGATCGGCCGCGAAGGGTCCAGGTGGGTCCGCCGACACGCCAGGCAGACATGATTCGGTGGCGCAAGCCAGCGACCAATTCGGCAAAGCTACTTGGGCCAATACTGGGCCATCTTTCGACGCAGGAACGCGGCGCTGCGCGCCAGTTCGTCGATGCCATCCACGCCGTCTTCGATGCTGATCCAGCCGTCAAAGCCCACGCCCGATAGCTCCCTGAAAATCGCGTCGTAGTCGTTCATGCCCTGGCCGATTTCGCCGTGGCGCAGCCGCTTCGCGTAGCCCACGCTGTCCTCCTCCCTGCGCAAATCCTCGATGGTGCCCTCGGCCAGGTAACGGTCGCTGGCGTGCATCGTGACCACGCGATGCTTGACCCGCCGCAAAAGCTCGAGCGGATCTTCGCCCGCCAGAAACGTGTTGCTCGGATCGTAATTGACGCCGAAGTTCGGCGAATGAATCCGTCCGACAAGATCGCAAAAGACGTCCATCTTCTGCGCGAATTCAGGATATTGCCAGTAATTGTCCTTATAGTGGTTTTCGATAATCAAAGTCACGCCGTTGGCGGCGGCGTGGGGGATGCACGCTTCGATGCTCTCGGCCGCGTAACGCAGACCGTCCGCCCGCGAAACCTCGGGCCGACGCTGGCCGGAAAGCACGCGGCAGAATTGCCCGCCCAGCTCGACCGTCATGTCGATCCAACCTTTTTCCAGGTCGATCTGTTGGCTGCGGAACTTGGGGTCGGGATGCGTGAAGTCGGGCGAGCAGCAGAGCATCGGGATCGAAAGTCCCTTGTCCTCGACCATACGGCGCGATTCGCGCCACATGCCAGGGTCCTTGAGCTCCAGAAAACCGCTATAGAACTCGAGTCCGTCGATGTCGAGCGAACTGGCCAGGTCGACCCATTGCCGGATCGTCATCGAACCGTCGACCACCAGGGGGTCCATGTAGGCTTTGGGAAAGGCTGCGAGGCGTGGCATCGGAATGGGGGTTGTGGTTTAGGGATTAGGGGTTGGGGGTGAGAGGCCAGGGTTTTGTCGGGTTCTTCCGAACCCAAATCCCCAGCTCCTAATCCCTACTGGACTTCCTTGGGCGGGTTGCGACCAATGACAGGGTGTTGCTCCAATTCCAGAACGCTGCCGCTAATTGGCCGGCTCTCGTCGCCGATCCAATACACGGCCGCGGCGGCGATTTCCTCGGGCTTGATCAGCCGGCCCGACGGGGCCTTGGTGCGCGGCACGCGCTCGGGCCAGTCGGCCGGCAGGCCGTCGGCGATTTTCACCTGGTATTCGTTGGGCGTCAGCACCCAACCCACGTTGAAGTGGTTGACCCGCACGCCGTCGCGGCCCAGGGCGTCGGCCAGGTTGCGCGACAGGGTCATCAAGGCGCCCTTCGAAATCGAGTACGCCAACAAGTTCGCCTCGCCACAATATCCGTTGACGCTTCCGATGTTGAGAACGCTGCCCCGCGTCTGTTTCAAATGCGGCACGGCGGCCTGGATCAACAGCAGCGGGGCCCGCACGTTGATGGCCATGATTTTGTCGAACAGGGCCGCGTCGGTGTTCGAGAGATTGCTCCGCTGGACCGAGGCGGCGTTGTTCACCAGCGCGTCGAGCTTGCCGAAGGCAGCAATGGCCGCCGCAACCATGCGCGCGGGCGCCGCCGGATCGCCGATGTCGTCGACATGCAATGCCGCCCGGCCCGACAATTCGGCAACGAGTGTTCGGGCCCGCTTGTCGTCGCGGCCATGGATGAGCACCCGCGCGCCTTCCACGACGGCGCGGCGGGCGATCGCCTCGCCGATGCCCGTCGTGCTGCCGGTTACCAGGATGACTTTATCTTGGAGACGCATGGTGTAGTGGCTGGTGGTTAGTGGTTAGAAGCGGTTTCGAAACCGTCGGGGACTGTCCCAATTTTGCGCAGTCCTCGGAGCAAAATGGGACTGTCCCCCTCTCCGAGACGGTTTTGAGCCACCAACCGCTAACCCCTACTGCGGCTTCAGCACGGCTTTGACAATCTGTCCGGAGTGCATTTTTTCGAAGGCCTCATGCCAATCGTCGAGCGGCCAAACGCCGCCGATGATCTTCGCGACGTCGAGCTGGCCGCTGGCCAACAGCCGGATCACGCGCTCCCAAATGGGCCAGTTGTGACTATAGCTGCCGCGGAGGGTGACGTTTTTTTGCACCAGGGGGTCGAGCGAGTGGCCGTATGGCAGCTTGCCCCAGCCGACCTTCGTCACCCAGCCGGCTGGCCGCACAATGTCGATCGCTGTTTTGAGCGTGGCCGAAATGCCCGCCGCGTCGATCACGCCGTCGGCGCCCAAGCCGTCGCTCTGTTTGGCCCAGGCATCCAGGCCGTCGACCAGCGCCGAGCAACCAAACTGCTCAGCCACTTGCAGTCGCGCGCGGTCGCGCTCCAAGCCCACCACCGCGACTTCGGCTCCTTGCAGCCGCGCGATCGCAGCACACAATAGCCCGATCGGCCCCGGTCCCAACACGACCACGCGGTCCCCTGGCTTGACGCTCGAATTGACCGCCACGGCGTTATATGCCACGCAGCAGGGCTCGGTCAGCCCGGCCTTTTCGAAGGGCAGGCCGTCGGGCAAGTGATGCAAGCAGCGGACCGGCACGCGCACATAACGCGTCATCGCGCCGTTGACTCCGTAACCAAAGCCTTTGCGCGTAGGATCGAGGTTGTACAGTCCTTGGCGCGTCAATGGGCTATCGGGGTCAATGACGGCGGCTGTCTCGCTGACGCCTCGATCGCCTTCGCGCCAGCCCTTGACGCGCTCGCCCACCTCGGCCACCGTGCCGGCGAATTCGTGGCCCAACACGACCGGATAGTTCACCGGCCAACTATGTTCGGCCGTCCACTGATGCAAATCGCTGCCACACACGCCCACGGCCGCGACTTCCAACAACACATCCTCCGGCCCGATGCTGGGCCGTTGGATTTCGCGCAGCTCGACGTTGAACTTCTCGGGCCCGTAATTGACCACCGCCGCTTGTGTCATCTGTTTTTTCCTACCGGCACGTCGCCATAGCTGTGTACTTTATCGCAAATCAGTCGCAACGATCCTTCGAGATCTCCGCTGGCGGTCTTGAAGGCGTCGGCATCGATGGTCAAGGGCGCCCCCAGTACGACCAGCGGAGCGCCGTACTCGGGCGTGCGGACGGCCTGTTCCAGGGTCAGGCCGCCGACCGCCTGCACCGGCACGCTGACGGCTTGGACGACTGCGCGCAACTGATCGAGCGGGCTGGGCATGCGCAGTCCGCGGGCCGCGATCCCGCGCCGTTCGTCATAACCAATGTGATGGATCACAAAATCGCAGCCCAGGTCTTCGAGCCAGCGAGCCCCGGCGACCATGTCGTCACAAACCATATTGTCGCCCATCACTTTGACGCCGAAATCTTTGCCCGCCTTGACCACGCAGCGGATCGTTTCTTCGTGAGCCCGGGCCATCACGACCACGTGCGTCGCGCCGGCCTTGGCCATCATTTCCGCCTCCAGATATCCGCCATCCATGGTCTTCAGGTCGGCGACGATCGGAGTATCGGGAAATCGCTCGCGCAGCGCCCGCACGCCGTGCATGCCTTCGGCGATGATCAACGGGGTGCCGGCTTCCAACCAATCGACGCCGGCGCGCATGGCCAGCGCAGCCGTTTCCAAGGCTTCCTGCCGGCTCGTCACATCCAGGGAGATTTGCACGATGGGTTTCATCGACTGGAGCATAGGGCTGGGGGAAATGCCTTGTCAATCGGCACGGTCGCGGCCAGAAAATCTCGGATCGAAAGCGAAATCATGCGCGCCGCTCCAGCATGCCGCGCCAGCGCCATCTCCAACTGACTTGGAGGAGCAGTGATCTAGCCGCATCGGACTGTTCGCAAACTGGCGTGGGCCTTATAATGGCAGTTAGTGAAAAGATTCACAAGCGGCTGGGCTCGCCAACGGCGGTTTTCACGACTTGTCCTTTGGTGATCCGGCCGCCACACCGGTTGCAGGCGCCCCGAAAGTGGGAGGCAGAGCCGCATCATGAAAAACCGTCCGAAGCTACGCATCGGAGCGGTCAATTACCTGAATACCAAACCGCTCATTTACGGCTTGGAGCGGTATGCTCCGCAGGCCGAAATCGTGCTGGATTTGCCCAGCCGCCTGGCCGATCACCTGGCCCGCGGCCGCTTGGACGTGGCCTTGATCCCCTCGATCGAGTTTTTTCACGACCCAACGTACACCGTGGTTTCCAACGCCTGCATTGCCTGTCGCGGGCCGGTGTTGAGCGTCAAGCTATTTAGCCGTGGGCCGATCGAGTCGATCCGCACCTTGGCGCTCGACGAAGGCTCTCGCACCAGCGTGGCGCTGGTGCGCATCTTGCTCGCGGAACGATTCGACGTGCGGCCGCAGCTGGAGCGGCTGCCTTTGGCTGCTACCTTAAACGACGCGGACGCGGACGCCGTGCTGTTGATCGGCGATCGGGCCATGCATTCTCCGCCGGGACGGTTTGAAGTCGTGTGGGACCTGGGCGACGAATGGTGCCGCTGGTCGGAGTTGCCGTTTGTGTTTGCCATGTGGGCCGCCCGCAGCGGCGCCGCGCTCGACGGGCTCGAAGAGGCGCTGGGCCGGGCGCGCGACGCGGGCGTGGCGAATTTGAATGAAATCGCAACTCGCGAAGCGGCGCCGCTGGGATTGACGCGGCCACAGTGCATTTCGTATTTGCGCGACAATCTGTATTTTTATTTAGGTCCGCGCGAGCAGCGCGGGTTGGAATTATTTCACAAAAAGGCCGTCCAAATGGGCCTGTTGCCCGCTGGAGTCGAATTTGGACTCAACGACTGCCGAGCTTCTCGATAAAGCGGCCGATGGCGGGCGACTTTCGCCGGCCGAAGGCTTGCGGCTTCTGCAATGCCACGACCTGGCGGCGCTGGGCAGCGCGGCCAATGCCGTCACGCGCCGGCTGCATCCCGAGCCCTACCGCACGTACAACATCGATCGCAACATCAATTACACGAATATCTGCACGGCCGTGTGCGATTTCTGCGCCTTCTTTCGCAAGCCCAAAGACGCCGAGGGATATGTGCTTGAGCGCCACGTGCTCCTGCAAAAAATCCAGGAGACGGTCGACCTCGGCGGTGACCAGATCTTGATGCAGGGGGGGCTGCATCCCGAATTTAAGCTCGAGTGGTACGAAGAGTTGCTTTCGGACATCAAGAACCATTTTCCGCAAGTGAACATCCACGGCTTCAGTCCGCCGGAAATTCATCATTTCACCAAGATCTCGAAACTTCCGCTCAAAACGGTTCTCGAGCGACTGCGAGCGGCCGGCCTGGGGAGCCTGCCGGGCGGAGGCGCCGAAATCCTGGTGGACCGCGTGCGCAAGGAGCTAACGCGCGGCAAGGTCTTGACCGACGACTGGTTGAACGTGAACCGCGTATGGCACGAGCTGGGCGGGCGAAGCACCGCTACGATGATGTTCGGTCACGTGGAAACGCTCCCCGAGCGGATCGAACACCTGGAACGTTTGCGGAAGCTCCAGGACGAAACGGGTGGCTTCACGGCGTTCATTTGCTGGACGTTTCAGCCCGGCTACGAGATGGCCCACTTGCCGCCGGCCGGTTCGTTTGACTACTTGAAAACTCAGGCTGTCGCACGGCTCTACCTGGACAATTTCGCCAACATCCAATCGAGCTGGGTCACTCAGGGGCTGAAAATCGGCCAGATCGCGCTCCTGTACGGGGCCAACGACATGGGCAGCCTGATGATCGAAGAAAACGTGGTGGCCGCCGCCGGGACGGTCCATTACCTGACACTTGACGAAATGCGCGGCGCCATTTCGGAGCTCGGCTATACACCCAGACGGCGCAACGTGTTCTACCAGCTTGTCGACGACGCCCCGCTGGCCGAGGCGACGGCCTAAAGCGTTTTCAAGAAATGCCTTACGATGTTCCAGGCCACGCGTTCTCGGCGCGTCGTTTTCATCGAGCGAATATTTCCGCGAACATTGCTTGGAAATTGTTGCAATTCGCCCGACTTCTGAGTAGACTCTTCGTTGGTTTGTCGCAAGAGCCTCGAGAAACGGCTACTGAACTCATTGATCAAGTCCGGCGTGCAAAGGGGTCGCTAGTGAACTAAATCGCGTTCGTCCTTTCGATTGCGAATAGTTCCCGTTCGACACCCTTAATTTGCAGGCTGGAGTTTGCTCATGAGTTTCTCGCACAAACTAGTTCTCTTCGTGGCCATTCTGGCCGCGAACGCTCTGCCGGCTTTCGGCTCCTCTATTGCAGTCGATATTTCGAAAGCTGCTTCATCCGACGCTCGCGGCTCGGCCAACGCCGAATTGATTGGGCCGTCAACAAGTTTTTCCATTCCGGAAATTGGCGCAGACTACGCCACGCTGCTCGATGATTGCTTAGCTGCCTCGTCGGTTCTTGCCGTTTCGATCGACTCGATCGACGTCTATGCCGGCAGCATCGCGTCGCTCGCAGATTTCGCCGCCGTGCCTTCTGCCTTTGCCACGACATTCGACGCGGCGACGGGGGGCTTGGAAGTGAGCGCTCAGGAACACCTGGATCTATCGAATTCGTCGAGCCTGTCCATCGCCGCGCTGTTGGCGGCTTCGTCGTCGCGAGGCCCGCTGACGCCGAGCGCCGGTGGTGGCGCCGATACCGAACGGGGCCGGTTCTCGATCAACGGAGTCAGATTGTCCGGCGCGCTGTTCGTGCCCGAACCCTCGTCGATGGCGCTGCTCAACCGCCAAGCGCTTAGTCTGGCTGCCGGTGATTGACGTGTAAACGACCCGATTGGACTTCGGCCATGGTCTGACCTCGCCGACACCTGCGCGGGGCTGGCCTTCTGTGCGAAGACAACGGCCAGCCCTGCCGTTTCGTTACAACACGGACTTTCGTCGACGTCCTGCGCCGTCCGAACTAAGCCTTAGGGGGGATGCGCGTTGCCCGGCCGCTCTTTGGCGCTGCCTTGGTCCAACATGGCCGCGCCGGCTTTATGTGGTACTCTTAGGGTATGTGCGCACGGGCGGCTTCTTGCGCTTGTGCGCCTTGGAGTGTGCAGGAACAAGCGGCAAATCCGCCAGCTTTGTCGCGCGAGCAGCCAAAATCGGACCG
>JBGQHN010000053.1:0-18142 GCA_041497975.1 Planctomycetia bacterium | reverse complement strand
GGTACAACAAAATGCCGGCCGCCACGGCGACGTTGAGCGAATCGACTTGCGGCTCGATCGGTATCGTTACCCGTGCGTCGCACATCGCCGTGACCTTCGCTGCCCAACAAGAGTGCGAGCCGCGGCGATGACTGCATCGCTCGCTTAGTCTCGATGGCACCGGCGAGGCACCGCCAGCAGATGCGATCGCTACTCTCCGCATAATCGGTACCCTTGTCGTAATCGTTAAAGTCAACCCATTCGCCTGTCCGATGCTATCAGACGGATATCCGGCAGAAACAGCGCACTGGCGAGCGTTACGAGCATAAGGCTTTAAATTCCAACGGCTTAAAAGAGTAGCAAACGTGCTTGGCAACCAAATGTTAGCCCAACGGACAGCGGCGGCCAGTGGAATGGCGGTGGCGATTTTCGGGCTGCCGCGACGTAGCCGAGCCGTTTTGCAGCCGGCGCTGGTCGCGCTTTTTTGTTTGCTATCCGGTTGTACTCAAATGTACTACCGGGTCCAAGCGGACAAAGAAGTGAAGTACCTGGTGTCGCAGAAGTCCAACGACCCGCGGTGGGCCTTTGACAGTTTCACGATCGGCATGGATCCGCGCAGCCGGTATTTCGATCCGACTGATCCCGATGGTCCGCCCATGCCCTATGACGACCCGGCATCGCATCTCTACATGCACTGCGTCGCGGGCAAGAAGGCCTACCCCTGTTGGCACAGCAACGGCGACTGGTACGGCCTGGAAAACCCGCGCTGGAAGGATCTGCTGACGCAATACAACGAGGTGACCGACGACGGCGCGCTCAAGCTGACGATGAACGGCGCGGTCTGCCTGGCCCAAATTCACTCGACGGAGTATCGCTCGCAGATCGAGACGATTTATCTTTCGGCGCTCGACGTCAGCACGGAGCGGTACCGGTTTGACGTGCAGTTCTTCGGCAATTCGAACACCGTCTTTACGCATTTGGGAAAAGAGCGAACGGCCGTGGGCGAAAGAAACACGCTGCTGCAGGGCAACATTCCGTCGGATACGACCTACCTCATGCGCAAGCACTTTGCCACCGGCGCCGATCTGCTAGTGGGATTTGCCAACTCGTTCGTCTGGCAATTTGCCGGGCCGGACACCAACGTCACCTCGTCACTCCTCAATTTCAGTCTGGTGCAGCCGTTGCTCCGCGGCGGCGGTCGGGTGGTGGCGTTGGAGACGCTTACGCTTGCCGAGCGCATTTTGTTGGCCAACATTCGCGTGTTCCAACGCTACCGGCAAGGTTTTTACTGTAACATTACGGTCGGAAACTCGACGGCGGGACCCGTCCAAGGTCCTGTGCGCCGCGGCGGTTTCTTCGGCGGAACCGGGTTGACGGGCTTTACCGGCCAGGGGGCCGGCGGCATCGGCGGCGTTGCGTCCGGAGTCTTCGGCATCAATGCCGGCAACATCGGCGGCGGTGGAACGGGCGGCGCGGGCATCGGTTTCGTCAGCGGCGGCGCCGGCCCGGTGGGTGGGTTCGTGGGGTTGCTTCAGCAGCTTCAGCAGGTCCGAAATGCTGAATCGAACCTCGATGCGCTATTGCGGACTTTGGGTCTGCTCGAAGCGAATCTCGATGCCGGCCTGATCGATATTGTCCAGGTCGATCAATTCCGCCAGCAGATCGAATCGGCGCGGGCCAATCTGTTGGGTGCCCAGGTCGTGTACGAAACGCAATTGGATACTTTCAAAGCCGCGAATCTTGCCCTTCCTCCCGATGTGCCGGTCAAGCCTGACGAGACCATGTTGGACCAGTTTCAGTTTATCGATCGGCGCACGACCAACGTGCAGCACTTGATCGACGATTTCATCACCGCGGTCGGAAAGCTTCCACAGGAGCCGAATCCCGTCGATATCAAGCGAGCCCTGGATCTGCTGACAGCGCTGCGGCAAAAAACTGCGGATCAATTCGACACGGCTAGAGTCGACATGAAGAACCTCGATGCGAAGATTCCCGAACGAAAGAGGTTGATGGACGCCAAGCGTGCGGCGCGGTTCGACGCCGACCGCGCCCAGCTATCGGAAAGCCTGGCCGACGTCGAAACCCGTTTCCAACACACCGAGGGCGACCTGCAAAACCTGCAAGAAAGCTTCGGGAGAGAGGACCCCAGCAAGCTGACCGATCACATCGTGGCACTGGCGACCGGTTTGTCCGGCTTGACGCAGGAAGTCTCGTTGATCAAGGCACGGGCACGGCTCGAAACGGTCACGATTCCGTCGGTCAATCTGACTTCCGAGCGTGCCTTGGAAATCGCGCGGGCCAACCGGTACGACTGGATGAACAACCGCGCTGCGTTGGTCGACACCTGGCGTTTGATCGCCTTTAACGCCAACGCCTTGAAAGCCGGATTGGACCTGACCTTCAGCGGCGATTTGGGAACGGTCGGCAACAATCCGGTGGCGTTCAACGGCCAGAACGGCAGCATGCGGGTTGGCCTGCGGTTCGACGCCCCGTTCACGCGACGGCTGGAGCGCAACAACTATCGCAATGCCCTGATCTCTTATCAACAAACGCGCCGCCAGTTGTATCAATTCCAGGACGGCGTCAATTTCGGTCTGCGCAGTTTGATCAGAACGCTCCAGCAGTTGGAAACGAACATGGAGATTCAACGTCGGGCCCTGGTGCTCGCGATCCGCCGGGTTGACAAGACGCGGGAAGACTTGAACAAACCGCCGGCGCCGGCCAAGCCCACCCAGCCGGGTCAACCGGCCGAGCCGGTCGAGACACTCGGGCCGACGGTCGCCTTCAACCTGACCACCGCGCTCAATGACTTGCAGGGTGCTCAAAACACGTTCATGAGCGTGGTGCTCAACCACTACGAGAATCGGATGCTGCTCTACCGCGAATTGGGCATCATGCAGCTGGATGATTGCGGCATGTGGATTGACAGACCGATCGAAGAGTCGGATGGGCTCACGGACGACCAATGCCCGATGCCACCCTCTGTCCCGGCCGAGTGGCTCGAAGACGCCGGCGTGGGGCTGAAAGACATGATCGAGGGACCAAGCGAGCAACCGACTGAGCCGTCTAAGGACGAAGCGGACGCGATTGCAGCGCGAAGCAAGGGACGGCCCGAATCGCGCGCGACTCTGGGCGGCAAGAAAAGCGCCGCTGTTGGCAAGTCGGCGCGCGGCACGGCATCCTTGCCCCTGGCCCAGGCCGGCGAAGCGGAGCCAGGCCGGTTGAATTCGATGGCTCAAAAAGTCAGCCGCTGGGTTCGACCCGCTAATGACGAAGTGAGCCGGGAACGACCAACCCCCGCCGGACCGCCTCCGAGTGAGGCGCCACGCGAGGGAATGTCCCTCCCGGAGGCCATGCCGAAAGAGCGGGCAGACGGCGCGGCCTTCCCATCCGCCGGCCCAATTCTCCGCCGTTAAAATGCAGTGGTCGGCACGTCGGATTTGTCGAGTCCGACTTGAATTTGGCGGCCAAACAAGTGACAATGACCACACGGGGACAGATGCTCGCAATCCTACCTTAAAGCCTCCGCGATCCCTCCGGCGCAATAAGATCGGGCGTGACCATGGCCATTTCCACCAGGGAAGACGAAGACCGTACGTCCAAATTTGCCGCGGTGCTGAAAAGCGGTCCCACGGGAGCGGCTCCGCCGCCGCGCGATATCCGCCGGTTTCGGCTGTCGCGTTGGCTTACGATCGGGGGCGTCCTGGTCGTGATTCTCGGCGTGGTGGCCGCCAGCGTCAGGAACACGCTGCTAGGGTCGGGCCAGGCCACGGGTACCGTGCTCACCGAGAGAGTGCGCAAGAGCGACCTGGTCGTCTCGATTGCCGAGGACGGCAATGTCGAAAGCGCCCATAACGTGGATATCAAGTGCGAGGTGCAAGGCGGGGCCACGATTTTGTGGCTGATTTCCGACGGCAGTTTCGTCAAGAAGGGGGACGAGTTGTCACGGCTCGATTCGTCGCTCATTGAAGAAAAAATTGACCAGCAAAAAATCACGTACGAAAAAGCGAAGGCCCTGAAGATCGAGGCCGACAAGGTCTACGAGTCGGCTCAGATTGCCGTGGCGGAGTATCTGGAAGGAACGTACGTGCAGACGCTTCAGGATCTCAACGCCAAGGCTACCGTTGCCAAGGAGAATCTCGAGACCGCCAAGAATCTTCTGCTCTTCACCAACAAGATGGCGCGTCAAGGTTACGTCACTCCCTTGCAGCGCGACGCCCAGGCCTTCGCGGTGCAGCGCGCCGAGCTGGATCTGGGCGTGGCCCAGACCGCCATCACCGTGTTGGAAAAATTTACGCGCGCCAAGACGCAGGTCGGCCTGGAAAGCGCTCGCGATTCGGCCGCGGCGCGCAAAGCCTCGGAGCAGGCGGCCTGCGACCTGGAAGAAGATCGCTTGAAGAAGATGCAAATGCAATTGGAGAAATGCACCATCTACGCAGCCGACGACGGCATGGTGGTTTACGCCAACGAGGAATCGCAGCGCAGGCGAGGCAGCAGTCAAATGTCGCCCGTCGAGGAAGGCGCCATGATGCGCGAGCGACAATCGATCATCAAGCTCCCCGACTTGACGCGCATGCAGGTCAAATGCACGGTGCACGAATCGAAGGTCGATCATTTGCAGCGGGGCATGAGAGCCCGCATCCGCATTCAGGATCGCGAATACCAAGGAGTCGTGACGTCCGTGTCCAACCAGCCGGAGCCGTCCGATTGGTTCTCGGGCAACGTCAAGCAATACGCGGCGATCGTGAGCATCGACAGCGATCCGCACGGCCTGCGGCCGGGCATGACCGCGGCCGTCGAGGTGCTGGTCGCGAATCTGAAGGACGTGCTCAGCGTGCCGGTGCAGGCCGTGGTGGAGAAGAGCGGAAAATTCTATTGCTGGGTGAGCACTGGCACCGGGATCGAAAAACGCCCCCTGGTTTTGGGAATGAGCGACAACGCCCGCATCGAAATCAAGGACGGCGTCAAGGAAGGCGACCTGGTTCTGCTGAACCCGCGCGCGACGGTCGAAGAAGCGCGCGAAGACGAGCGGACCGACGAAAAGGTTGACGTCAAGAAGAAGTTCGGCGACGACAAGCCGGCCGTGATCTCCAATGCCGCGGGCAAATCCGGCGGTCCGGACGGCGCGCGCACCGGCGGCAAAGGCAAGCAAGGCGGTGGCCGCCCGGCGCTGGACATGAAATCACTCGATAAAGACGGCGACGGAAAGCTCAGCAAGGAAGAAGTTCCCGAACGCATGAAGGAATTCTTCAATACGATGGACACCGACCAGGACGGATTCGTCAGCGCCACCGAGCTCGCCGAAGTTCGCAAGAAAATGCAGCAGATGCAGCAGCAAGGCGGCGATGGCCCTCCGGGTGGTGGTCCCGGTGGACCGGGCGGTCCCCGAGCGCCTGGCGCAGGCCCTTGACGAGCTGTTTTCCGAGTGCTTCCCACCCCACGCGGTTGTGCCGCTAGGATTGCGCGGCGCGCTTCCAGTCATTCATAGGTTCAGGCGATTGGGCTCAAAACTCTTCCAAACTCTGCGGCTGGGACTGAAAAGCCTGTTGTTGCACAAGCTGCGCTCGAGCTTGGCCATACTGGGCATTCTCATCGGAGTAACGGCCGTCATTTGGCTGGTGGCGATGGGCGAAGGCGTCAGCTACCAGGCCCAGCAGCAGATCAAAGATCTAGGCGCCAACAACATCATCGTGCGCAGCACGAAACCGCCTGCCGACGTCACCCGCGGCGGCGGCTTCATCATCGCCTATGGCCTGTTGCGCGACGATTACGACCGCATCGTGGCCAACGTCCCCACGTTGTTGCAAGCGGTCCCCATGCGCGAGATTTGCAAAGAGGCGCGCTATCTGGAGAACTTGACCGACGCGAGCATCGTCGGCTGCACGTCGAAATATCTGGACATGAACAACCTGCGCATGGCGCGCGGCCGCTTCCTGACCGACAAGGATTTCGAGCAGGCCGAAAACGTGGCCGTGATCGGCGACCAGACGGCGCAGGAACTGTTTCCCTATGAAGATCCTATCGGCGAGTTCGTGCAGGTCGACAACGAGTTCTACGTGGTTGTCGGGCAAACCCAATCCAAGGCGCCGTCGGGCGGCATCGGCGGCAGCCTGTCCGCAAAAGACTACAACCTCGACATCTACATCCCGCTGTCCACCCTTCGCGCAAGGATCGGCGACATGGTCGTTACCTCGCGGGCCGGAAGCCGCGAGGGCGAGCAAGTGGAATTGAGCCAGATCACCGTCACCGTCCACGAACTATCTCAGGTCGACGAAACGGCCGAGATCATCAGGAAGCTCCTGGCAAAATTCCACGCCAACGTCGACTATGCGATCGTCGTGCCCAAGGAGCTGCTGCAACAGGCGCAAGTGTTGCAAATGATGTTCAACTTGCTGCTGGTGCTGATCGCGGGGATCGCGCTGTTGGTGGGCGGAATCGGGATCATGAACATCATGCTGGCTACCGTGACCGAGCGAACGCGCGAAATCGGGATTCGCCGCGCGCTGGGCGCCAAACAGCGCGACATCGTAGCACAGTTCTTGAGCGAAACGATCGTGCTCTCGGCCACGGGCGGGCTGTTGGGGGTGTTCTTCGGGTTTTTGTGCCGTCCGGCCATCGTCGGGTCGCGCGCCGTGTTGCGGCAGTTGTTTCCCGACGTGATCGCGTCGTTGCCTGCCAATATCCAGCAACTAGAACCCCGCATCGCGCCCTGGTCGATCGTGGCGGCGTTCCTGATTTCCGTCGGCGTGGGCGTCGTATTCGGGTTGTATCCGGCCCAGCGCGCCGCCAAGATGGATCCTATCGAGGCATTGCGCCACGAATAGTCGCTTCCCAAGGTTGGTCCGATGAAAATGGCGGCCCGGGTCATCGACGTGCACAAGGATTACGTCCTCAAGGGCGGTATCGTGGTGCGCGCTTTGCGCGGCGTCTCGATCGACTTTCCCGAGGGCGACTTCGTGGCCATTATGGGCGCGTCAGGCTCCGGAAAAAGCACGCTGTTGAATCTGCTCGGGTGCCTGGATCGAACCACCCGCGGCCAATACATTCTGGGCGGCCAGGACGTCTCGCAACTGGACGACGACGCGCTGTCGGAAATCCGCAGCCGTTACTTGGGGTTCATTTTCCAGTCGTACAATCTGGTGGCGCAGTTGACGGTCGTCGAAAACATCGAGCTGCCGCTCTACTATCAAGGCAATATTTCACGCGATGCGAAGCGCCGCTGCATCGAAATGGCCGAAATGGTCGGGCTGGCGGATCGCCTGGATCACCGACCGTTCCAGCTCTCCGGCGGCCAGCAACAGCGCGTCGCCATCGCCCGGGCGCTGGTCAACAACCCGCACGTCATTCTGGCCGACGAGCCGACCGGAAACTTGGACTCGGCCACGGGCGAAGAAATCATGCAGATGCTCGAAGCGCTCAACGCCACCGGCAAGACGATCGTCATAGTTACGCACGAGCCGCATATCGCCGCCCGCGCGCATCGCACGCTGCGCATGCGGGACGGCGTGTTGGAATCGCACTCTACCAGCGGCGTGCTCACCTGACGGCTCGTCAGGCCACGCTCCCTCGCGCATCTCACGCAGGGTAAGCTTCGTCGGACCGAGCGCCGTGTGCTGGTCTTTTGGGCGATTCCGCAAGCGGCATGCGCACGAGGCGTCGGGGCACGTGATGAATGCTATTCGTGCTCGCTCCATACCCGCGCCGCGCCCGATTCGTCCAGTTCGATCGACAACACGTGGGGATGACAGCACACGGGGCAATCTTCCACGTAGACTTGATGCGAGCCGGCCGAGGGGTCGATGGGAATCACGATCTCTTCCCCACAAGAGTCGCAGATGTAGCTCGCCTCGTCGCCCATCGACTGGCCCTTGTGGCGCCGCGGGTCGTGTCCCGCGCGTTCGAAAGCCTAGTGCAGTGCCTTTTGCACGGCCGCGCGGGTTTTTTCCAGGCCGGTGCGTGCCACCAGCAGCGCGTCCTGCTTCCAATAGTCGCGGTTGAACAGTTCCAGTGAAAGCATGCCGCGAAAGCCGTTGTCGCGCAGATGGTGAAACATCGGGCCTAAAGGCGCGATGCCGTCGCCGGGATACACGCGGTACGCGTCGGTGATGTCCTTGCGGTCGGGGTGCGCCGGATAGTCATTGATGTGAAACACATGCATGGCCCCGCCATCGATCACTCGCAAGCTCACAAAATCCGACCCGCCCTTGTAGATATGGTAGCAGTCGGGCAGGATGCAGGCCTGTGGATGCGCGGTTTCAACCGCCACGAACGTGACTTCGCTCAATTTGCTCAACACGCGGGAAAAGCCCCACAATTCGAGCTGCGGCACGACGCCGTGATGATCTCCGACGAGCAGCAGCGCCCGATAGCGCTGGGCGATCTTGACCAAATCCAGACGGTCGGCGTCCGAAACGCCGGCTGGCGGCGCCGCCAGGCGACGGCCTCCGATCTCGATCGTAAGATCCATGATGCGCTTGGCTTCCTCCAGGCCCTTCGCGCGCCGCGCATCGTCGTCCACGATCCACTCCGCAAACCCAATGACGCTTTCCACGGTCAAGCCCGAGTCGACAATCCGCTTGTGCAGATCCTTGACGGATCCGCCCGACTGCACATGTTGATCGATTTCGGGAACCCACGGCTCAATGCCTTGGTAGCCGGCGCGCGCCGCGATTTCGATTTCCGCTGCCAAGGGCAGCTTTTGGCCGCGGATCGTGCTCGTGTTGAGGCAGTATCCAAACGGCTCGTCGGGCGGCCGCTCCGCTACGGCGGCGGCCGGCGCCGATTGCCCCAACAGTGCCGCGGCGCCTGCCGCGGCAATCGAATGGCTGAGCATATCGCGCCTTGTGGATTCGGGGCTCATGATGGTTGGGCGCCTGGGCGGATCCAAAGTGTGCCGAAAACAATCCAAAACGGACGCGGGAGCGCCACCCGCACGTCAAATGTCGTCATCTACCTCCGCCAGATCCGCGTTCAGTTCGCGGTTGACGGTCGGCGCCGCGCCAGGCTGTGGCGGCGGATCTTCGCTCTGCCAGGCCAACACGAAGTGCATTGTTTCGTGACGTCGATCGTCCGAGTCCTTAGTGGTGACGTGTCGATCGATTAGTTTCCATCCCATGCCCAGATACTCGTTGACTTCCTGGATTTCGGTCAACGTCACGATCCGTCGAGTATCCTCCAGGCGGCGCACCGAGGCCAGCACGTACTTCACGGTCGCCGGCTGATCCTCCGTGGCTTCGACGACATATTGATTGATCAAATTCCACCCGAAGCGGAGATATTGGTTGGCCGTTTCATGGCTGGTCGTCTCCAACACGCGGCGGGTGCCTTCCAGATTCATACCGGACATTTTACCGGATCGAATAGGAGTGCAACAGCCTGGGCAAATGGATCCGCCCCGTCGATAATACACTCCGCGCGACGCGTGTTGCCGGGGATAAGACTCATGGCTGCCTGCTCGATTTCGAATTATGATTTTTTCGCCCCCGAGCGCATCACATTCGGCTGGGGACGTTGGCGCGAAGTCGGGCCGGCGGCGGCCGCCCTGGGCCAGCGAGCTTTTGTCGTACTTGGCTCGCGCACCCTGGCCGCCGGTGGTTTTGCGGCGCAGCTGAAGGACGTGCTTGCCGAGCATCGCGTCGAGTGCATCGAGCTTGCCACGATCCACCGCGAACCGGAAGTGACCGACGTCGATGAAGTTTCCGCCCGGATTCGCAACCGGGGCGTCCGCGACGGCGATCTCGTGATTGCCGTCGGCGGCGGGTCGGCCATCGACCTGGCCAAAGCCGTCGCCGTGCTCGCGACCAACACCTCCGCCGAGACGGTGCGGGACTACCTGGAAGGAGTCGGCCGCGGGCTCGCGATCACCGCGCGACCATTGCCGGTCGTTGCCATGCCAACAACGGCCGGCACGGGCAGCGAAGCCACGAAAAATGCCGTAATCTCGAGCTACGCGCCGCCCTTCAAGAAAAGCTTGCGAAGCCAATGGATGTTGCCGCGCGCCGTGGTGATCGATCCCCAACTGGCCTTCACCCTGCCGCCGGCCGTTACGGCTCAGACCGGAATGGACGCCATCACGCAGTTGATTGAAAGCTATATTTCGCGCAAAGCCCGCGCGATTCCGCAGGCGCTGGCCGCCGACGGATTGCGGTTGGCGCTGGGCGCGATTGTCGAAGCTGTGGAAAATGGCAACTCGCGACCGGCGCGCGAAGCCATGGCCCAGGCCGCGCTTCTGTCGGGCATGGCCTTGGCCAATTCAGGGCTGGGCATGGCTCACGGCGTGGCCGCCGCCCTGGGAGTGCACGCGCGCGTGCCTCACGGCCTGGCCTGCGCGATGATGCTGCCGGTGGCCCTGCGCGTAAACCGTCAGATTTCCGAGCGACAGTTGGCGGAACTGTCCCGATTGGTCGGCCTGGCGCCGGGCGCGTCCGCCCCAGACGCGGTCGACGCTCTCATTGAACGCATTGACGAGATTGGTCGGCAAATTGGCGTTCCGCGGCGCTTGACGGAATTGGGCGTTACGCAAAATCAAATACCAGAACTGGTACGCGATTCGCGAGGCAACAGCATGGACGGCAATCCGCGCAGCTTGTCGGACCAAGAGTTGACGCAAATCCTCGAGGCACAACTTTGATTATCGCCGCCGGACTCACCCCCGCCTGGCAACAGATCGTGCGGCTCGAAGGCTTTCGCCCGGCGGAAGTCAACCGCGCGCTCGACGTGCACTGGTGCGCGTCGGGAAAAGTCCTCAATGTAGGTATCGCTTTGGCTCATCTAGGGGCGCCGTCCGAGACGATCGCGCTTGCGGGCGGTTCGACGGGCGAGCGGATCCAACGCGAGTTTACCTCGCTGGGAATTCACGCGCAGTGGATCCCGGCTCACTGGGCCACGCGCGTTTGTACGACAATTCTGGATATCTGGTCCGGCGAGGCTACCGAGCTGGTGGAAAATGCCGGACCGGTCACGGCCGACGAGTTGGCGCGCTTCGCCCAGGTCTACGCCGAGCGGGCGTCCCAGGCTCGTGTAGCGATTCTGACCGGTTCGCTGCCGTCCGGCGCGCCCTCCACTTTCTTTCGCGACTTACTCAGCAATACCCCCTGCCCCGTCGTTCTGGATATTCGCGGCGAAGAATTGAGGGCTGCGCTGGAGAGGCCCGTGTTTCTAGTCAAACCGAATCGCCAGGAGCTGGCGCACACCGTGGGACGATTGCTGGTCTCTGACACGCAATTGCGCGCGGCCATGAACGAGCTAAACCATTGCGGGGCCGAATGGGTCGTCGTCACCGACGGCGCTCTACCGGCCTGGGCCAGCTCACAAGGGCGGCAGTACAGGCTGACACCGCCGAAACTGCTGCCGGTAAACCCGATTGGAGCTGGCGACTGTCTGGCCGCGGGAATCGCCTGGGCGTTAGCGGAGGGAGCCGCTCCATTGGATGCAATTCGCACGGGCATTGCCGCCGGCGCCGAAAGCGTGTTGCAACTATTGCCAGCCCGATTGGATTCCCAGTCCGTGCGCGCCCGGGCTGACTCGATCAAAGCCGAGGAAGTATTGGCCTGATTTTCAGCGGTTCCGCGCAGTTGTTTGCCTTTCGCGGTCCCTGGAATTACAGTAAAAGGTATAGGTTGCGGTAAATGGGATAACTAAGTCGAACTCGATTTGGGCGGTTCCCGAGGTGACTAAGCAATGAGCGACAAGCTTCAACGCGTGAGAACTCGGCTCGTGCTTGCGATCGCGATATCGCTGGCATGTCCGGCGGCTTTTGCGCAGGTCCTTGCCCCGGGTAGCCTGCCTGCCGGCCAGACTCAATTGACACCCGAGCAGGCGCTGGGTATTGCTCAAATGCGCGCCTTGCAGTCTCGTCGCCGCGGCCAGGTGCGCACCGGCATGCCGCAGTTCATTCCCATGGGTCCTCAAGGAATGATGGGTCCGCTTGACGCGTCGTTCGACGCGACGTCGATGACCTCGGACCAGAGCTCGTCGAAAAAGCGAGCCGAAGCGCATCAGGTGCGCGATGAAAAGAAACGCGCCGCAAAGGACGCTTCGGGCTCCAAGAAAGCTAAGGCCGCTCCGAAGGCCAAGGCGGACAAAAAGGGCAAGTCCGACGCGAAAGCCAAAGCCGACGCGAAGGCCAAAGCGGACAAGGCCAAAGCGGACAAGAAAGCCAAGTCAGCCAAGAAAACCGCCGCAAAATAGTTCGCGCGGGGGCATCGCATCTTCCGGCAGCTCAAACTCTCTTAAGTGGCGACGTCGGCCTGCGTCCACTGGCCGTCGATCAATCGCCAGGTTGTCCCGGTGGGGTTCTTATCGGCAAGCACCAAAGGCAATCGGCCCGGTCGCACGTTGTCGTAACATTCCAGCGCCGTAAAGCGGTCTATCGCCGCAGGAATGCCCACGGCCGTGAAGCCCGGGTGTCCAGTGGCCGGGAACGGACCGCCGTGGTTCATTGCCGGGCTGACCGCGACGCCGGTGGGCATTTTGTCGTTGAGAAGTCGGCCGACTTTTCGCCGCAGCCGCGGCGCCAATTCGTCATACAGCGAACCGTCGCTGCCGAGCAAGTCGGAATAAACGCAGCCGGTCAGATTGCCCTCCAACGCGTCGACGATCGCGCCGGCCTGCGAAGCGTTTTCGGCGACGACAAACAGCGACGCGTTGCCGAAGGCCTCGGTCTGGAAGACCTCGGGACTTGCCAAGAATTGCGAACCCGAGATCGCCAACAGCGTGTTGGCGAAGCTGTGCCCGGCGCCTCCGCCTGGCGTTGCGCCGGCGAGCACTTTTGCTCCGGCGGCGACGAGCTTTTTGACGTTTGCTTCCAGCGATTGCGCGACGCCCCGCGAGAGCAGCGTCCCGACCGGCGCGGCGCGAAACTTCTCGACCACCACTTCGATGAAACGATCGGTTTCGGCGCCAGCCAAAACAATCACGATCCCAGGATTCGTGCAGAACTGACCGGTTCCCATCAGGCAGCTCGTGGTGAATTCTGCGGCGATTTGCTCTCTGCGGGTCGTGATTGCGCCGCTCAGCACGACCACCGGATTGACGCTCGACAGCTCGAGATAGATTGGCTTGCCGGCCTTGTCGGCGGCTGCTTTGAGAGCTAACCCCGCCGCGCGGCTGCCGGTGTAGCCGGTCGCGCCGGTTCGCGGGTCAGCCACGGCGCGCAATCCATCGGCGTGGCTGGTGCGGTAGAGCAGTTGCACGCTGCCCCTGGGCAGGCCCACTTGGTGCGCCGCCTGGTGTGCCGCCAGGGCCAAAAGCCGCGTCGTGCCCGGGTGCGAGGTGTTGGCTTTGGCGATCACCGGGTTTCCGCTGGCGATAGCGGCGGCAAAATCGCCGCCGGCGACGCTGTTGAACGCGAACGGAAAATTATTCGGCCCGAACACGAACACCGGCCCCAGCGGCGCATGGCAGGAGCGGATGCCAAGCTTGGTATCGATCGCGGGCCGCATCCAACTGCCCGTGCGCGCGGCGCGCGCCGCCTCGCGCAATTGGCTGGCGGTGCGCGGCAGTTCGACTTCCGCCAACCGCGGACGGATCGGCAGCGCCGTTTCGGCATGCGCCATGGCCACGAGCGCCTCGCGCTGGTCCTCGATGTTCGCGGCGTAGCATTCCAGGAATTCGCCGACGAGCTCGCCCGGCGCCTGCCGCAGCGTCGCCGCGGCCCTCACGGCCGAATCAAGCGCCGCGTCGACGTCGGCCCACGAGCTGACGGGGTAGACTTCGTCGAGCGGAGTTTGCAGTGCGGGGTTTTCCGCCTGAAAGGTCCCGCTGTGCCGCGACTCGCGCCACCGCTCGTCGATCAAGATGGGTTGAATGGTCATGCTGCTGGTCTTTGGTTTTTGCCCTGGGACGTGAAAGCCATCGCCGGCTTGCCCAAATATCATGACGCACACTTCCCGCCAGGCAAAGAGGCCACGCCGGGCGATGGGGAGCGGCCACGCAGGCCACTTTCACGTCCAGCAAGTGAGCAGTAAGCTGGCAAGGACTGTGCCACGAGCGCAACGCTAAATTGGTCCCCGGAACTACCAACCATGCACATCGCGATCGGCTCCGACCATGCCGGGTTCGAGTACAAAGGCGAAATCGTCAAGCTGCTTGCGGGCCTGGGGCATGACGTCAAGGATTTTGGCACGCACTCGACCGAACCGGTCGACTATCCGCTGTTTATTCGTCCGGTGGCCCAAGCAGTCGCCGCCGGACAATCCGAACGCGGAATTGTCTTGGGCGGCTCGGGCAACGGCGAAGCGATTGTCGCCAATCGCGTGCGTGGCGTTCGTTGCGCGGTATGTTGGAGCCTTGAATCGGCGCGGCTCGCCAGAGCCCACAACGACGCCAACGTGATTTCACTGGGCCAGCGGCTGATCCCGCTCGCCTTGGCGCTCGATATCGTGCAAGTTTGGCTGACGACCCCATTCGATGGCGGGCGGCACGCGCGGCGCCTGCAAATGATCGACGAGTGAGCACCACGATCGCAGGCGAAAGCAGCCCGGCCGCCATGCAATTTATCACCGCCCTTACGAACTGGCTCGAACACCACATCGGCTTCACCATTGCGGTCGTCGCGGCCTGGGTCGCGCTGTTGGTCTTCAGCCTGTGGGCCGTGCGGCATTTCCTGATCACGATCCCTCCAGACTACTTCACCCACCAGCACAAACCGCTCGAGCGGTGGAGCGAATTGCACCCGGTGTTGCGCTGGACGCTACTGATCGCCAAGAACGCGCTGGGCGCCGTGCTCGTCATGGCCGGCATCGTCATGCTCTTCACGCCGGGCCAAGGAATCTTGGCGCTGTTGCTGGGTGTTTCGCTGCTCGACGTGCCGGGCAAGCGAGCCTTGGAGCGGCGCATCGTCCGGCAACCCTCCGTACTGCGGCTCGTTAACAGCATGCGGGAGAAGGCCCATCAGCCGCCGCTGGTCTTTGACTCGAGCGAAACACGATCACGCAAGCAGTAGATTGCCCGACAAAATCGAGTGCGCGTCTGGTTACAGGCCAGCAAATGTGCTAACATATCGGCGCGACTTGATGCTTTCGGTACGGCGGCCGCACAGACGACTAGCCTGGAGCGATCGAACCATGTTGCGGATCCTCGGGTCGGCTCGCGAGCTCTGTGACGGCATGACCCGTCGGGACTTGCTGCGCGTTGGCGGCCTTGGTCTGGCCGGAATGAGCTTGGCGGACCTATTCGATTGGCGGGCCGCGAGCGCGAGCGAAGCGACGGCGCGGCCCAAGTCGTTCGGCCATGCCAAGTCGATCATTCTCATTCACCTGTACGGCGCGCCCAGCCAACTGGAATGGGTCGATCCCAAGCCCGACGCGCCGCTGGAAATCCGCGGCGACTTGAATTCCATTCCCTCCAGCCTGCCGGGCTGCCGGGTTTGCGAGTTGCTGCCCACGTTTGCCAAGGTGATGGACCGCACGACGGTCATTCGCTCCTTGACGCACCCATATCCGCTGCACGGCGTCGCGTTTGCCCTGACCGGAGTGCCGACGCTCGACCTGCCGGCCGAGCTGAATCCGCGCGATCCGCGCAACTGGCCGTTTTTCGGCTCGGTGGTCGATTACGTGGAAGCCCAGCGCGAGCGCTCGGGCCTGGCGCCGCGACGCAGCGTGCCGGTGAACATGGCTCTGCCCTTTAAGTTCAGCAGTCGCCGCATCGGAGAAGTGCCCCGCTCCGGCCCGTACGCCACGTTCCTGGGCGCGGAATACGATCCGGTGTGGACGGACTATGTCGGCCGGGCGACGAAGGGGCTGCCCAAGACCTTGGCCGACAAGCGATTCGACGAAAACGATCCGTACATCGGCCTGAGCCCGGATAGCTATTTCTACGTTCCCTCCGCCACAAATCTGCCAGCCGACGTAACGCTCGACCGGCTCAGCCGCCGCAAGTCGCTCGTTTTGCAATTGGACATCGCGCGGCGCGACCTGGCCGCCACGGCGCGCGGCAAACAACTGGACCGCTACCGCCAGATGACCTACGAGCTCTTGGCCTCGGACAAGCTGCGCGACGCGCTCGATCTTCGCAAAGAAGCCACCGCAATGCGCGAGCTCTATGGGCACACGCTGTTTGGGCAGTCGTGCCTGGCCGCGCGGCGGCTGGTCGAAGCGGGCAGTCGTATCGTGAGCGTGTTTTGGGACGAGTACGGCCTGGCCGGCAGCGGTTGGGACACGCACTACAACCACTATGCGCGGCTGAAACAAGAATTGTGCCCCGGCCTGGACCAGGCCTGGTACGGCTTGATCACCGATTTGGACCAGCGCGGTCTGCTGGACGAAACACTCGTCGTGTGCACCAGCGAACATGGCCGGACACCGAAAATCACGACGGGGCAAGGCGGCGGCCGCGATCACTGGTCGCGCGTGTACTCGTCGCTCGTGGCCGGCGGCGGCACCCAGCGCGGTTGCGTTGTCGGCGCCTCGGACAAGCACGGCGGCGACGTGGCCGATCGGCCGATCAGCCCCAAGGATTTGCTGGCCACGATGTATCACCTGCTGGGTATCGATCACCACATGATGGTGCACGACACCTTGGGCCGGCCCCTTCCGCTCGTGGATGGACAAGTGATTTCCGAAGTGCTCGCCTGACGCCGAGTACCGCCGCTGGCTTGTCCAGCAAGTGCAAAAACACCGAACCATGCTCAACATCCTGGCCCCAGCAAGACGCACCGCTATCGGATGGACGCGCCGCGAAATCCTGCGAGCCGGCGGCGCGGGTTTGCTGGGACTGAGCGTGCCGCGCGTCCTGAAGGCCGAAGCCACCGGCAATACGCGATCCGCCCGGGCCAAGAATGTCATTTTTCTGTTCTTGTTTGGCGGCCCCAGCCAGCTCGAAACGTTCGATCTCAAGCCGTTGGCGCCCGGCAAGATTCGCGGCCCGTTTCGTCCGATCGCTTCGCGCACGCCGGAACTGAAAATCTGCGAGCTGATGCCCAAGCTGGCGCAAGTTTCGGACAAGTACTGCGTCATCCGCACCATGACGCACCCGTACAATGACCACAGCACCGCGGGACATTACATTCAGACGGGCCGGCCCTGGCACGTGCCGATCGGCGGCGGGTTCAACGCGACCGAAAAGGACTGGCCCAGTTACGGATCGGTCGTCGACTACCTCGATGAACGTGCACCCGGCGGGCCGACGCGGGACATGCCCGGCTGCGTCTACTTGCCGAACCGGCTGGGCCACCTGCAAACCTATTCGAGCCGTCTCGACCGGCCCGGCCAGTACGCCGGTTGGTTGGGGCGGGGCTACGATCCGCTGGCCACGCAGATCCGCAAGCGCGATGACAATGACAATCCCTTCTTCCGCGATTGCACGGACGATGAACTCGATTTCCGCATTCAGGGTCTGGCGCTCGACGACGGCTTGACGATCGAACGGCTCCATGCCCGCCGCTCGCTGGTCGACCAGTTCGATCGGGCCAGGCGGGCCATGGACGACAGCCGCTCGCTGGCGGCCTACGGTCAGTTTCGCAGTCGGGCCCTGTCGTTGGTCACCTCCGATAAAGTGCGACGCGCGCTCGACATTCGCCAGGAGCCCGCGGCGATGCGCGACCGCTACGGCCGTCACTTGTTTGGCCAGTCCACGCTTTTGGCGCGGCGATTGGTCGAGGCCGGCACGCGGTTCGTGACCGTGGCCTGGGACGCGCCCGACGGCTATGGATGGGATTCGCACTTGACCAGCAACGACATGAAAGACCACCTGGTTCCCGGACTGGACCAGTCGCTGTCGGCGCTGCTGGTGGATTTGGATGATCGCGGACTACTGGGTGAAACACTGGTCGTGGCCGTTGGCGAAATGGGTCGCACGCCCAAAGCCACGGACAACTGGGGCCGCGGACATTGGAGCACGCTGTTTCCGGCCGTGCTGGCCGGGGGCGGGGTGCGCGGTGGCATGGTGTACGGCAGCACGGACCGCGATGCCGCCTACGCCCTGGATCACCCGACCAAGCCCGAAGATCTGGCCGCCACGATTTTCGATCGCCTGGGCATCGATCCGCATCATCGGATCCAAGACGCCCAAGGGCGGCCGGTGCCGTTGGTCGAAGGCGGCGAGGTGATCCGCGACATTCTCGCCTGAGGCCTGGCGGTGAATCTCGGATTGAGCGGCTGCAAAGACGCCTGGTCCGGTACTCGGCTCAAGAACTTGCTCTGGAGCACCTCCGAGTGGGCGCGAT
>JBGQHN010000052.1:0-18199 GCA_041497975.1 Planctomycetia bacterium | reverse complement strand
CTGCTCAGTCCCTTGGTGGGGGACATCATGTTCGCCGCGCGACTCAACGGCCAGGATGATTTGCTGTCGACGCAAATGTACTTGGGCGGCGGCCACGACACGCAGCCCCACAATTTCGACGCGCTGGTGTGGTACATCGAACAGTTCATCATCACCGGAAAAGTTCCCTATCCGCGCGAGCGCACGCTGCTGGCCACGGGCCTGGTCGCCGCCGGAATGGACTCGCTCGCTCAAGGCGGAAAACGGTTGGAAACGCCGCACCTGGCGATTCGCTATCGGCCGCCGGCACAATCGATGTTTCGCAGGGCATAACTCGTGGCCGAACCTTCCCCAAAACCGCGCAAGCGCCTGGCGATCATCACCACCGTCTGGACGTACCTCTCGCATGCGCAGCACATGGGCGACCGGTTTCTCGTCGGCTATCCGTGGAATGGGCGCTGGCATCGGCCCCCGATGGACGTGGTCGCGCTGTACGTCGATCAGAAGCCCGAGGGCGATCAAAGCCAGTCGCGGGCCCAGGAGTTCGGCTTTACAGTGTATCCGACGATCGCCGAGGCGCTGCGCTGCGGCACCGACCATTTGGCGGTTGACGGCGTGCTCGTGATCGGCGAACACGGCAACTACCCGACGAATGAGAAGGGACAGATTCTCTATCCGCGCTACGAGTTCTTCGAACAGGTAGTCAAGGTGTTCGAGGCCGAGGGACGCAACGTGCCGGTGTTCAACGACAAGCATCTTTCCTACAGCCACGAAAAAGCCGGCAAGATGGTTGCGGCATCCAAGCGGCTGGGCTTTCCGCTGCTGGCCGGGTCGAGCCTGAGCGTGACGTGGCGGCTGCCCAGCGTCGAGGTGCCGCTGGACTCGACGATCGAAGAGGCGCTGATGGTCGGGGTTGGCTCGTCCGACGCCATGGACTTTCACGCCCTGGAAGCCATGCAGTCGATGCTCGAACGCCGCCGCAACGGAGAGACCGGCGTGCGGGCCGTGCAACTCATCCAAGGCCCGGCCGTCTGGCAGGCCGGCAAGGACGGCCGCTGGTCGCGGCGATTGCTCGAAGCGGCGCTGTCGCGCTCCACCTCCCGCTCGGGCATCGGGCTGGAAGATGGGCGGCCGCTAGACCTGGTGCACAGCGGCGAGCTGGAGACACTGGTCAAGGAGCCGGCGGCGTATCTGATCGAGTATCGCGACGGGTTGCGAGCCACGCTCTTGATGATCAACGGCGCGGTGCAAGACTATACGTTCGCCTGCCGCATTGGCGGCCGCGATCAGCCATTGTCGACGCAGTTTTTGCTGCCGGTGACGCCGAACGTCGCCTATTCGACGTGCCTGATGAACAAGGTCGAGGAAATGATTGCCACGGGCGTGGCGCCGTACCCGGTCGAGCGCACGCAACTCACCAGCAGCACGTTGGATTTGTGTTTGGATTCGAAAATCCGCGGCAATATCCGGTTGGACACGCCGCAGCTTGAGATTCGCTATCGTGCGCCCCGAGTTTCGCAGTTCTGCGGGGCGGTGACATAAGCTCGATTAGAGAGACGCGCCGGCGGTTGTTCGATGATATAGAATGACGCGGCCTGCCAATCATCCGACTGACAACTTCCCAGGAGGAACCACGATGAAACGATTACTTGCCATGGTTGCCGTTGTGAGTCTAGCTGTCACGACCATCGCTCGCGCGGACACCCCAAAAGTGGGCGACAAGGCGCCCGACTTCAAACTGAAGGGTTCCGACGGCAAGGAGTATTCGCTGTCGCAATTCGCGGGCAAGAAGGCGGTGGTGATCGCCTGGTTTCCCAAGGCGTTCACCGGCGGCTGCACGGCCCAGTGCAAGAGTATGAAGGAAGACGGCGCGGCCATTCGCCAGTTTGACGTCGCCTACTTCACGGCCAGCGTCGACGACGTGCAAAAGAACACGGACTTTGCCAAATCGCTGAACCTGGATTATCCGATCCTGAGCGACCCGGGCAAAAAGACGGCCGAAGCCTACGGCGTGGTCCACGAAGGGCGGCCGGTCGCCGAGCGCTGGACTTTCTACATCGGTCCCGACGGAGTGGTCAAGGCGATCGACCAGAAAGTGAATACCAAAGAACACGCCAAGGACATCGCCAAGCAATTGGAAGCGCTGGGCGTGGCGAAGAAGTAGGGCGGAGACCGACAGATTGCTGCGAACCCGATGCGCGGATCAGCCGCAGCCTGTCGTCGGATGATCGAAACCGCCCGATAAGTCTTTTGTGGCTCACTTTCGGCGTTGAAAACGGCCCTATCTCTTACTACATTGACGCTCACTCAGTAATCGCTGAGGACGGTCACCGCGCGTGATCGGGGTATCCGAGCGAGCTCGACAGCACGTAATCGTGCCAATAGGCACCTGACAGCGAGTATCCAAAGAGCCCGTAGCTGGTGTGCGCTTTTCCAGGCGCACGCTGGCCGCGGGCTCTTTTTTGTTGCGCAAGCAGGAGAGTTTCGATGGATCGCAATTTCCGCAAGGAAGCGGGGGTGGAAGGAGCCGGCGCATCACCACCAAGCGAGGCCTGGCTGTTTGCGCAAGCGTTGCTCGGCAAGCCCGTCCCGAGCCCTTGCGTGGCAGAGGCCGATGCACGGGCCGAGCGCGAGCACCTGGCATGGCTCGCCAGCATCTCGCCACAGCACGAACGCCAACTGCGCAGCCTATTGAGCAAGGAAGCGGAAGCCCGGGCCCAGCGCGAACTGTTGGAATGGCTGGCCACGATTTCCCCACGCCACGAGAGCCAACTGCGCAGCTTGTTGGTATCCGAGGCGCAAGTCAGAGATGCGCAAGAGCGCATGCAGTGGCTTGCTGAAGGCTCGCATGCGCAGGAAGCGCAATGGGATCCCAGTAAGCACCCACACGGGGCCTTTCCGCAGAATCGCGGCTGGTGGTCGCCCACCGGCGGCGCAGGCGGCTCGGGGGGCGGCAAGCAGTCGCCATCGTTTTTTGACGCGGTGATCCGACGCAACCAAGCCGTGGCTGATTTGACGGGCGGCACCACGCCGGGCATGGCCCGCTCCAGTCGGCTGGCCGCTGACATTGAATCCGCGGTGCGACTACCGGGCGAAGTCGCCAGTGCTGCGGCGGCGGGGCTTGGCACCGGCGGCAGGGCACTGGTCAACGCCTCGGCGACGGCGATCAAGAACGTTGCCACGCTGGGGTTGAGCACGAGCCAACTCGAGTTGATCGGCGTCACGCAGGAGGATCGTGACCGGGGATACGACACGGCAGTGACGATTGCAACGGCAAGTGGCGAGGTGCTGATCGCTGTTGGAACTGGCGGGATTACATCAGCACTGAGCAAGGGCGGCTCAATCGCCAAAACCGCAAGCGGCGCGCTGATCGCCTACGACGCGGCCGGCAACGCGGTGGGTGTCGTTCAGGGTACTTATGACGCTTCGCAGAACCGCATCAATCTCAGCAATGGCGCACAGGTCGCCGCCGGCGTGCTGGGGCTCGGGGCAAATGTCAATGCGGCTCGGGCGCTAAAATCACCTGTTTCCTTAGGCAAGCGGGTCGGCGAAATACACGAGACACTTCATCCGATAGCTCGAGTTCAGCGCACGACTGCGATCCTCGAGACTTCGAGTGGAACTCGAATTGTAGCCAGTGGCGGCCGAGATTTAACTCCGGCGCAAAGAGCACTTTTAGGGCCGCGCGACGTAGCGGCACGGCTAGCGGGAGCACACGCCGAGTTGACCGCCCTTGAGCACGCGGCCCAAAATGGCTTCGTCCCAACGCAATTAACAGCGTCCCGCCCGTTTTGCCAGGAATGTATCGAGGCAATCGAAGCAGCGGGCGGAATCATCACGAGTCCGACTACAGCCATATTTCCGAGGTAGTCACAATGCTCAAATTTGAAGAACAATTACTTAAGCACAAACTCGACCGATTGCCTCCGCCTTCGCGCGTTGCTTTTGCGGCTAGTTGCGCTCAGCGGCTCGCCAGCGTCTTCGATAGATTTGCCGCGACGAGTGCGCTGACGGGTCGCGCCAGCCTTTTTGACGCTGCGCTGAACTATGTTTGGACCCATATCACGACTGCATCCAAAAACGCGACGACCGGTAAAATACTTGCCGACGTCGTGGCATTGATTCCAGATCAGGACGCTCCCGGTTGGACTCCGTTGACCGCATATGGCAGCGATGCACTATCGGCGCTAGCCTACTCATTGCGTTGCCTGCAGTCGGGAGATGCACAAGAATCAGCTTGGGCAGCACGCTGCACATACGAGGCGCTAGATTACTTCGTGACGAACAGGGATGATGTCTCGCCGAGCGAACCGGGAGTAGAGCTGCGCGTCTTAAATGATCCGGTGATCCAAGCGGAACTTGAGAAACAAACTCGCGACATCGCCGATCTCAGTTCCGCTGGCGATTTTCTGTCGCCGGAGTTGCTAGATAGGCTCCGACAACGGAGTGCGGCCCAGCAAGCGATTACGATTACTTCGTAACGCCTGTTTGGCGGGGGGGCGGATTTCCAGCGGATTGCAGCATCTACCGCCGTACCCTTGCAGGATTTTGATTGGAGACCCATGGCCAATGCCAGCGTTCATTTGTTCCTCATTCAAACTGCTCGCCAGCGGCGCACCTGCTGGGGCAACACAAGTGGCTAAGCTTCAAGAGTACTTCGGCGCCGTTCCGACGGACTATCTCGAGATCGTGAGGCAGGCGACGGAAATTGAGTTGCAGCATACCGGCGGACAATACATTCGTATTTGGGGGCCAATGGGGGCCATCGAGATGGACGAAGCATATAGCATCCGCCAACGATTACCAGGAGCGCTACCCATTGGCGACGGTGGTGGTGGTCATGTCCTCTTCTATCAAGAAGGCCAGCAAGGTTTTGGCTTGTATCACGTTGGATACGGCGATCTTGACCGCGGTGACGCAATTTGGATCGCTCCATCGCTTTCCGATTTTCTAACGAAATGTGTTGGAATTGAGTCGTTCTGACATCTTCGCGGAACTTGGCTCGAAGTCACAGCCCATATGACGACCATCGAATACGCTTACAATCGGTTTTCCACCAAACGGTTCCCGTTGCCGAGCGAAACGCAACTCGACGAACTCGAACAACGCATCAAAGTGGACTTTCCAGACGACTATCGCCGGTTCGTGCTGGATTTCAACGGCGGCTACTTCAATGAGCCCGAAATCACGCCCGTGGGTGAAGGATGTCCGCCCCGCTTTGTTGACATACTTGAGCGGGATTGGCGCGTCGCATTGGGAATCCGAACTCGGAGAACCCGGGTCATTAGTGTTGTTTGACGACAACGACCCGCCGAAAATCCTACCGATCGGAGGCACCCCGATGGGCGGATTGATCATCTTGGATACTGCGCCAGGCGAGGGCAGAGGCGATATTTGGCTGAAGCAAGCCTTCGGCGACTTCTACTATCTGGCCGACGGCATCGAGGAATTCTTCGGGCTCCTTCGCGAACCGACCTCGGGTTAGATCGTCTGTGCCGGTCCCTGCTCTGCAAACGAGCAGCGGCTTGAAGGCTCGCATGGAGGTCCAAACGACAGAGCCTGACCGGCGGCCCGCAGCCGGGCATGATCCGGTCGAGCCGCCTTGCCAGCGAACTGCATACCGCGGCTCGACTCACGCGGCGCGCTTGTCGGCCGGTATGTCGGAGTCGGGCACCTTCTTGGTCGCGTCGACGGCCAGCCAGCAGCAGGCGCCGACCATCAGGACGCCGGCGTAGACGTAGAACGCGGGATCCCACTGCGCGCGGCCTTCGTAACCTTCGCCGTGCATCCAATCGACAAAGCGGCCCAGGAACATCGTCGAAGCGAACGCCCCGGGCACGCCCATCGAGTTCATCAGTCCGAAGACGACTCCCAGGTGCTTGCCGCTGATTTCCATCGTCACGGTCCAGAAAGTGGCTTGCTGTGAAATGGCGGCCATGAACGCGACCGAGGCCCAGATGCTGGTCGCCAGCGGCGACTCGCACTCGATGCCGGACCAGAGCGCGACGGCCGCCGCCGCCGTGCCCAAGAAACCGTAGACGCGATGCCGCGCCGCATTGCGGTTGGTGAAGCGCGCCAGCCAATCGGTGACAAACCCGCTGGCCAGGCAACCGACGGCAGCCCCCGCCAGAACGAGCGACGACAGCCAGCCGGCTTCGATCGGAGCGACCTGGCGGCCTTTTTCCAGGTAGGTCGGAAACCAGCTCATGTACATGTAGGAGACAAACGAAGAGCACGTTTGCAGAGTGCCCAGCAGCCAGATGTTGCGGTTGGTCAAGATGCTTCGCCACGGAATTGGCAGTGAGTGCGCGGCCTGGGTGGGCGCCGTGGCGACTTCAAGCGGCGGCTGACGGGTTTCCTGCCTGCCGGAAAATTCGGCCGGATCGTCGCGGAACCAAGCATAAAAGGCGACTGCCCACACGACGCCGAACAGGCTGAAAACAACGAATGTGCACCGCCATCCGACGCTGGCGATCAGGTAGGCCGCCAGCGTCGGCGCGATCGTCGCGCCCAGTTGGGCGGATGTGAGCATCAGGCCCTGCACGCGTCCGCGCTGGTCCAACGCGAACCAACGCGAGATCACGCGGGCGGCGTTCGGATAGGCCCCCGCTTCTCCGGCTCCGAACAGAAATCGCACCGCGACGAGCATTCCAAGTCCAGTCGCGGCGCCGGTCAGGGCCGTAAACAGCGACCACCACAGCACGATTCGCGTCAGCACTCCGCGCGAGCCGAACCGATCGCCCCAGCGGCCGGTCGGCACCTCGAACAGTCCATAGGCGATGGTGAACGCCCCCAGCGCGTAGCCGATCTCGGTATTGCTCAGGCCGAGATCCCGCTGGATATCCACGACCGCCTTGCCGATGCACACGCGATCTAAGTACAGCACGAACGACAACGAGCAGAGAAACGCGAGCACGCCGTAGCGAGCGCGGGTCGGATCCGGCGCGAGGGCATCGCCCGATGGAGCGGCCAGGATTTCGCGAGATGCACGCACGACGCGAGTCTAAGGGACGCGCTTCGGTGCCGCAAGGAAATTCAAATCGAGGAGGTTGCCCCGCGAATCACGGCGCTCGATTTCGGCCCGAGGTCGAGCGAGCCCCCGCGATGCCAGCGCAGGAATCGAGCGGGGGCGGCCTCGCCAGCGGCCCGCGACATGCGCATAATTTTGTTCGGGACGCCGTTGTCCCGTCGTGGCGTATGATCGATCACCGTTTGTCCGGATTTCGATTTTCAAGTTTCAAAGGAGCCGGTCATGGAAAGAGGTTTCGCAGGATTTTCCGCCGCCGTTACTTACGGCCTGGTGGTGATGGTGGTCGGCGCCGCGCCGGCCTGGGCCGAGCCGCTGTCGGTCGATGCCGTGCATTCGACCGTCTTGTTCCGCATCAAACACTTGAACACCAGCTATGCCTGGGGCCGGTTCAATGACATTTCGGGCACGCTGAACCTGGAGGGCAGCAAGCCGGTGGTGGAGGTGCAAATCAAGACCGACAGCATCGACACGGGCAACGCCAAGCGCGAGCAGCATTTGAAAAGTCCCGATTTCTTCAACGCCAAGCAGTTTTCATCCATTGCGTTTCGCAGCACGCGCATCGAGAAATCGAGCGACGGCAAATACGTGGTCGACGGCACGCTCAGCTTGCACGGCGTCCAAAAACCCATCAACGTGCAATTGGAACGAACCGGCTCGGGCAAGAACCAGCAAGGAACGGCCATCACGGGGTTCGAGACCAGCTTCCGCATCAAGCGCAGCGATTATGGCATGAAGTTTTTGCTCGAGGGGCTCTCGGACGAAGTGCTGCTGGTGGTGAGCTTGGAATGTGCTGCCCAATAAGGGGCCGCGGACGGACAAGCGCGAGGCGCGGGGCATGTTCACTGTGAATGATCTATGGGCCGGCGTCGCGCGGCCGCTGGTCTTGACGGCGGCCACCGTAGTGATCGCGGCGCATATCACCCGACGCCGCTTCACCGCGCGCGACCGCCGGTCGTGGGCCGGACCGCTGGCCGTGGGAATCGGCTTTGCCGGCGGCTATTGGTCGTTATTCGGATGGGGCGGTTTTCCACCCCTCGATGCGAGCGAATGGCTGTTGTTCCTGACGTTGCCGCTCGTGATTTTGGGAACGCTCGACTCGCTATTACACGTCGGGCTGCCCGGCACACTGCTCACGACCGTCGTTGCAGCGCCCTCGGCAATGTTGCTACTCTCTTGGCCCCTTGTGAAGAGCCACGACACGTTTCAACCGGATGCCTTGCTGTTGACGGTCGTCGCCAGCGCATTGACGGTCGGGTGGATCGTGGCGATGGATGCTTTGGCAGCACGCGTATCAGCGGCCCGGCTCAGCGCGATACTGTTGGTCGCCGCGGCGCCGGCGAGCGTCGCGCTCGGCTTGTCTGGGAGCCAGCGTTTGGCGCAGATTGGCGGAGCGTTGGCGGCCACGCAGGCCGGCGCTATGGTGGCCCATCTTGGCCTGGGCCATGCCGGCGTCGGCCGCGGATCGATGTTAGTTTCTGGAGTTCTCTACGCCGGACTTCTTTTGTGCGGACATGTCTATGCCCAGCTGACCCTTGTCAACGCCGTGCTACTGTTTGCCGCGCCGGCCGTCGCCTGGGCGGCGCAGATTCCCGGCCACCGATTTGACGGCCGGAAGCGGTGGGTCACGCAACTGGCGGCGGTGGCCGCCGTCGCCGGCTGGGCCATGCTGCGCGCCATCCTGGAGTTCAACGTGGAAGCGACGAACTACTGATCAGTCGGAAGTTGCTCGAGGCGCTGGCGGCGCATCGGGCACCAGAACGGCGGCCCCTTTGACGCGGCCGGTGCGCAAGTCGTCGAGCGCTTCGTTCGCCCGATGCAGCGGATAGGTTTGTACCGTGGCCTTGACGGGAACGGTTGGCGCCAGGGCGAAGAATTCCTGACCGTCGCGCCGGGTCAAGTTGGCTACCGACCGTAGCACGCGCTCGCCCCACAACAGGTGATACGCAAAGCCGGGGATGTCGCTCATGTGAATGCCGGCGCAGACAACCGTGCCACCCTTGGCGGTTGCCGCCAATGCGGCCGGCACCAGAGCGCCTATCGGCGCGAAAATGATCGCCGCGTCCAGCGGCTCTGGCGGGGCGGCGGTCGAGTCACCGGCCCACGCGGCACCCAGCCGCCGCGCGAACTCCTGGCCTTCGCGGTCACCCGGCCGCGTAAAAGCGAAGATCCGCCGGCCTTGAAAGCTGGCAATTTGCGAAACCAGGTGCGCCGCCGCGCCGAACCCATAAATGCCGAGCCTCTTGGCATCGCCGGTCATAACGAGCGACCGATAACCGATCAGGCCGGCACACAAAAGCGGAGCGGCTTCGGCATCATCGTAGCCGGCAGGCATCGCCAGGGCATAGCGCTCGTCGGCCACCGTGCACTCAGCGTACCCGCCGTCGACGGTATAGCCGGTGAATTGGGGACGGTCGCACAGGTTCTCGCGACCCGAGGCGCAGAATCGGCAAACCCCGCACGTGCTTGCCAGCCAGGGCACGCCCACACGATCACCGATGGCAAAGCGATTCGCGTTGGGTCCGCGCGCGGTCACGACGCCGACGATCTCGTGGCCGGGAACCAGCGGCAGTTTTGGATTGGGCAACTCGCCGTCGACCACGTGCAGGTCGGTGCGGCAGACACCGCATGCATGCACTCGGATCGCGATTTGGCCCGCCCCCGGCCGTGGAGCACTTAACTGCGCGGCCCGTAAGGGCGAGCCGGGTTTGTCCAGCACCATCGCGAACATCGCAGTGCGGCTCACAAAAGGATTCGTTTATCCGTCGGCTATGCAGATCGCCACCGGCCGAATTCTAGTGGGGGCTACATTACCGCGGTGAGCGGTGTCGAGTCTACAGAGCCCAAGCAGTGTGCTCCGCCCGCACAGCGATTATGCAGGTGTGGCCGGATTTTGCCAATTTAGAGCGAGATTTTGAGTGTGGCACGCGATTCGCTATCTGGGGTATGCAATTCGCCACCACCCCGAATTGTCTTCAGGATGCCAAGATGATAGCTATTGCCAGCCAGCCGACGGATTGTAAGGTAGTCAACCTTAGCGATCGTCAGGTTCACGCGGCCGCCGCAAGCGCGTTGGCCACGAGCAAGTATGGGCCGCTGCGCCAGCTCGGTTGCCAGGTTTTCGACGGGATCGTTGAGATCACGGGCTCGGTCCCAAGTTTTTACTTGAAGCAACTGGCGCAGGCTGCCGTCATGCAGCTCTATCCCTCGGCCGCGGTCCGAAATCTGGTGCACGTCAGCGGAGAGCCGCGCGTTTTCGTGGCCTCGAATTGCGACGATTCGCAAGACACCGACAAGGGCTGATCAAGCGGGCTCTCTGGCGCCGTGGCGTAGCACGGACTACGCGGGCGGCTTGTAGGCTTCCTTGATCGTCAGTACCGGACACGTGGCCAGCCGCATTACGGATTCGGCCACGCTGCCCATCAGCACGCGTTTGAGTCCGGTGCGGCCGTGCGTGCCAATGACGATCAGATCGGCCTTCTCTTCATCGGCCAATCGCACGATGTCGTCGGCCGCCACGCCCAACACCAGCCGGTGCTCGTAACGGACGTTCTTGTCGGTCGGCACTACGGCGTCCAACATCCGGCGAATCTCGGGATTGGGATACTCCGGTTGCGCGAAATACATTTCTCCGCCGAGGTACGGCATTGGCAATTCCTCAACGTGCGCAATCAACAGAGTTGCCCCTGAGTCGCGCGCCAAGGAAGTGGCATACTTTAGCGCGGCGTCGCTAGCCGGCGAAAAATCGGTGGCGAACAGAATCTTTTTGTAGTTCATGGCCTGGTCTTTCTTCAAAAAGCCCCATCGCTCCAGTCAAGCGCAAAGCGCAGTTGCGCGCGAGGCCACCGGATGGCGAAACATGAACAAATCCCGCTTCTAGTGTATCGCGCCCGGGGCGAAGTCGCCCCGGTAGTAGACCACAAAAAATGGCCCGCTCACTTTGGGCTGTGGTCGACATTGCGCCGATTTTCAAAATCTGGCCCGAAAAGGGGCAGTTTTTGCCGCGCGGTAGTCGCTGGACCCAGGAGGGGTTACAATGTGGCCGGCCCGCCTGAAACCGCCTGACTGACCTCGCCTCGAAAAACCTGCCAGGATCCAGCCTGTGATGCGGTGCATCTTGTGCCTGCTGCTTGTCGGTTGTCTGGGACGCTTGGTTCGGGCCAACGAACCGATCGACGGCCCGATAACGTACGAACAGCACGTCCGGCCGATCTTCAAGGCCCATTGCTTCCGCTGTCATGGCGGCGAGGAAGAGACCAAGGGTGGGCTCGACCTGCGGTTGCGGCGGATGATGGTCAGCGGCGGCGATTCGGGCCCCGCGATCGTGCCTGGCAAAAGCGACGAAAGTCTGCTCTTCCAGCGCATTGCGAGCGGCGAAATGCCGCCCGTCGACGTCAAGCTGACAGCCGACGAAGTGGCACTGGTCGGACGATGGATCGACCGTGGCTCGGCCGTCGCTCGCGACGAGCCCGAGAAGCTCGACTCTGGCCTGGAAATTACGACCGAGGAACGGGCTTTTTGGTCCTTCCAGCCGCTACCCGCGTCGGTGCCGATTCCGGCTTTCGCTTCGACCGACCGCGTGCGCACCTGGATCGACGCTTTTCTGGTCCAGGCCCTGCGGAGCAAGAATCTTTCGTTTTCGGCCGACGCGACGAAAGCCGTGCTCCTGACTCGCGCGACGTTCGATTTGATCGGGTTGCCGCCGAGCCGCGAAGAGCTGGCCCAGTTTCTGGCCGACAACGACCCCGAGGCCTATGAGAAAACGATCGACCGTTTGCTCGATTCGCCGCATTACGGCGAGCGTTGGGCCCGCTATTGGCTCGACGTGGCCGGCTACGCCGACTCCGACGGCTACACGGCCGCCGACTCGGTCCGGCAGTTTGCCTATAAATATCGGGACTACGTGATTCGATCGCTCAATGCCGACACGCCGATCGACGAGTTTATCGTCGAACAGCTTGCCGGCGACGAGTTGACCAACGCCGATTTGAAAAATCTCAACTCCCGAGACATCGAACGCCTTGCGGCCACCGGCTTTTTGCGGATGGCGGCCGACGGCACCGCGACCGGCGGCATCGACGCCGACCTGGCCCGCAACCAGGTCGTGGCCGATACGATCAAGATTGTATCGACGTCGCTATTGGGCCTGAGCGTCGGCTGTGCGCAGTGTCACGACCATCGCTACGATCCGATTCCCCAGGCCGATTACTATCGCCTGCGGGCCGTTTTTGAGCCGGCCTACGACTGGAAGAACTGGCGGGTGAGCGACCAGAGGCTCGTTTCGCTGTGGACCGATGCCGAGCGGGCGAAAGCGGCCGAAGTCGACGCCGAAGTGGCCAAGATCGCCACCGAAAGGCAAGCCAGGCTGGCGGCCACCATGGACGAGGCGCTGGAAAAGGAGTTGACCAGATTCGACGACGAGCTGGCCGGAGTGTTGCGGCTGGCCTACCGGGCGCCGGCTGGCGAGCGGACGGCCGAACAAAAGAAACTGCTGGATGAGCACCCTAGCGTCAACAACCTCAACCAAGGCACGCTCTATCAGTACAATCCCGCGGCGGCCGAGGATTTGAAAAAGATCGACGCGAATATCGCGGCCGTGAGCGCCAAGAAGCCATTTCAGGACTTTATTCCTGTCCTGAACGAGATCGCCGGACAGATTCCTCCCACCTATCTGTTTCATCGGGGCGATCATCGGCAACCCAAGCAGGAAATCGGGCCCGGCGGCCTGACCGTATGTGCTACCCAGGGCCAACGTCTGCAAATCGCGACCAAGGACCCACGTCTTCCGACCTCGGGCCGCCGATTGGCGTTTGCCCGGTGGCTGATCAGCGAAAACAACCCGCTCACCGCCCGGGTGCTGGTCAATCGTGTATGGATGAATCATTTCGGCCGGGGATTGGTCAATACGCCGGGAGATTTCGGCGCGCTGGGCGAGAAGCCTTCCCATCCCGAGCTGCTCGATTGGTTGGCGCGGGATCTGGTAGCGGGTGGTTGGAAGCTCAAGCGGCTGCATAAATTGATGATGACCTCGACGGCCTATCGACAGATCTCGGCCCGCGATCCGCGCTCGGCCGAGGCGGATCCGCAGGACCGGCTTTATTGGCGCATGCCGGTGCGGCGGTTGGACGCCGAAGCAGTCCGCGATCGCATCTTGGCGGCCACCGGCGCGCTGAACCGCAAGATGTACGGTCCACCGTTACCGGTGAAAGAGGATGCGGTGGGCCAGGTGATCGTCGGCGTGGAGGTGCCCAAGTCCGGCGCCGAAGCGCCGCTGGGCCACGAGGCGTTTCGCCGCAGCATTTATATTCAAGTTCGCCGCAGCCAGCCGCTGGCCATGCTGCACGTCTTTGATCAGCCGGTGATGGAAACCAATTGCGACCGCCGCACGGTATCGACCGTGGCCACACAATCGTTGATGTTGATGAACAGCGAGTTCATTTTGCAGCAGTCCGCCTATCTGGCGGCGCGAGTCCGCGCGGAAGCGGGCGGCGACGCGAGCAAGCAAGTGCAGGCGGCTTGGCAACTGGCCTTTGCCCGCGCGCCCGAACCGGTGGAATTAGAGCGGGCCCTGGCGTTCCTCGAAGCGCAGGCCCCGTCGGCCGTGGCGCCCCAACCCGGCGCCTCGGCGGGCGCCAGCCCCGCAGCGCCGGCTGCCAGCGCGGGGGAGGCACCGGTGGATGCCTTGGCCAGCTTGTGCCAGATATTGCTCAGCACGAACGAGTTTTTGTACGTCGAATAGCAAATGCCACTTGTTATTTCGGAAGAGGATTGAACCCATGTCGCCATTCGACCTTCGCACCCGCCGAGAGTTCCTGGCGCAGAATGCTTTGGGCATGGGCGGCGTGGCATTGGCCTGGCTGCTGCGCGAGGAAAACCTGCTGGCGGCGCCGCATATTCCGCGCGCCGATCGCGCGTTTGACATGTCGGCCAAGCCGCCGCACTCGCCCGCGCGCGCTCGGGCGATGATTTCGCTGTTCATGCACGGCGGCCCCAGCCACGTCGACTTGCTCGACCCCAAGCCCGAGCTGTCCAAGCGCAGCGGCAGCGACTATCCGGGCGAGATCGTCTATAGTTTCGCCAATCGCGCCAGCAAGAAACTATTTGGCAGCCCATGGAAGTTCGCCAGGCACGGGCAATGCGGCACCGAGATCTCGGAACTGCTGCCGCACCTGGCGGAAATCGTCGACGACGTCGCCGTGGTTCGCTCGATGCACACCGGCTTCAACGGCCACGAGTCGTCGATCTGGTACATGAACACCGGTAAGTCGCAGCCGGGCCGTCCGGCGCTGGGCTCGTGGCTCACGTACGGATTGGGATCCGAAAGCCGGGACTTGCCGGCCTACGTGGTATTGAGCGATCCCGAAGGCCATCCGGTCGACGGAGTGCGCAATTGGTCCAACGGCTGGCTACCGCCCTTGTTTCAAGGGACGGTCATCCGTCCGCGCGAGCCGCGGATTTTGAATCTCGATCCGCCACCTCATTTGCGCGGCGCTCGGCAACAGCAAAACCTCGCGCTTCTGGCCGATCTGAACGCGCGGCACTTGGCGCGTCATCCGGGCGAGGCCGACCTGGAAGCGCGGATCGCCAGCTACGAGCTGGCAGCGCGCATGCAAACCGCGGCCAAGGAGGCCTTGGACATTTCCACGGAGAGCGAAGCGACGAAGAAACTTTATGGATTGGATGAGCCGGCCACGGCCGAATACGGCACACGGTGCTTGATCGCCAGGCGGCTGGTCGAACGTGGAGTACGATTCGTGCAGCTTTTCTTGGGCGGCCAACCCTGGGACAACCACAACGATATCCGCAACACATTGCCCGGAATCTGTCGCCGCACGGACAAGCCGAGCGCCGGCCTGGTCAAAGATCTCAGGAGCCGTGGTCTATTGGATAGCACGCTCGTGCACTGGGGCGGTGAAATCGGCCGCTTGCCGGTCACCGAAGGCGACGGCGAGAAATGCGGGCGCGATCACAACGGCCAAGGATTCAGCATGTGGCTGGCCGGCGGCGGAATCAAAGGCGGCATCGTCTATGGCCAGACCGACGAGTTCGGACATCGCGCGGCCGTTGATCCGGTCAGTCCCAACGATTATCAAGCCACGCTCATGCACCTGTTCGGCATGGACCACAACCGTCTGGCCTATCACTACAACGGACAGGAACAAAAACTGACCGACAATCGGCCCTGCCGCGTGGTCAGTCAATTGCTTGCTTAAGCGCGCATCGACAGCGGTCGCGACAACGCCCACTTGCGCTGACAATCGTCAGTAAGAACTACCCATCAGCAAGCCGAACGCGGCCAGACTTACGAGCGGAACAATGATCAACATGGCCATCGCGGATCCTCCAACAAGACGCACCTGATGCGCACGAATCGTTGCGTGTGCTTGCAATCGGCGCGCCACAACGGGCGCGCGTGCTCGGGCAATAACGGTCCTTCTGTGGTATCGACAAGCGGCATATAGGATTAGGTTTTCGCTAGCGTGCTCGGCTTGTCGGCGTTGGACGCGAGCAATGCAGCGCCAGTAATCGCACCGTGCCAAGCGATTGGGCGGTTGCGGCTCGCTCGTCTCTGCGCGTCACTTCGGCATTTCGTGCGGCGCGACTTGAAAAAAATCTCTCGTGCTTTGCCAAATTGCGTTCGCGCATGCGCAATCCGTGACAGCTTACGAATAATTAATCTTTCGACGTTGACGCTATTTGCGTTGTCATCTAATCTCGCAAGAGATGAAGATTCACTTGCGCGAGTGTGGTGACAAGCCGCTTGATTTTCAGCATCGGCACGCACTGATGATCGCGCATCGATTAGGAGCCGTGACTGATGCAGCTTGATGTGCGTGGCGTGGCCGCTGTGTTGAACGTGCGCGAGAGCACGGTGTATCGTTGGATTCGCGATCGACGAATGCCGGCCAACGGCGTCGAGGGTCGATATCGCTTTGGCCGTGAGGAGCTGCTCGAGTGGGCCACCGCGCACAAAGTCCACGTTTCGCCCGAGGTTTTTGCGGGGTTGACGGACGATCGTGGGCACTTGCTTCTGCACGATGCATTGGAAGCCGGTGGAATTTTCTACGACGTCGCCGGAACGGATAAAGCCACGGCGTTGCGGTCGGTGGTCGAACGCATTCCTTTGCCCCGGGGCTGTTCGGCCGATTTGATTCTGCAGCTCTTTTTGGCGCGCGAAGCGATGGGATCCACCGCCGTCGAAGGCGGAGTGGCGATTCCACACCCGCGTCATCCGGTAGTGCTGCCTGTGACCGAGCCCATGTTGAGCTTGTGCTTTCTGGCTTCGCCGATTGATTTTGGCGCGCCCAGCGGCGAACTTGTGCATACGCTGTTCGTGCTGTTGACCCCCACGATTCCAATCCACTTGCAGATGCTGGCCCACATTGCGCGTTTGCTGCGCGACGAGCGATTTTCCCAGGCGCTCGCGGCGCGCAAAGCGCCACACGAGCTTTTGAACGAAGTGCGGCGCGTCGAAACAACTTGCCAAAATGCTCGCGCCAACGGCTCGGAGCATTGATCGCGATGCACTGGCTATTGGCTGCCCTGGGTATTCAAATCGCCGGCGGCTTGGTGGCCCTGGTTGCCGGCAGATCTGCTCGCCTTGCGACGCTTGCCGGCGCGGTGAGCTCCGTGGTCGGTTGCGGGATGGGGTTGGCTGGCTTGGCCGCGATCTATTGGGGCGATTCCGCCTCGACGTTCCACGCGGCCTGGAACGTGCCCTTCGGATCCTTGTCGCTGGAAGTCGACTCGCTCTCGGCCTTCTTCAGCTTGCCCGTGCTGGTGTTGTCGCCTTTGGCAGCCATCTATGCCAGCGGCTATCTCGTGCCTTTCCGGGATCGCAAGTCACTCGGCGGACTTTGGTTTTCTTACAATTTGCTGACGGCCGGCATGCTGACGGTAACGCTGGCCAGAAACGGCGTGTTGTTTCTCGTGGCTTGGGAAGTGATGTCGCTGGCGGCGTTTTTCCTCATCACGTTCGACGATGAGCGACAAGAGGTCCGCGACGCCGGCCGAACGTTCTTGATCGCCACGCACTTGAGCACGGCCGCGCTGTTGGTGATGTTTGTGCTGTTGGGCAACAACAGCGCGTCGCTCGACTTCGTCGATTTCGCCGCCGGGCCAGGCGCCGCACCTGCCAGCCTGGTCTTCCTGCTGGCCGTGCTCGGCTTCGGCACCAAGGCCGGACTCATGCCGCTGGGCGCATGGTTGCCAGAGGCCTATCCCGCGGCACCCAGTTTTGTCTCCGCGGTGATGTCAGGCGCCATGAGCAAACTGGGGATCTATGGACTGTTGCGTATTGTGCTCGTCGTATCCGACATTCAACCGTGGTGGGGATGGCTGCTCGTCGCCCTGGGTGCGATTTCCGCCGTGCTGGGTATTCTGGCGGCGCTTGCGCAGAATGATCTCAAGCGACTGTTGGCCTATAGCAGCATCGAAAACCTCGGCATCATCACTATGGGCGTTGGGCTGGCGGTGGTGGGCTTCGCCACGGACAGTTTCACGCTCGCCACGTTGGGCTTCGCCGGCGCCCTGTTTCACATCCTCAACCATGCCATGATTAAAGGCTTGTTGTTCCTGGGCGCAGGCGCCATTGCCCAGTCGGCCGGAACGCGCCAGTTGGATTTGCTCGGCGGTTTGCTCAAGCGCATGCCGTGGACGGGCGCGGCGTTTGTCATCGGGGCGGTGGCGATCGCCGGGCTGCCACCGCTGAATGCTTTTGCCAGCGAGTTTTTGATGTATAGCGCCTCGTTGGGCAGTGAAGGACTCCTGGGCCCGTCGCCCACTTCGATTGTCGCCCTGGCGGTGATCGGTTCGCTCGCGCTGGCGGGCGGGCTGGCGGCGTTTTGTTTTGCCAAGGCGATTGGCATCGCGCTATTGGGAGAACCGCGCACGCCACAGGCCTCGGACGCGCGAGAACCTGCCGGCCTGATGATTCTGCCCCTGATCCTGCTGGCCGCTGGCTGCGCGGCCTTCGCCTTGTTTTCGCCGCTGGTGGTCAACAAGCTCATGCCGGTCGTCGCGCAAGTGACTCACCAGAGCGCCGAGGCGACTGCCATACTGGCCGCGGGCGCGTTGGGGTCGCTCGCTTGGGTGGCACAGATGTCTTGCGGGCTGGTGGTGATCATCGGCGGATTGGCCGTGGCCCGAAAGCTATTGCTTGCCGGCCGCGAGGTGACCACATCGGGCACATGG
>JBGQHN010000051.1:0-18253 GCA_041497975.1 Planctomycetia bacterium | reverse complement strand
CGGGCGACGTCGCCCACCAGCTTGGTCTTCGATTCCAGCACGTCGGAAAGACCTTCGGGACTTTGAGAGCGCAAGGCGGGCGCGGCGCATCCCGACAGGATCGCTAATCCGCACACGAGCCAAGCGTGGCAGGGCTTCATGCCTTGCTCCGTTTGTTCATCGGACCGTCGACGCCACACGCGAGCGCGCTTCCGTGCGACAACGCCTGGCGTATCGGTCCTGAGAAACTGGCGAACGAGTTTCTCGCAAAAGCATCTTGGACGAGGGCAGAACAATAGTGCGCTGCTGCCCCCCGGTCAAGATCGTTTATGCGGCAATCCACCGCGAATTCGCGCAGCTTCCGGCGAGCCGCGCCACGATGCCACGGCTGGGCTTACGGCGGATCGTAACCCCCTGCATGCAGCGGATGACAGCGGGCGATCCTGCATACCCCCCGCCACGCTCCGCGCACGAAACCGTACTTGTGCACGGACTCGATCATGTAGTTGCTGCACGTCGGATGGTAGCGGCAACTGCGTCCCAGCCAGGGACTCAGCGTGACCTGATAGAGCCGCACCAGGGCCACCAAGGACCATGCCGGCAGTTGCTTGATGGTAATCCAGAGAAATTGCATGAGGCGGTTGATAGCCCGACAGCGAGAGATACCACAGCATAATATTATAAGCGCCGCGGAGCTAACGGCGAACCATGGCCGGCGGGCGGCTTGGGACGGGACGTCGATTACCCAGCGCGCCGTCTACCGCAGTTCAACAGGCATGCCTAGGTCTGCCCCAGTTTCTTTGCGGCCCGCGATCCTAGCGTGAGCAGCGACCCGAGAAGCGGTTGCAGTTCGGGTTCGGCCGCGGGGCGTGGAATGGCAATGATGTCGACACCCACGGGCAGTTGACTGCGGCTCAGGCGAAAGGCCTCGCGCAATAGCCGCTTCCAGCGATTTCGCGTCACGGCGTTGCCGACCTTGCGCGAAACCGAAAGGCCCAAGCGCGGGTGCCCCAATGTGTTGTCGGCCACGAATACCAGCAGCATCGCATCGGAAGCCGAACACCGACGATCGTAGACGCGGGCAAAGTCCGCGCGTTTTCGCAGGCGATAGCGGGCTGGAAATCGCTCGGAAGTCATGAGCCGGTTCATTCGGGGTCGCGGGCGCCGGACGACTCGGGCTCGTGGGGAACCAAGGGTTTTTGATACCAGCGGTTCTCGTGCGGGCGCGTCGAAACAGGCCGCTGGCCGGCGATCCTTCGCAGCCGTCGCCCACCCAGCCAGGCCAACACAACCAGCCCCAGGCCGGCCAAAACCAGTGCCAATAGCGCCATCAGGATTTTGGCGCGGACTGCCGGGTCCAATCGCGACAAGAGCGTTTCAGCGTGTGCCGACTCGGCCATCAAGATACGACCACCGAGCGCGGTGGCGAAGCCCGGCCATGACATCCACTCGACCACCATCTCAAATCTCGCTCGGTTTGTTGCTTGCCCCTGGCCGGGCTCTGCCGGTAGTCAGCGGGTCGTTTGCTCACCAACTCAAATCCCGCCGCGGATTTTGCGGGCTGACGCTTTCCGCGTGGGCGTCGAGTTTCTTGATCAATTCGAGCGACTCGTCGTCCAGTACGGTCGGGAGCACGATCTGGATCTGCGCGAACAAATCGCCCGGCTCACCGTTGCGCGGCGCGACGCCGTGCCCTTTGATCCGCAGTTTCTTGCCGCTCGACGAGCCGGGGGGAATGCGCAGCGAGATCTTGCCCCGCGGCGTCGGCACGTCAACTTTCGCCCCCAGCGCCGCTTCGGCGAGGGTAACCGGCACGTGGACCTCGAGGTTGTTTCCCCGCCTGGTAAACCAGGGGTGGGGCGCAACGTGAATCGTGATCAGGATGTCGCCCGAGGTGCCGTTGGCGACGGGTTCGCCCTGACCGCGGAGGCGAATCTTCTTCCCTGCGTCAATGCCGGGCGGAATTTTGACTTTGAGCGTTTCCACATGTCCATCCGGACGTTGGACCGAAATCTGCCGCTCGCCGCCGAGGACCGCCATCGCAAAGGGAATTTCCAGTTCCGCGGAAACGTCGGCGCCGCGAGAAGCTCCTTGCGCGGCTCCCCCCCGCCGCTGCTTTCCGCCGGCGCGCCGAAACTGGGCAAAGATGTCGCCGAAGGGACTCGTCTGATCCCCGCCAAACCGCTCTCCGAAAAGCTGGCTGAAGTCGATGTCTTCCGCGCCCTCGGGCGCTGCTCCCCATGTCGCTCGACCGCCGCCGCCGCGCGGGCCAGCGCCCGCGCCCATCGACTCAAACGAACTGCCATAGCGGTCGTAGAGCTCGCGCTTGCTGGAGTCGTTCAAGACGTCGAAAGCCCGCTGGACCTCTTGGAACTTGGATTTGGCGGTCTTGTCCTCTGGGTTCATGTCGGGGTGATACTTGCGAGCCAGCTTGCGATAGGCCTTTTGAATGTCGGCGGAAGACGCGTCGCGAGCAACACCCAGTATTTTGTAATAATCGTCAGCCATCAGGTCGTTGTGGGCGTTCGAGGTGTTTAACGGGCCGGCGCCGGGCCAGGGAACAAGCAGGGCGAAGCGAATCGAACTGAGCTACGCGGCGCACTGGCCGCAAGCGCGGCCGAACGTATTTTAGGGCCCCGAGCCCAGGCGCATCAAGGCACGGTGAATCGCGGGGTGCGATACGAATTGTCGCCGCGCTGGCGTGCTACAGTTGAAGCATAGCCTCGACGCGCCCCGCCCCGGCAAATCCGCTCCGCCCAAACGCTATTGCAGGAACACCTGGCATGTCGCACCGGATTTTCCGCGCTTTTGCTATAACCGCGTGCGCGATCGCGGCCGTCGCTGGCGGCGTTGGGCTCGCGTCGGCCGGGCAGGGGGGACAATTGAGGCTCGAGGTCGTGGACCGCGACACGAAAGAGCCCGTGGCCTGCCGGATGCATTTGACCAATGCCGCCAAGCGACCGCTCAAGGCCCCCAAAGTGCCATTCTGGCACGACCATTTCGTTTTTTCCGGATCGATCACGCTCAAGCTGCCGCAGGGTGAGTACGCCTTCGAGATCGAGCGTGGGCCGGAATACCTGGTTCGGCAAGGGCACTTCACGATGCAAAATTTTTCCGACGACACGAAGGTCGTCGATTTGAAACGGTTCGTCGACATGGCGTCCGAAGGATGGTGGTCTGGCGATTTGGACGTCGAGCGTCCGGCCAAGGACATCGAGCTGTTGATGCAGGCCGAGGACCTGCACGTCGTCGAGTTGGTGACCTGGCCGAATCGAAAAAACCTGTTGAGCACCAGGTCCTTGACCAATCCGCTCGTCGAGTTCGATGGCAATCGCTACTATCATCTGGCGGCCGGGTCGGATGCTCGCTTCGGCGGCACGTTGTTGTTCTTCAATTTGGAACAGCCGCTCGATCTGGCCGCCTCCAAGGCCGAGTTTCCGCCGCTCGAGGACTCGATCCTGGCCGCAAAATCGCAGAGCGGCGCCTGGGTCGACGCGGCGAAGGCCAATAGCTGGGACTTGCCGTTGTGGGTTGCCAGCGGAAAACTCGATTCCATTCAAGTCGCCAACAGCAGTCTCGGTCGCAAGTCGTCGAGCACAAGCGAAAACGGCGGCAGGCCGCGCGACTCGCGATTGTTTCCCGGCAGCTCCGGCAACGCGCGATGGTCGGAGGCGATCTACTACCGTCTGCTCGACTGCGGGTTGCGAATTCCGCCGACGGCTGGCAGTGGTTCGGGCATGGTGGCCAATCCGCTAGGCTATAACCGCGTATACGTCCAAGTCGACGGCGAGTTGACCTACGAAAAGTGGTGGGATGGATTGCGGGCCGGCCGCGTGGTGGTTACCAATGGCCCGCTCGTTCGTCCCAATGTCGAAGGGGAGATGCCGGGCCACGTGTTTCGAGCCGCCACGGGAGAGCAAGTCGAATTGGAAGTCGGTTTGACGCTTTCCACGCGAGATCGCATTTCGTATCTGGAGATCATCAAGAACGGCAAACTGGCGCACCAGGTACGGCTGAATGAGTGGGAACAGACCGGCGGCAAGTTGCCGCTCTTAACGTTCGCCGAGAGCGGCTGGTTCTTGATCCGCGCGGTGACCGACGTGGCCGAAACTTACCGGTTCGCGACGACCGGGCCCTACTACGTTGAAATTGGCGACCAGCCGCGCATTAGCAAGTCGTCGGCCCAATTCTTTTTGGATTGGGTCGACCAGCGCATGGCCAATGTCGGCCCCAAGCTTGAAGATCCCCAAGAGCGCGAAGCCGTGCTCAAGATCCATCGCCAGGCACGCGAGTACTGGCAAAGCCTGGTCGAGCGGGCCAACGCGAAGTAAGGGCCGCGATTGTGGAGTCGCGCGGCCGTGAGGAACCAACGGCGCCCCATACCGCATGTCGCGCTCAAGTTCCCCAATCGCGCGGATAGCGGAAATCGCGGTCCATGGTGCGGTGGGTCAGCTTGGCGATCACGGGCAATCGGCGCTTGTACTGGTTGCGGCGGATCATGCGCAAGACGCGCTCGACAAATTCGACGTCGAAGCCCGCTTGCACCAGTTGCGCCGGCTGCCAGCGCCGATCGACCAGCAGCACTAACAGTCGGTCGACGTCTGCATAGGAGAAACCCAGTTCGCCTTCGTCGGTCTGGCCGACCCACAGGTCGCCGCTGGGCGGCTTGTCACGAATCGTCTCGGGCACGCCGAGGTGACCGGCCAACTGTCGCACCTGGGTTTTATACAGATCGCCGAGCGGATTAATGGCCGACGCCAGGTCGCCGAACTGCGTGCCGTAGCCCAACAAAAGCTCCGTCTTGTTGCTCGTGCCCAGCACCAGTCCCTCGAACGCCGCGCTTTGATCGTAGAGGACCGTCATGCGTTCGCGGGCGCACTTGTTCGCCACGCGCATACGCGAGGCGTCTGGGAAGGCGGCAAAGTACGCGTCGATCTGGGGCGTGATCGGTACGTCGAGGCTCTCGAGGCCCAACGCGTCGACGACCCGCTGGCTATCCTCGCGGGTTTCGACGCTCGAAGTCTTATAGGGCATCGTCACGGCCAACACGTTTTCCGCTCCCAGCGCCCGAACGGCCAGATAGGCCGCCAGGCTGGAATCGATGCCGCCAGACAGCCCCAACACGGCGCGGCGGAAGCCGGTGCGCGTGATTTCATTGCGAATGAAGCGCACGAGAATCTCGGCGACCAATGCCGGATTGATCGCCAGGTCGACGTTCAGGGGATCACTTTTCATAACGCCGCCGCTTGATGCGCTCGAGTTCCTCGATCGTCAGCAACAATTGCTCGTCGCGGCCCAATGGCGTGATCAGCCGTTGACGCCGCAGCTCGGCCAGATCGCAGGTGACGATCGTCAGGCACTCGTCGAACTGCGGAGCCTCGCCCAGGACCCGGCCGTCCGGCCCCACGACCATGCTATTGCCGAAAAAACACAGGCCGTCCTCAAAACCGACGCGATTGACCACGATCACCAGCGCGCCGATCAATTGCGAAAACGTACGCGCCAAGAGCTCGTAGGTCTCGGCCGTGCCGACCTTCGGGCCGTCCACGCCACGGGCGGGTGAATTGATGATGCAAACCAGCACGTCGACCTCTTCGGCCTGCATGATCGTGGCCGATGACAGGTGCCACATGTCTTCGCACACCAAAAGTCCCACGCGGCCGAAGCGGGCCGCATTGAAGGCGCGAAACCGCTTGCCAGCCGAAAAATACCGCTGCTCCTCGAACAAGCCATACGTTGGCAAGTACACCTTGCGGTGCACGTGCAGCAGGCGCCCGCCCTCGGCATACAGCGCAGCGTTGTAGAACTGATGGCTGCCGGCTTCCTCGACGAACCCGGCGACCAGCGACAGAGGGCTGGCCGCCTCGACCAGCTGCGCGATTTCCAGGCTGCTGCGACTGAGGGCCACCTCGGGCACCATGTCGCGCAGAAAGTAGCCGGTCAGCGACAGCTCGGGGAAAATAATCAGGTCGACGTTCTCGCGCTTGGCCGCGGCGATCTGTTCGAGGTGCTTGGCCAGGTTTCGCTGGCGGTCGCCCAGCGCCGGGGCGATCTGGGCTAATGCCACGCGCAGCTCGATCCGCTCGGGACCCGTCCGCAATTCGGGGGCCGGCGCCGGGTCGTCAACATACTCGACCGAAGTGGACACGTTTCGAAATCGTTTCCAAGGTTCACGTGAGAAAGCGCCGAACGTCTCTCTCTTGTTAGCTTCCGGCCTGCTGGAGCTAGTGTCAAGCGCTCGGGCAAGTCCGAACCGGGTGACTGCTTACGGCTCAGGCCTGTATAAGCGGCAACAGCCGCGTTGGTCGATCCAACGCGGCTGTCCCCACAATTGAACGCCCACTCGACGCACTAGCCGGGCGACGCCTCGTTGGCCTTGGGCGCTTCGGGCGATGCGGACGACTCAGCCTCGTCACCCTCGTAACGAGCCACGGTCCAAGCTCGGCTCTCGCCGTCCTCGTAATGGACTGACAGAGGACCCTTCTCCTGGGTCAGGTTCGCCAGCGACGTTTCAAACAACGTTTTGCCGTTGGGACTGACAGTCCAGGCCACGCGCTGCGTCTTTTTGTCGACGGCGCCGGTGATCGGATGGGCCTGGTTGCTGAGCAAGTCGCAATACGAGCCGCGCAACACGCCATCTTTGCTGACACTCAGTTGCAGCATGGCGCTAGCCTCGGCCTGGCCCTGCGGAGCAAGCGAATACACGCCCAGCGGCAACAGTTCGGTGTCTTTGGGCGGATCGGTTTGGCCGGTCTTGGCCAGCTCGGCGGCCTGCTTGGCAACGTCGATGTCCTCCGGCTGGGCGTCGTCGTCAGCGGTTTGGTTCACGTCGTCGTCGGCCGGTGAACCTTGATCGGCCGTGTAAACCGTCGTGTCGATGGGCGTATATCCACCCGCCACCGGCTCGAGCGCGGACAATCCTAGCCACGCGGCGGCCGTGCCAAAAGCGGCTGGCGCCCAGGCGTTGCCCGCTCCCCAACCCCAACCGCCCCAAGCGCCGTTATGCTGGCCATACCAGCCGTGCGTGAACGGGCGATTATGATTCGCGTAATGGGTGTGGTGATGATGGTTGCCGTGGTGACCGTCGTGATGTCCAGCGTGGTGCCCGCTGTGATGTCCAGCGTGGTGACCGCCGCCGTGGTGGCCGCCACCATGCCCGCCGCCGCCGCGGGCGAACACTTGAGTTGCCACCAGTCCAAGCACGACCGTCAATGCCAAAGTCAACTGAAACATGCGATTCATTCGATCACCTTCCAAAGAAGTTTTGTTGTGGTTTGGAAAATCGCCCCCAGCAGGGGCGCAAGACGTAGCGCGGTACAAGTAAGCCTAGCTCACGAACCGCCGACGGGAGTTTCGGCCCGTCGATCAAACGGGTACGACAGTCGTCCGAGCCGGTGGCTGAGCGATTTCCGGGACAATGTACGCGGCCGGGGCGACCTCGCGCAAACAACCAGCCGCGTTGGCCGGTGCCAACGCGGCTGTCGATTGAGAGCCCGCCGGAGAGCGGCTTATTTCGTCGCCTGCGGTTGATTCTCGTACCTGGCCAGCGTCCATTGCTTGGTCGTGCCGTTTTCGAATCGCAGCGTCACTTTACCGCTGGCTTGCGTCAAATCGCGCAGCACGGTTTCGAAGGCGACCGGACCGCTATTGCCCACCGTAAAGGTGACCCGCTGCGTCCGCTTGTCGAGGGCGCCTTGGATCGTCTGCTCCTGGTCGGTCAACAGGTCGTAGTAGCTGCCGCGCACTTCGCCGTTTTTGTTGACCGCCAATTGCACCAGCGCGCTGGCGTCGATTTTGTCTTGCGGCGCAAGCGAGAACACGCCGAGCGACAAGAAGTTTTCATCGGCCGGCAGCGTGAGACCTCCGTTGTTGGCCAACTGCGCCGGCGAGTTCTCCTGGTCACTGGACGACTGATCGTCGGTGTTGTCCTCCGTGTCGCTGGTGTAGACCGTGGTCGTATCGTCCACGTAACCGCCGTTCGACGCGGCCGTGATGCCTAGCCATGCCGCGGCGGTGCCAAAGGTCGCGACGGCCCAGGCATCCGCGTGCGGATGCGTGGACTGCCATGCGCGAGGATGGTTGGCATACCAGGCTGGAGTGAAGGGCTGGTTTTTCCCGTTAACGTTGCGTTTGTATTGCGAAACCTTGTTTTGCGCGCCCTCGGCGTCGCGCTGGCCCGACTTGGCAGACTCGCGATCGACGGCACCAGCGCGCGAGCCGAGCTCGCCCGAGCGGGCGCCGCCGCCCTGAACGTCGCCGCCGCCGGGCCGTCCTCCGCCAGGACGCGCGCCGCCCCTGCCGCCTCCGCGTGCCAGCGATTGGGTTGCCGAGAGCCCTACCAGAACCGCGACGGCCAAGGACAGCAAAAAGCAGCTTCTCATCGACTTCACCTTTGGAATTGTTGGCTGAATGAAATGACGACGCCGGCCAGCCATGGCCAGGGAATGCCCCTTGAGGGGTAATGAAAGCCTAGCTCACAAACCGAGTCCGCGATTGAGAGAGCCGGCGCGCAGCAGTGGTGCTATAGAGAGGCTAAGTGACTGGCAATTAGCAACTTGCGAGTCGTGATACACCTCGTCCGCACGACGCAAGTTGCGATTTGTCCCCCCGAGGGGCCTATTGCCGTGCGAGGGTGTAGCGAATGGCTTGCACGAGTTCTCGCCGCGTCGTTCGCGAGTACTCGATGTCAAACCACAGCGTCTTGCCCGTCGCATCCAGCAAATAGGTGGAGGGGATTTTGCCAGGCGCGACTTGCTCGAGCGCCGCGGCATCGCGGTCGCTCAGAACTGGAAAAGCGGCGCTCGCCTGCTTGGCTAATTCGCTTGCCAACTGTGGGTCATCGCCGGTGTTTACGCTTACGACTGCCAGTCCTTGTGCCAAAAACCGGCTGGCGATTTCGGGGTCAAGGTCTGCCAACTGCTGTCGAGCGGCGGACTTCTTGCCGTTCCAAAACACGACGACTGTCAGCTTCGGCCCCAACAGTTTGGTGAGCGATTGTTTTTGGCCGGCAAGATCCACCAATTCAAGATCGGGAAACTGGTCGCCGACGTGCACACGGCACGCCTGGACATGTGCTTGCGTGAGGCTGACGCGCGGCATCGTCAACTCGGCCTCCGATAGTTCATCGAGCGACGGAGTCGCTTTGGCCACCGGAAGTTTGGCGGGCTCCTGTCCGCCGTCCTCGAGCTGCGCGGCAGGATTTGATTGCGCTCGGTCGTCCGTGGACGCAGGTTGGGGAGGAGAATCGGCCAGCGGCGGAATCGGCGTTTCGGCGGTTGCCACCCGAACTTCGCTGTCGTCGGGTTTTGGCCCGGGCGCGTGCGCTTTTTGAGCGGACGCCGACGGCGAGGGGCTGCTATCGCTGCAACCCGTGGCCGCGATGGCCAGGGCGACCAGCATGCTTGCACACATTGCCAATTCCCGGATCCGCATTCAAGACTCCTTTATGCCCGGCGTATTTTATCCATTCACGTTGCCGCGCATTGCAACCACGTCCGCCGGCCGCCATTGTGGCCATCGCGCGTCGAGCGGTCAACGCCGCAATGCGGCGTCGGCGGCGCGAATTTGAATGCCTAGCTCGCGCAATTGTTTGGGGTCCACCGGCCCCGGAGCGTCGGTCATCAGATCCGCGGCCTTCTGCGTCTTGGGAAATGCGATGCAGTCGCGGATGTTGTCCAATTGGCCGAATAGCATCACCCAGCGATCAATTCCCAGCGCGATTCCGCCATGGGGCGGCGCGCCATAGGCCAGGGCATCGAGCAAGAAGCCGAAACGCTCGCGGGCCTGCTCGGGATTGATGCCCAGCAGGCCGAACACCTGCTGTTGCACGTTGGGGTCGTGAATTCGAATCGTGCCGCCTCCGGCCTCCGTGCCGTTGATCACCAGATCGTAGGCCTGCGCGCGGCATTTGCCCGGATCGGTCAGGAGCCAAGGCACGTCTTGGGGTCGTGGGGCCGTGAACGGATGGTGCATCGCCGCCCAACACTTGGATTCTTCGTCCCAGGCAAACATTGGGAACTCGACGATCCACGAATAGCTCTTTACTGCTGGATCGTACAATTTCAATTCTTCGCCGAACCGCTTCCGCAGGGCGTACAGGGCCTTGCACGTGACCTCGAATCGGTCGGCCACGAACAACAACAGATCTCCTGGACGGGCCGACATGCGCTCGGCAAATCGAGCCAAGAGCGTGGAACTGAAGTTCTTGGCGATTGGCGAAGAGAGCGTGCCGCCCTCGTCGACTTTGAACCAGGCCAGACCCTTGGCTCCGAAGTCCTGCACCACGAAATTCGTCAGTTCGTCGATCCCTTTGCGCGAATACTGCGCGGCGGCGCCGCGCGCGTTGATTCCGCGCACGCGATCGCCCGCGTCGGCCGTTGCGCGAAACACGCGAAATTCGGCCTCTTTAGCCAAATCGGTGACGTCGACGATTTCCATGTCAAAACGCAAGTCGGGCGCGTCGTGCCCAAACCGCTCCAGGGCCTCGTCGTAGGTCATGCGCGGCAGTGGCAACTTCACTTCCTGGCCCAGAATATCTCGCGCCAGCCGGGCCACCAGTCCGTCGATCAGAGAGATGACGTCCTCGCTTTCGACAAACGACATTTCCAAGTCGAGTTGCGTGAACTCGGGCTGACGATCGGCCCGCAGATCTTCGTCGCGGAAGCAGCGCGCTACTTGAACATAGCGATCGTAACCCGCGATCATGAGAATCTGCTTGTAGAGCTGCGGCGATTGGGGCAAGGCATAGAACCTGCCGTTCTGCACGCGGCTGGGCACCAGGTAGTCGCGAGCGCCCTCGGGCGTGCTGCGGCCGAGCATGGGGGTTTCAATGTCGATAAAATCATGCTCGTCAAAGTAAGTGCGCATGCCGCGAATGATTCGATGCCGCAGCATCATCGTGGATTGCATGTCGCCGCGGCGCAAATCGAGATACCGGTACTTCAGTCGCAGATCTTCGTTGGGCAGCTCCTTGCCGCCCGGTTGAAACGGCGGCGTCACGCTCTTGTTGAGAATCGTCACCCGCGACGGCCGAACCTCGATTTCGCCGGTTACGAGTCTCGGGTTGACGGTTCCCTCGGGCCGTAGGGCCACCTTGCCGGTCACCGAGACCACGAATTCGCTGCGCAGCGACCGGGCCAGCTCTTGATTCTCAGGGCCGCTTTCCGGGGCGAATACGATCTGGGTCTTGCCGTAGCGGTCGCGAAGGTCGATGAAAATCCCGCCGCCGTGATCGCGGTAGCTGTCGACCCACCCACAAAGAGTGACCTCCTGGCCGACGTTTTCCGCGCGCAATTGGCCACACGTATGGGTTCGTAACAACGCCTTATCTCCTTGACGCACAAGCGGCTGGGTGAGCGACTGGCTGAGCGAATCGCATATCTTACTCTAGACACGCCCGAGCGGGAAAGGTGACAGCCGCTCAAGCGCCGGCACTCGATAAAGCGTGCCGGCGTCGGGGATTGGGACTCCCGGCGGCGCATCTTTCCTAGTGCAGCGGCGCTGCGTCAACCGCGACAAATCTCGCCGGCAATCTGGCGGTAGTCGGTCGCCGCAGTCATGGGCGTCAGGCGACATTCGCTCAGACTGCGGAACCAGGTCATCTGTCGCTTGGCAAACTGCCGCGTGCGAAGTTTGACCAGATCCATCGTGTCGAGCAAGTTTCGATGCCCACGCAAATGCTCGCTGATGTCGCGATAGCCTACCGCCTGGGATGCGGTGGGTCCGAGTGGCGAACGATCGAGTAACGTTCGCACCTCGTCGACCCATCCGGCGGCAAACATGGCTTCCACGCGCGCGTCGATGCGGCGCACCAACTCGTCGCGCGGCCAGTCGAGCGCAAACACGCGACATTGGTCCGCCGGCCGGGCGTTTTCAAACTGTTGTTGCAGCTCGCTGATCGAGCGGCCCGTTTTTTCCCAGACCTCCAATGCCCGAATGATGCGGCGCGTATCGCGCGGGTGCAGACGACGAGCCGAGCGGGGGTCGACTTGGGCCAGGCGAGCGTGCAAACTTTCGGCGCCGTCGCGCTGGGCGACAGCTTGCCATTGGCTCCGCTGCGCCCAGTCGGCCGGTGGCCCGGTAAAGATGCCCCGCAACAGCGACTTCAAATACAACGGCGTGCCGCCGACGAACAGCGCCACGCGGCCACGCGCCGCAATTTGTGCCACCGCCTCGTGCGCCGCCGCGACGTATTCGGCAAGACTATATTTTTGGTCCGGGCTGACGACGTCGATCAAATGGTGCGGCACGCGCTGGCGCTGGTCGAGCGTTGGCTTGGCGGTGCCGATATCCATTCCGCGATAGACGGCCATCGAATCGAGCGACACGATCTCTGCGTTCAGCGATTCGGCCAGCTCCAAGCCCACGTCCGTTTTCCCGCTGGCCGTAGGACCGGTCAGAAACCAACAATCGCGAAGTTCAGGCGGGGGATTGCTCATCGAGCGTTTGCTTGCCAGTGGTGCAGCCAATTGGGAACCCGGCTCCGCGCGAGCGGCCCTGTGCGGGCTCGCTATCTGGCTTCCTTGCCAGCCGCGTGCCGAGAGCCTACATTGCGAAAAAGCGTATCTGTTTGCCGCGAGATTTTGAAGGCTCGTCGCCGTGAATGCCTCGAACTCCATTTTCGCTCGCTTGATGGCCGTGATCGAGGACCGCAAGGCCCATCCGCGGGATAAATCGTACACGACCCGGCTGTTAACCGGCGGGGTCGAACAGATCGGCGACAAAATCATCGAAGAGGCGGCGGAAGTGGCGGCCGCGGCCGCCGAACCCGACGAGGCCGGCCGGACTCATACAATTGGCGAGGCAGCCGACTTGCTCTACCACCTGTTCGTCATGTTGGGTTATCGTGACATCCCCCTGGCCGACGTCGAGTCGGAATTGACACGCCGCTTCGGCATTTCGGGTCTGGAAGAGAAGGCGTCGCGAGGCTCCGCCGGCGCCCAAGGAAACCCTGCCTCGGAAGGGTCATGAATAATCTGCGGATTGGCATTCCCAGCAAAGGGCGCCTGGCCGACGTGGCGGGTGAACTGTTGAAAGAAGCGGGCCTGAGCTTTCGCCGTCAGGAGCGCAGCCTGTTCGCCCGTTGCCGCGAAGTCCCCCTCGACATCACTTTCTTGCGGACTGAGGATATTCCGGTGCTCTGCGCCGAAGGCGCCATCGACATGGGCATCACGGGCGGCGACTTGCTGGCCGAAAGCAGCGCGGAGCTGGTCAAGCGTCTCGATCTGGGTGTCGGGCAATGCCGCCTGGCCGTGTGCGTGCCCGAAGACAACTCGATCGCGGGCCCGGCGCAACTCGACGGGTGTCGCGTGGCCACCAGTTTTCCGAACGTCACACAAAACTTTCTCAAGGCGCACAACGCCAAGGTCCACCTGGTCGGTCTCTCGGGGTCCGTGGAAATCATGATCGCGCTAGGAGTGGCCGATGCAATCGTCGATCTGATCGAAACCGGCAGCACGCTGGCCGCAAACCGGCTGCGAGTCCTGGCCGAGATCGATCGCTATCAGACCGTGCTGGTGCAAAACCCAGCCAACCGTCATGCCGAGGTGGCCGATCGCGTCGTGCGGCGGCTCGAGGGCGTCGTGATCGCACGCAGTTACTCGCTCTTGGAGTACAACGTGCCCCGCTCCAAGTTGCCCGTGGCCGAAAAAATCACGCCTGGATTTAATTCGCCCACGATCAGCGCGCTCGAAGACCCCGATTGGTGCGCCGTGCGGGTCATGGTGCGGCGGACCGAAGTGATCGAGATCATGGAGCAACTCGAATCGCTGGGGGCATCGGCCATCCTGGAGACGCGGATCACGAACTGCCGGCTGTAGCGGCGTTCTCAGGATGATGCGTGAGTAATCTGCCCGCCGATCCAGGTTTGAACGACTCGGGCGCTCGGCGCGAAGAGCAGCTCGTGCGGGTCGTCTGCGTCGCCGTCGCCCAGGCCGATCACCGCGAAATTCGCCTGTTTTCCCGGCACGAGCGAGCCCATTCGATCGGCCAGTCCCAGGGCCCGCGCGCCATCGAGCGTGCCCAATTCGAGGACCTTTGCCTTGTTCACTTGGGGATGATGGCGGGCGACGAACTGCATTTCTTCAAACAGGCTCAGATTTGGGTTCGACGCCCGGCTGTCGGTTCCCAGTGCCAGGGACACGCCGGCCGAGAGCCTCGCGGCCAGTGGATACGGCTCGTGGCCGAAGAAACTGTGCGTGCGAGGACAATAAACGACCGTCATTTTGCCCGCGTGGGCGGCCAGGAACTCGGTCTCGGCGGCGTCCAAGTAGTTCCCATGAACGACCAAAGCGCGCGGCGCTTCGGCCAGTTTTTCGAGATAGTCCAGAATGCTTGGCAGGCGGGCATCGGCTGAGGGATCCCAAGCGTTCAAGTCGCGAAGCAGTTCACGAAATGGTCCGGCGCCGTGGGCCAACAATTCGAGCTCCGCTCGCGATTCCGCCAGGTGCATGGCCAGCGGCACGTCGTACCGACGGCACAGCCCAACGAGCGCCGCCAGCAACCGCGGATGAACAGTGTAGGGTGCGTGCGGGCTGAGCCCGGGGTGCAAGTGGTCACCGGCGACGGTGGCCGACAAGAAACGCTCGGCCGCAACCCGAGCGGGTTCCACGCGATCGCGCGTGGGCGCGATTGATTCATGAAACACGAGGGTCGTGATGGGCAGGTCCGACATCTCGGAAGCTTGCCGCCAATCACGCGTGGCAATTTCTCCCAGGGCGGTCGTGCCGCTGGCCAGGCTTTCGCGCAAGCCCTGAACGATCGGCGCATCGTCAGCCGCGGCACTGCGACGGTGCGATACCACCGCGCGGATCCAGTCCGGCAGCGAGCTTCCGGGCACGCCCAGCGGTGCCGCGAGATCGCTGAATTCAAGATGCGCGTGGGCATTGACGAACCCCGGCACAAGCGCCACGTTGCCCAGGTCAAGGACCGGAAGATCTGTCGCCGGCGAGTCCGCGGCCGCGATCATTGAGCCGCTGACGCAAAGCGTGCCCGCCGCGATCGGCGGGCACGCGACCGGGAAGACGTAGCGTGCCTTCAGGGCCCAGTGCGACGGAGGGGAGGCCATAGACGCTCTTGGTGGGCCCGCACTGGCGCCGCCGCGCAAGCGCGGAATCAGCCCGGCAGCCAATGGGCACTTTGGTGTTCAATTGCTTCGTGCAGGGACTCTTCGGAAGTGCGCGAATAGGGCAGCCGGTGGAACCAATACAATATCGCGCCGCCGGCCAGCACGCTTGCCACTACCACGGGCCAGTGATAGAGCTGGCCATCCTCGAAGCCGTCGCGCATCAGCCAGAGCAACCAGGGATGGTCCTTGCCCGCGCTGGTTGCGAATTGCTGTACGACCAAGGCCATCGAATTGTGGACGATGTGAAACAATACGCCCGGCAGCAAACTGCCGGATTGAACGGCAATGAAGCCGATGATCATGCCTACCATGCAGGCAATCAACGATTGTTGAAAGATGGCGTGGGCGGCGCCGAAGAAGACACTGGAAACCACGATCGCCGTCCATTTGCGTCCCATATGCCGCAAGCCCGAGAGGATGAATCCCCGGAAAGCCAACTCCTCGCAGATGGCCGGCAAGGCGGCGATCACCAACAGCGTGATCCACAGGTTGTCGTTTTCCAGCTTCACGCTCTTGAGCAGCTCGGCCATTTCATCGCTGATCGGGTACAGGCGGACCACGACGCTTTGCAACAAATTCACGGCCGGGTGCAAGGTAACGGCCAATAGCACGGCGGCCAAGGGCGACAACAACGGGGGCATTCGCAATAGCAGGGTCTGCGCCGGGCTGCGCGTCAGCATGACGGTCATCAAAAGCGCGGGCGTGGCAATGACCACCAATTGCGTTACGGCGGTCAAAACCGCGAAATCGCGGAACGCGTGCGGCACGGGCAGCGAAAAGTTCATGAAGAATCGGATCAACAGAATCAACACGCCACAGAACATCGCCTCGGAAAAGTTGGGCGTGGCTTCGCGATCGCGCAGCAAATGCTTGATCCACAGGCTGATGTCCCACCGCTCGCTTTCGCGAAACAGCACCGATTCTGTATTGAATTGATTCGTGGCCCAGCGAATCGCCAGCCAACAGCAGCACAAAGTGACGATGGCCACCAGCGGAACATACGGCAGCGCGGCCAGGTAGTTGCCTTCGAGCATCGACCGCAACAAGAGCACCACGCCGGTGATCGGAATCAGGCTGTTGCCCAGGTTCAGTTCCACGCCGGGCGCCATCGGCAAGATGCACAGCGGCATGGTCACCAGCATCAGCGGCATCAAATAGTATTGTCCTTCCTTCGTGCTGCGAGCGAAGGCGGCCAGGGCCAGGCACAAGGCACTGAACAGGGCCGACACGGGCACCAGCGCCAACATCAGCCACACGATGGCCAGGCCCGGCGGTGGGCCCAAATTGGGCAACTGACTCAAGACGAACGAGCCGGTAACGGCCATGCTGGTCAAATTCAACGTGGCCGTCGCCATGCTAAAGAGCATGATCGTGAGCAACTTGCCCCACACGATTTCGATTCGTTCGGCGGGGCTGCAGAGCAACGTTTCGAGCGTGCCCCGCTCCTTCTCACCGGCGCACAAATCGATGGCCGGGTAAAAAGCCCCGGTCAAAGCGCAAATCAACACCACGAAAGGCAAAATCTTGGACCAGGCCGCCGCCTTGTGCTGTCCCACTTCCGCCACGTCGTGCGTATCGATGTCGAACGGTCTGGTCGCAATCGCAGGAATCTTGCTGCGGGCGAGATTCTGTTTCACGATCTCTTCCCGCCAACGGTCGAGCGCGTCGACGACGCGGCGATGGCCCGCCTTGGAAGCGTCGTTGGCCAGGTTGGGATAAATCTCGACGCTCGGAATCTGCAGCTTGCCATCCGGTGCCGGGCCCGGCTCAGCGGCCGAGCGGCTCTGCAAGAATTGTTCGTGAAAGCGGGCGAACCGTGCGTCGAAGTCCGGCGGAAAATAGACGATCATGTCGAACTTGCCTTCGAGCATGCTGCGTCTGGCCAGTTCCAGGGGGTCTTGTTGGACGCCGTGCCCGGCCGGGTCGGCCCCCTGCAACGTCAAGTGGAGCAGCGCGGCGGTTTTTGGGTTGGCGAATAAATTGGCCGCAAAGCGGTCGTTTTCGAGCAACGGCGGCAAGTCGGGACTCGTCGGCGCGCCGACCACCAGCACGCGGATCGCGTGCTCGCGCATGAACTGCGTGACCTGGAAGAAACTCATGCCCAACAGCGGGTACAAGAGCAGCGGCAGCACGCCGATCATGAACAGCGTGCGTCGATCCCGCAGTTGATCGCGAACTTCCCTCGCGAAAATAAGCTTGACGTTGGACCACTTCATGGCACGACACTCTCAGGCAGATGTTCGCGTGCCGCGCCGCCCGGCGGGTGGGTTTCGTCGTGATTCTGAATCAAGCGAAAGAACAGCTCCTCCAGGTCCCGTTCGCGGTGCGCCTCGCGCAGTTCCTCCAGCGTGCCTTCGGCGAGAATGAAGCCCCGGTGCATGATGGCGATTCGATCGCACAGCTTTTCCGCCTCGCGCATGATATGCGTCGAGAAAACGACGCACTTGCCGTGGTCGCGCAGCTCGGCGACTGTTTTGAGTAGCGCCCTGGCAACCAGCACGTCCAGGCCGCTGGTGGCCTCGTCGAAGATCAACACGGGCGGGTCGTGCACGATCGCCCGCGCGACGGAGACTTTTTGCTTCATCCCGGTCGACATTTTAGAGCCCAGTACGTCGCGAATTTCGTTCATCTGGAGCCGCGCGAAGAGATCTTCCATCCGCGCGCGGAGCGGTTCGTCGGCAATGCCGTAGAGCCGACCGAAGTATTCCACCATTTCCCAGGCGGTCATGCGATCGTAGACCGCCGTGTTGGCCGACATGAAGCCAATCTGGTGCCGCACCATGGAAGCCTGCGTGACAACGTCGTAGCCGTTGACTGTCGCGCTTCCGCGGCTGGGCTGTAAAATCGTGCTCAAGATTCGCAGCATGGTCGTCTTGCCGGCGCCGTTGGGGCCCAACAGACCATAAATCTGACCCGGCAGGGCATCGAAGCTGACACCGTCGAGCGCGAAGATCTTGCCCCGCTTGAGATCGGCATAGTGCTTTGTCAGTTGGCGGACGTGAATCATCGCGGTCCGATTTTGGCTGCTCGCGCGACAAAGCTGGCGGATTTGCCGCTTGTTCCTGCACACTCCAAGGCGCACAAGCGCAAGAAGCCGCCCGTGCGCACATACCCTAAGAGTACCACATAAAGCCGGCGCGGCCATGTTGG
>JBGQHN010000050.1:0-18283 GCA_041497975.1 Planctomycetia bacterium | reverse complement strand
GTCAACTGGCGGCGGCGGTTGTTCTTGACCGTGCGTCGTCCTAGGGACTCTTTAACGAGGGTCTCGCGTCCCGGCCCTGCTCGCCGCTGAAACGCACGAGCCTGCAGGATCGTGCGTCGGGGCGGTAGCCCTTGTGTACACCACGTACAGCCGAATCGAAGCCGCCGCGGAAGGCGACCCGGGGTCGAGGGCAACGGCTCTGGAACAATCGCCTAGTACGCCTTTGAAAAGCGGTGTTGTCCCGCGGCGCCGGCCGCTTGCGTGCCTGCGGTCCGAGCAACCCTTTTTTTACAACTCAAGAACGGCTCGGACCTCCCGCAGGGAGCACCGGCGCCCAAATTTTTTTCCGCCCCAGGCACCAGTGCGCGCGGAAGGAGCAAGTGCCTGTCCCGCGGTCGTGGTTGATCGTGAGTTGCTCTTGGCCGATACTGGTCTGGCGGAGCACGGTTGTCGCGGAGATTCTTACACTATGGATTTATTGCACCCAATATGTACGCTCGCGCTGCTGCTCGCGGTCGTCTGCTGCCCCGCCGTTGCCGCGGTCGGTGACAGCGCGGCCAGCCGTCCGAACATCGTGATCATCCTGGCCGACGATCAAGGCTGGGGCGATCTGGGCGTGCACGGAAATACGAACTTAAACACTCCGCACATCGACTCTTTGGCTCGCGATGGAGCGCTGTTCGACCGCTTTTTCGTGTGTCCCGTGTGCTCGCCCACGCGGGCCGAGTTTTTGACCGGACGGTATCATCCGCGTGGCGGCGTTTCGGGCGTCTCGTTGGGCGCCGAACGACTGAACCTTGACGAGACGACGATTGCCGACACGTTTCGCGCCGCCGGCTACGCCACGGGCGCCTTTGGCAAGTGGCACAACGGCACGCAATATCCCTATCACCCGCGCGGGCGCGGCTTCGACGAGTTCTATGGATTCTGCTCCGGCCATTGGGGAGACTATTTCAATCCTCCACTCGAGCACAACGGGCGCATCGTGCGCGGAAACGGGTTTATCACCGACGACCTTACCGATCACGCGCTGACATTCATCGACGAGCATCGCGACGTGCCGTTCTTCTGCTATCTGCCGTACAACACGCCGCATTCACCGATGCAAGTGCCGGATACGTTCTTCGAGAAGTTTAAAGATGCCCCTCTGGAGTTGCGTTACGAAGGGCCGCAGCCGGAGGAAGTGGCGATGACTCGCGCGGCGCTGGCCATGTGCGAGAACATCGATTGGAACGTTGGTCGGGTGCTCGCGAAGCTCGCGGTGCTCGAGCTGACCGACAATACGATCGTGGTGTACTTCAGCGACAATGGCCCCAACAGTTGGCGCTGGAACGGCGCCATGAAGGGTCGCAAAGGCTCGACCGACGAGGGTGGCGTCCGCGCCCCCCTGCTCGTCCGCTGGCCCGGACGCATCAAGCCGGGAACGACGATTACGCAAATTGCTTCGGCGCTGGACCTGCGTCCAACGCTGGCCGAGCTGGCGGGCGTGCCCATCGCGCCGGTCAAGGACAAGCCGCTCGATGGCCGCAGCCTGGCGCCGCTGTTGCTCGGCGGTACGATGAACTGGCCCCAGCGCATGATCTTCACGCACTGGAATGGCAGCGTGAGCGTGCGAAACCAACAATATCGCCTCGATGCCGCCGGCCACCTGTTCGACATGACCACCGATCAGGGCCAGACGCGCGATCTGTCCCAACAGCTTCCTCGCGTGGCGGGTGCACTTTCACGGGCCGTGGCGGATTGGAAGCGAGAGCTGCTGGCCGATTTCAAGCGCGACGACCGCCCGTTCACCGTCGGCTACCCAGAACTTCCGACCACGCATCTGCCATCCCGCGACGGCGTGCCACACGGCAACGTGCGGCGTAGCGCGCGGGCGCCCAATTGCTCATTTTTTGAGAATTGGATCAGCACGGACGATAGCATGACGTGGGACATCGACGTCGCCCGCGCGGGGCGGTATGAAATTGTTCTCTATTACGCGTGTCCGAAGGCCGACGTCGGGTCCACCGTCGAATTGACTTTTCGCGGCAGCCGTCTGCGTGGGATTGTGTCGGATGCCAACGATCCTCCGTTGCGCGGCGCCGAACACGACCGTGTTGTTCGCCAGGGCGAGTCGTACGTCAAAGACTTTCTGCCGCTGCGGCTGGGCGTCGTCGAGTTGCAGCCGGGCCGAGGTCCATTGACGTTGCAAGCCGTGACCGTGCCCGGCCAACGGGTCATGGATCTGCGGTCCATCGCCCTGACGCTGGTGGATTGAGAATGCGATTGCACAAAGGCTGTCACGGGCGGTTGCGAACTGCGCCGGGCGTTACGGTTAACCTTCGAACCACGTCTTACGGCAATCGCCGTATCGACTCCCGTCCCCTTTAGTTTCCCCCGTGCTGATATTGGGCCCGCATACCCAGTTGGTTTTCCCCACGGCCACTTGGCACAGCGACTCTCCCACCAAGGGGGCATTGCTGAGACAATGTCGATGTTGTCTGCAACTTGCCGCCGAATCGAGTAACATTGGCGGTGAGGGCACGTTCGCGCGTCAACCGCCGCCTCGCCGATCCAATAGAGCCAATGCCATGTCACATGTTTACGAGTCGATCCTCTACGAAGTCGAGAACTCCGTGCTCACCATCACGCTCAATCGGCCGGAGAAGCTGAACGCGTTCAACGCAGCGATGGGGCCGGAAATCGTCGATGCAATCACCCGGGCGGATCAAGACGACGACGTGCGCGCGATCATCTTCACCGGCGCCGGACGGGCATTCTGCGCTGGCGCCGATCTATCGAGCGGCGCCGAGTCGTTCGCCAAGCTGGAACGCGACCCGGAAAACACGGGCTCGGCCGAAAGCGCAGACTCGGGCGGCAAGGTCAGTCTGGCACTTTACGACTGCAAGAAGCCGATCATCGCGGCGATCAATGGTCCCGCGGTGGGCGTCGGCGTGACGATGACGCTGCCGATGGACATTCGGCTGGCCAGCGACAAGGCAAAATTCGGGTTCGTATTTGCTCGCCGAGGTATCGTGCCGGAGGCGTGCAGCAGTTGGTTTCTGCCGCGCGTGGTCGGGATCGGACAGGCGGCCGAATGGGTGCTCACCGGACGGGTGTTTGGCGCCGACGAAGCTCTGCGCGGCGGCCTCGTCAATCGCGTGTTCCCGGCCGAGGAACTGCTGCCCGCGGCCGAAGCACTTGCCGGCGAGATTGCACAGCACACTTCGGCGGTCGCAATCGCCCTTTCGCGACAGATGTTGTGGAAGATGCTGGGTGCGTCACATCCGCTCGAGGCCCACCGCATCGAGTCGCAGGGCGTGTACCACATGGGCCGCTCCCCAGATGCCCGCGAAGGCGTGCAATCGTTTTTGGAAAAACGCCCCGCGAAATTTACAATGCGTCCCAGCCGGGACATGCCGCCGCATTATCCGTGGTGGAAGTAGATAATCCGATGGCTCAGCGCGTCGGTTGGCACGAAGCGCGAGCATCTATTTGCCGGCGTATGCCCGAGCGACCACCGCTGCTGCCCCGTCCCATCGGGCGGTGGCTCTAAGTCCGTGGTTTAATGCTCAACCGAATCAAGGTCATTTGCCAGGAAGTTCCATCACCTCGACTTTGCGGATGCAGACCTTGCTGCCGGGATCGTGTTGTTGGAACGCGAAGTGCCCTTCCTTGAAGGTTTTCGCGAAGTCCAGATATTCGTACAGCTCGTCGCCGTTGACGGTGATCTTGATTCGCGTGATGGGCTTGCCTCGCCAAACGTCATCGCGAACGGCGATTTCGTAGGTGAACCAAGTGTCGGGCTCGACCAGCCGCTTGTAGACGTGGCACATCCCATACAGGGAGCCGGTGCGGATGGGGTCGGTATGCGTGCTGTCAATCTGTGCTTCGTAGCCGTCGGTGAAGCCAGGCTTGCGCGTCGTGCGAAAGTACAGCCCGGAGTTTCCACGATCGTTGATCTTGATCTCAGCGCGGTAACGAAAATTCTTGTACGGTCCCTTGGTGCAAACCAGCATGGAAGCCGGTCCCGAGCCGCACAACGCTCCGTCTTTGACTTCCCAAACGCTCTTCTCGTTACCGACCTTCTCCCAGCCCTCCATGCTCTTGCCATCGAACAGAGCAACCCATTCCTTGTCCTGGGCTTTGGCCTCGCCCATCAAGAGTAAAACGATCAAGGCAGCGGCTGCAAAAGAAAATCGGCGAAGCAAAAATTTCATCGGTCGTTCCTCATCATGATGGATCAGTTGGATGTCAAAATCTCCGGCCGGACCACGTTGCCGCCTGCATCCGGTGGCTGAGTGCATTGAGCGATCAGGCACAGGGTCGATTATTGAAGCTGGACCGCCCGCGTGCAAGCTGAGCGGTGCTGCTCTACACGACTGTGACGACCTTGGCGATCCAAAACTCTTTAAGGCGGCAACCGCACCTTTCCCACGAACTCCTGCCCGCATAGCTCTTGCGTCAATTCGATAATCTTAGGTTGAACCGATCCATCCACGGCCCCCTCGGCCAGCGCGAGGAGCCTTCAATTGGGACGCGAAGTTGCACTCTTGATACGACTGGACGGCGAGCGAAATTGTCACATGCCTTGCCCGACCAGCACACCTTATCATGGTTGCCGGCTTATTCGCGCCGCCAAGCCAATGAACCCGCCGAACGGCATAGGAAGGCTACCCAGGAATGGCACAGGGCAAAGCGTGGTTCGCCAACGGACACCTTCAAGTCGATTCCCCGCAGCCCGGCGGACGAGGCGGATCAACTCGAAGGGGGAGAAGAAATGCGCAGCGCGCCAAATCGGTCATCGGATCGTCGTCGGCGCGCAGCTTGCAAACTCCAACGATTCAGGGCACCTAACAGAATGCCGCGGCGGGCGACCCTTATCGCTTCGGCCAGCGCACAGGCCGGGTCGGGTAGGAACTCCAGAATCGTGATCGCTGACACAAGATCGAACGAGCCATCTTGAAACGGCAGCTTGAGGGCATCGCCGCGCACGTAAACCTGGCCGTTGCGTTTGACGGCTTCGGCAAGCATCGGCCGAGAGAGATCGAGACCGGCCGCCGTTAAACCGCGCGCTGCAAACCAGCGTGTAAAATGGCCAGTGCCGCAACCGATGTCGAGCAGATTAATGCAGTCAGGAAAGTCGGCCAATAGTTCTCCCAGCACTGTTTTCTCGCAACGATCAGCGTGCCGCCCTGGTCCTTCGTACCAATCCTCATAGCGGTTGGCCAGCCGCTGGTCATCAAAAGGGTTGACGAAAGATGCACCTCGCTTCACTGGCCGCTCCGCGTGCGGCGGGGGATCGGCATGAGCATCCGCACTTGTCGGCGGTAGCCCGCGTACTGCTCGCCGTAGAAATTCAGTAGGTCGCGTTCTTCGAGCTGTAGGGCGATCAAGCAGTAGGCCGTTGTCGCCACAGCAAAGAGCAGCCGCCCCGCACTCATCGTTGGCGCGGCCCAGAACGCAATCAAAAAGCCGAGAATGAGCGGGTGCCGTACCCAGCGGTATAGAATCGGGGTACGGAACGGGATCGCCTTATAAGGTCGGTTCATCCAGAACAAATAGACCTGGCGTAGGCCGAACAGATCGAAGTGATCGATGAGGAATGTCGAGACTAGCGCAAGTAGCCAGCCGGCCCAGAAGAGCCCCCAGACCACCACTCGCAGTGCCGGAACGTGGAGATCCCAAATCACCCTTGGGATGGGAATCCACCACCAATAGAGCACGACCAAAAGAAGACTGCTGGTAAGGACATACGTGCTGCGCTCAACGGGAGGAGGTACGAACTTCGTCCACCACGCCTTGAACGCCGGCCGCGCCATGACGCTGTGCGGCACGGCAAACAGCAACAGCAGAACCGCATCTTGAATCAAGGCCCGTTGCCAGACGGCGTCAGTCGACGGTGCGTCGATGCTCCTTGCCACGAACAGATCACCCACGAAGCCGACGGCATACAAGAAGGCGCCCAAGAAACTCACGTAACTGGCAGCGCCATAAGCCAAGGCCATGTGTCGCATATCTGTTACTCCTCGTGGCGCTCGGCCAGAATCACAGCTAAAACGGCTGGTTCGTCGTTCAGGCTCAACCGACTGGGACGAAGCGGGCCGCTGGTCGGCGGGCCGATTTCGTCGACTCACGTGATGCTGGTGGGTACCGAACGAGTCCCGATTCTACAAAAAAGTTGGTCCAAAGTTGGTCTAAATCAGATTCCGTTCGGGTCTTTTCGGCTCCTATCCTGTCGGTCGTCACAACCACGCCTGCCAGTAGCTCAAAACATGAAAAAGCCTCGAAATTGTCTGGCAAAATGGCATATTTGTTTACGCTTCGAGTTGAACTGGCCGGAGCGGGGATCGAACCCGCACGGAGGTTTCCCTCCACGGGATTTTAAGTCCCGTGCGTCTGCCAATTTCGCCATCCGGCCGCGTTGCTTGGCCCCCGTTTCACATCGTAACCATCGATACGGCAACTGCCAACGGCCGATCGCACCGCCATTGTCCGGCGGCAAGGTCCCACGCGCGGGCGTCAGCGCCAGGCGGCCACGCCCGCCCGGCTTTTCTTGAATCGGATCTCCGTCAGGGTTAAGCTGCGGCGTATCAGCCCGTTGACGTGCTCGCTAGTCGGATCCCGGCCTCGCCACGTTCCAGCGACGCCGGCTCACGGCGGCCAGCATGTCAGCGCGCCTAAGCGCGCTCGACCTAAACGGTGGGCGCCAATGCCCCATCACTCGACTCAAACCAGGCGGACAACCCATCATGAACAAGCCACGCTCGGGCCACGCGGCCTGGTTGTTGTTGCTAACCGTCGGAGTTCTGCAGGCGATCGCGACGCGTTCGGCGCTGGGGGCCGATGCCAAGACGTTGGCCGCGCAAGTAATAATCCGTCGCACGCAATATGGCGTGCCGCACATCCAGGGCGAGACGTTCGAAGCGGCCGCCTTTGGATTCGGCTATTGCCAGGGCGAAGACCACTGGCCCGACATCCTGCGCGGCGTGTTGGGCGCTCGTGGGGAATTGGCTCTGCATTTTGGCCCGGGCGACAACAACAAGAACGTCGAAGCCGATTTCTTCAACCGACACTACCGCGTCTATTCGCGCGCGGTCGCGACGTATCACAAGCTCGATCCCGATTATCGCTCGATGGTCGAAGGCTTCGCCGCCGGATTGAATTACTATGCCGATCGACATCGCGCGACCATGCCCACGTGGGCGCCGACGGTGACCGGCCACGACGTCGCCGCGTACGGATTGGCCGGCATCATGCGGTTTGCGTTTGACCGAAGCAACCTGGTGCGAGACTTCTTGAAGGCCGAGGGCGTTACGACGGCCCTGGGCGACAATCCGCCGGACGAAACTCAAGTCGGCTCGAACATGTGGGCGTTTGCTCCCAGCCGCAGCCAGTCGGGCCGCGCCATGTTGATGGGCAACCCGCACCAGCCCTGGGCGCCCGTGTCCACGTACTATGAAGCCCACATGATCGTGCCGGGCAAACTCAATTTCTACGGCTCGACGTTCATCGGCCGCCCGATCCTCACCAGCGGCTGGAACGAGAACCTGGGCTGGTCGCACACGGTCAACGGTCCCGATCTGGAAGAGATCTACGAGCTGGATCTCGATCCGGACCGGCCGGACCATTACCTTTTCGACGGCGGGTCCGTGCCGCTCGCGCGCGACGACGTCAGCGTCAAGGTCAAGGGCGATGGCGCGCCCACGTCGGTCGAGCGGACGTTCTGGCACACTCCGCTGGGGCCGGTCGTGCATCGCAACGCCGGCAAGGCTTTCGTGCTGCGCAGCGCTTGCTACGAAAACTACCGAGCTTACGAACAATGGTTGCGCATGACGCAGACCAAGAATTTCTCCGAATTCCGCGGCGCGCTGGAGATGAATCAGGTGCCGATGTTCAACATTTGCTACGCGGACCGCGCGGGCAATATCTTCTACATTTGGAACGGCACCGTGCCAAATCTGCCGCACGCGGCTAACAAGGCCAAGGCGGTACATGCAACGCGAACGGCCGACATCTGGACGACGTTTCACGCCACGAGCGAGCTTCCGCAACTCTTGAATCCACCGGGCGGATATTTGCAAAATTGCAATTCGCCGCCGTTTTTTACGAACCTGTTCGCGCCGCTGGATCCCGAGCGGTACCCGCCGCACTTCAGGCCCAACGACGTCAGCCTGCGCAGCCAGCACAGTTTGCGGCTGATCCACAACGACAAAAAATTCACGCTCGAGGAAGTGTGCGATCTGAAACACAGTCCGCTCATGCTGGTGGCCGAACGCGTGAAGGGTGATTTGATTGCCGCCTTGCGCGCGAGCGGACCCACGTCAGAATTGGAAGCAACGATCAAGACCCTTGAAAACTGGGACAACACCGTCTCGATCGATAGTCGCGGAAGCACGCTGTTTGCCAATTGGTGGGAGCGGTATTCGGACAAGGACAAACGCGCCGCCAAATACGCCGTGGCGTGGAGCGCAAACGAGCCGACCACCACGCCGCGCGGCTTGGCGGATCCGCAACATGCCGTCACGACGTTCCTTGAAGCCGTCGAAGAAATCAAGGGCCTTTATGGCCGCACCGACGTGGCTTGGGGCGAAGTGCATCGGGTTCGCAAGGGGGACGTTGACCTGCCGGTCAGTGGTGGCCCGGGCACGGTGGGTTGTTTCCGGGTGTTGGACTTCCGAAAAGCGCGCGACGGAAAACTGGTGGCCAATACGGGCGACAGTTGGGTTTTCGCCGTCGAGTTCAGCCAGCCCCCCAAGGCATATACGGTCGTAGCCTACAGTCAAAGCGACATTGAAGGCTCGCCGCACTTGAGCGATCAGACGGCGCTGTTTTGCGCTAACAAAATGAAGCGGGCAGCATTTACCGAGGCGGAAATTCAAGATCAGCTGCTAAAGAGCTATCGCCCGGGCGAAGAGTGACGCGCGCGAAGCCTGATCGTAGACATCAAGCGGGCGTCGCCCAACCCATGTAGTGCTCGGCCGCGACCCGCGGGCTGTTGGGCATCAAGAATCGCTCCAGGTGGGCGATTTGCATGCCGGACGATTCGATCAATCGATCGATCGGCCGGTTCAAATTGCAGCCGCCGCCGATGAATTGCTGCAGGCCGTTCCATCGATCTTGGCGACGGGCTACGTTGGCGTCGGTGCTGCGTCCGTGCTCGAGGAACAAGAAATGGCCGCTCGGTTTGAGCACGCGGCGCGCCTCGACCAGGGCCGCCGCCACGTCAGGGATCGTGCACAGCGTCCACGTGGAAACGACCGTGTCAAATCGCGCGGAATCGAATGGAAGCTGACCCGCATCGACAAAGTCAGTCTCCACCGGAAATGCCAGGGCGGCGATGCGGCGAGCGACTCGCCGGGGCAAAACCTTTGCCGGATCCACGACGGTCAACCGCGCGACGGTGCCCGGATAGCACGATAAGTTGAGCCCGGTTCCGAAGCCGATTTCCAGGACTTCGCCGCAAGCGGCTTGAAGTGCCCGCCGGCGATACTCCATCGGCTCGCGACGGCCGAGCACAAAGTCTATGAGACGCGGCAAGATATGAGTGCTGTAAATTCCCATCGGGTAGCCGACTGGCAAGGATGCTCTACAACCGGCGACATGCTTCGCACACTGTCACTTCGCGCTTACGGCCGCCGGCACGTCTTTTCGCCACAATTGTCGCTTGAGTTTGGGAAACAACTTGAGTGCGTTGTCGCGCATGATCTGCCGGCCGATGTCGTGCGCGTGTTCTTCGCGCAGCTCGCCGCGATCCACTTTCTCGGCCAGCGCTTCGGCCAGGCACTGGCGGGTAAACTCGGTTGCGGCATAAATCCCTTCGGCTTGCACGGTATCGGCACCCCACATGATACGGTCCGAGGGCATCATTTCCAACCATTCCTGATAGGCGCGCTTTGCCATGGTATAGCTCAAGGTCGGCAGCCACACCGAGTCGATCCACACGTTGCGGTGCCGCATGGCAATCGCGCCGGTTTCGCCCACCCAGGGATAGCCACCGTGGAACAAGACGAACTTGGTGTTGGGGTGAGCTTGAATCACGTCGAGAAGCAACATGGGACTCGAACCCTGCAGCCGGCCGTGACCGGTGTGGATCTGAAACGGCAGTTCGTACTTGCCGCTCAGCTTCGCGATTTGCCAAAACATGTAGTCCTGGAAGTCCTTGAGTTCTTGAGGCTTGAGCTGGTCCTGGGGCTTGCCAAATGCCGCCACCGCGCGCTCTTTGGGCACGTTTTCGTAGTCCAGCGTGCGCTGATAGGCCTGAGTCGATTTCAAACACACGGCGTCGGCCGCCACGGCCTCCTCAAAAATCTTCTCGACGACGGCCAGGTAGTCGTCGAGCGTTTCGACTTTCATCCCCCGCCGCTCGGCAAACAAATAGGGGCTGTCCACGTCGGGAAAATGGCTACGATGCGTGCCGCTCATGATCTCGGTGACGTTGAGCAGGGGCACGGAAAACTTGTAAGCCCTGTCGAACTGCAAGCGAGCCCAATAGGGATCGATGAACATCAGCTCAATATTGGCCCGCCGCGTAATCACGTCGTTAAGCCATTTGTCGTTCTTGTAATTGGCAAAGATCCGCTCGTTGAGCCCTCGGGCTTGCTCGGTCGTGATCGTGTCGAAATCCACCCCGTACAGGTCGCGCAGCGCCGGCAGCAAGTAACGATAGACGCTCGTGGCCCGCGCGTTGTCGAAATCGCGCTGGCCATTTTTCCACCACTCGTCGAAGGACTTGCCCTCGGGCCACGGCGAGAGTCGATGGATTCCGGGAAAGTAACTGCCGGCAAAGATACTGTGCAGCGTCACCCCCCTGCCCCGATCGGTTTCATCCTGATTGGGGATTTCGTTGAATGGCCGCAGATGATCATGCGTGTCAATGGCTGGCACGGCGTCCAAGCCGGCTTTAAGGCGGGCATAAACTTTGGTCGTCTTGATATCGGCAGCCACGAGCGGCGCGCCGCCGCAACAAATTCCAAGCAACACCCAGAGCGTTTTGGTCATGGCGAGCCTCGGGACTTGAGACGCAAGCGGATTGCGGACGACTCAACACAACGCGCGCATCGGGCGCGTTGGCGGCGTGTCGCACATCCTATGCGAGCCGTGCGGCCGACTCAAGCATATCGCGATGCCCGAGGGGCGCCGCCCGGAAGATGCTTGCGCGAGCCCAGTGCCGAGGCGCGGCATGACAAGACGGTTTCGGGAGGGCGGTTAATTCGCGTCCGAGTCTGCTTCGCGAATGTTAATGCCGGCGTTGCTCGTCGTGGCGATGATGGAACAGGCGGGATTCTCTCCGACCGTACCCTGCATCTTTCTGCGATTGGAGCGGTCCTTCGAGGCCACTGGAAATCCGCACTGAACGCGCGCATTCGACGTCGAGCAATCGAAGCGAAACTGGCTCTTGACCGGCAGGAACAGGTCGATCCTGCCGTTGGACGTCTTGAATTGATGTTCCTTGTCGGCCAGCGACCCCTGGAATCGAATGCGGGCATTGGAGCTGTGGGCGTCGACCGCAGCGTCCGTGGCTTCGATGTCAATGCCGCCGTTGCTGGTCGTTACATCGATTGCGCCGCGACCTTCCACGATTTCCAATTTAGCGTTGGAGGTTTTCGCGTCGATGCCGCCTTGCATTCTCTCGCAGACGATATGGCCGTTGCTCGATTGAAGATGCAATCTGGCGGCCTTGGGGGCTGCGATGACGACGCTTGCGCCGCAATTTCCGGGACGGCGTCCCAAGCGCTGCGCGGTCACGCGGATCGTGTCGTCCTTTTGCAAAATTGAGACTTCGACGTAATCCAGATTGGCCTCAGCGGCTTGCCGATCGAACCCGCCGGCGCGCTTCGTGACCTCGACGACCACCTCGCTGCTTTCTCCTTCGCTAATGTCGATTGGACCGTTGAAGGTCTCGACGATGATTTTGGGACTTGGTCCGGTCTGGAATTCTTCCTGCAGTGTAGTGGTTGCTGTAACAAGCGGAGCAAAGTCTAGAGCATCGCAGCCAGACGAAGCCAGCAGCAATGCCAGCCCTAAGCCCGCTTGGCCCACGGCATTACGTAAAGTGGCCATCGCTCCCCCCTCCTGAAGTCTCAGCTCGTGATACGGAGTTGGAAACCCCTATACTGTATCCTAGTTCGCCGCTTTCGAGTAAATCTTGGAACGTTCAATTTCAAGCCTGAAAGGATCATTTCCGCGCCGCGGGCAAGGTTCCTTGGGGTAGCTTGCCAGGCGCCGTGGTTTCCCCCATATTAACACATCTTTTCCCGTCGCTCGCCGGTGACGGTTGTGGACCCCGCTGGGGGGACGCCGATCCTGGCGACGAGCCAAGGCCGCCAAAATGGCGCGGCCACTGCAGTCGCGCGAACCGTCCGCCCCTGGGGCTCAATGATGGCCGCGTTTGAGGAACTGCCATAAATGGATCGTCGCGTGCGAGCGGGCCTGGTCGGTTCGCAGTTTATCTCCACGATCCATGCCGAATCGCTACGTCGCTCGGCGGACGCCCAGTTGTGGGCCGTGGCTTCGCCGACGCCAGGCAACGCCGAGCGGTTTGCGGCCAAGCATGCGGTGCCCCATCATTTCACCGACTATACGAAGATGCTCGAAATGGACGAGCTGGACTTGGTCGTCATCGGCGCGCCAAACGACGTGCATTGTGCGATCACGCTCGATAGCGCGGCGGCGGGCAAGCACGTCGTTGTCGAGAAGCCACTGTGTCTGAACCTGGCGCACGCGGACCAAATGATCGGGGCTTGCCGCCGCGCCGGGGTCAAATTGATGTATGCGGAAGAGTTGTGCTTTGCGCCCAAATACGTACGGCTGAAAGAGCTACTCACCTCCGGCGCGTTAGGGGCTCCGGTACTGATCAAGCAATCGGAAAAGCACGATGGCCCCCACGCGACCCATTTCTGGGACGTCGAGCGCTCCGGCGGCGGAGTGACCATGGACATGGGCTGCCATGCGATCGAATTCTTCCGCTGGCTGCTGGACCGCCCGAAAATTGCTTCCGTCTACGCCCACATGTCCACCTCCGTGCACGCCGACAAGACACACGGCGACGACAACGCCATCCTGATTCTCGAATTCGAAGGCGGCGTAACGGCCATGGCCGAGGAGAGCTGGACGAAGAAGGGCGGCATGGACGACCGCGCCGAAGTCTATGGCTCCGCCGGCGTGGCCTATGCCAACTTGCTGCAAGGCAACTCGATCCTCACCTACAGCGCGGTTGGCTACGACTACGCGGTGGAAAAAGCCGGCTCGACGCAAGGTTGGAGTTTTGCGATCTACGAAGAGTTGTGGAACTATGGATTTCCGCAAGAATTCGCCCACTTTGTCGACTGCGTGAAGAACGATAAACTGCCGCTCGTCACCGGCGAAGACGGCCGCGCCGTGCTCGAAGCCCTGTTCGCCGCCTACGCGTCGGCAGGCTCTGGCCGCAAGGTCCCCCTGCCGTTTCCAACCGACGCTGAAAAACCGCACGACTTGTGGCGCGGCTCTCCAGTCGCAAAAACCAAGTCAGACTCCGACCCGTGACAAGCACAGCAAGCAACCAGCCTGCGGCAATTGGCATCGACATCGGCGGCACGAAGATCGCCGTGGCGGCCGTCGACCGGTCGGGCCGCATCGCGGCACGCGCCGTGATCGCCACCGATGCCGAACTTGGGTTCGGTCGCGCGCTCGTGCGGATGGTCGAAGCGGCCGATCGGGTGCTGGCCGAAGCCGGATGGCGACGCGACGATGTGTGCGGCGTGGGCGTTGGGTGCACCGGTCCGGTCAGCGCCGAGCGCGGCGTCATCAACAATCCCTATACGCTGCCCACGTGGATTGACTGCGACATCGTCCATCGACTGGCAGCTATTTTCGATCGGCCGGTCTATTTGGAAAACGACGCCGACGCCGCGGCGATGGGCGAATGGTTTGCCGGTGCGGCGCGCGGCTTTCGCAAGGTTGTCATGCTCACCTTGGGAACCGGCGTCGGCGGGGGCGTTGTGACGGACGGCCGAATCTATCGCGGCACGCGGGGCGAGCATCCAGAGCTGGGACATATTCCGATCGACGCGTCCGGGCCGGCATGTTATTGCGGCGCCACTGGCTGTTTGGAGGCGATCGCCTCAGGAACCGCAATCGCCCAGGCGGGACGCTCCGCGGGATTTGCCGATAGCCGCGAAGTCTTTCACAGGGCAGCCGACGGCGATCCAGCCGCTCGAGCAATCGTCGAGCGCGCTCAGAATGCCTTGGCGATGGCAAGCTGGACCATCCTGCACACGTTCATGCCAGAGTTGATCGTCTTGGGCGGCGGCGTTATCGACGAACACTACGACGTGCTGTCTGGGGCGGTCGCGGCCCAACTGCCACGCGCAACGATGGTGCCGCGCGGCGGAACCGCCCTGGTCAAGGCGCGACTTGGGAACGATGCAGGTCTTGTCGGCGCAGCCAGCCTGGCCTTGGCGATGGGAAACGGCTAGCTGGAGATGGCGGGCGAAAAGAAGCTGATTAGAAGCCGTAAACCCAGATCAATAGCAGCAAGCCGCCGACGATGATGCCGGCGCCCAGCACTCCCACTCCAACCACCATCCAAATCGGCGAGCGCTGTTCCTCGAAGTGCATTCGTGTGGCCGTCAACGGTGCCGATCTTAACGGCTCGGTGGGCGGCAACGCCGGGGCCGCCAGCAGCTCGTCCATCAGGTCAGGGGCCTTGATTTCGGGGATACGCGCGCCGGCCGACTTGGCTCCGCTGCCCGACTTGGCGCCGGATTTGGACGGATCGGCTGCTTTGGCGCCGGAGCCTTCGCCCTTGTGGATGGACGACGATGGACCCTTGCCGATGACGGACGAACCCGGACCTTTCACACCCGACTTGGAACCGATGCCGCTGCCTTTGGAATCGCCGGGCTTCGATCCGCCGCGTGGCACGCCTTCGTCTTCCAACGGCGCCAGCGTGAGGTCCTCGTTCTGCGACGGGCCGGGTGGTGCCGACCTGAGAAACTCGCCCGACCCGGTGGATTGTGTGGGCCCATCGCCGAGCCATTCGCTGAGCGCTTGTGCCACCTCGTCGGCGTTTTGATAACGGTCTGACGCTGCTTTGGCCATCATCTTGCGGCAAATGGCAATCAGCTCGTCCGGGGCATCGGGCCGGGACCGGCGAATGTCGGTCGGCTCGGCCGACTGATGCTGCATCAGTCGCTGCGGTATCGTTCCTTGGGGGAACGGCGCGTCGCCGGTGAGCATGAAGTACAGCGTGCATCCGAGGCTGTAGACATCGGCCCGAGCGTCGACCTTGTGACTGTCGATGGCCTGTTCGGGCGCCAGATAATCGACCGTGCCGATCATTTTCTGATCGTAGGCCATGGTCAAGGAGCCCTGCGACTCGTCGCTGAAGCGAGCCAAACCCATGTCCAGAATCTTGATGGTGCCGGTCTTATCGACCAGCAAGTTTGCTGGCTTGATATCGCGGTGAATCAGCCCCGAGTGGTGGGCGTAATCCAGTCCCGTGGCCGCCTGGCGCGTGTATTCGGCGGCCGTGCGAAATGGCAAGGGGCCGTTGCGGCTGACGACGGCCTGCAAGTCGGAGCCGTCGACGAATTCCATCACGAGATAGTGGATGTTCTCCTCATGATCCACATCGAAGGCCTTCACCATGTTCGGATGGTTAAGCTTGGCCGAAGCGCGCGCCTCCTGATGAAATCGCTCCAAATACGACGTCTGAGAGGCCAGGTGATTGGGCAACAGCTTGATGGCCACCCGATGCCGCATCACCAAGTGTTCGGCGAGGTAAACGCTGCCCATGCCGCCAGTGCCGATATGGTTGAGCAGCTTATACTTGCCGAGATAAAAGCCCTTGTGGCGGCCTTGCAGCAGCTTCTCGCTCTGCCACTCGGTCAAGAGCCCGGCCTTGGTCAGGCTGGAAGCGATGATGCCGCTGTCGTTGACCGATAACAGGTCAACGCCGGAGAGCGCTTCGTTCAGTCGCTCGTTGTCGACCAATCCACTGCGCTTTACCAGGTCTACGAACTGACTGACCTTCAGCTTGGACATCGCACTTAGGCAAGGAAAAACGGTAAACTTTTACCCCTCATTATAATATCAACAATCCCTAATGTTGGTAGAGCCCAGCCCAGCGGCGCGCCAGGTACCCGATTCTTGAAAATGGAACCTGGCGGAAGCGCGGAACCAACCGCCAAGCGCTCCCGAATATGCGTGTTTCCTTCCCTGAAAAACAGCCAAAAGTGACGTGTTAGCGTTGCTTGGTCTGGTTCAGCCCTGTGGCAGCGCGAAACTCAGCCGGAAGCTACAGCGAGGGCTGCCATCGAGAGCGTCGCTCCCCCCCGTCGCATTGATCGGCAACCGCTCCCGAGAGCGGTTCCCAAACAGCTCGACTCCTTCCCGGAGATGAGCCACTCCAGAACGTAAACAACCGGATGATACCTCGAAGGTTGACCCGGTCAAGCATTTTCGCGTTCCACCGATTCTAACGTTCGCCGCCCCAGCCCGGAAGTGATCGCACTCCTCCCATGGCGGGCACCGGCCCGAGTTGCCGCAGGCCGGAGCGGCGCTGTGAGTAGGGCCACTCGGGTTGTCCAAAACGGTTGTATCGAACCGGGCCCCAATTGCCCTGATCCGCGGGATACGAGTAACTTTGCGCACGGCGCGCGGTTCGAAACTCCGCGTAGGTTCGCGTTTCATAGGGCGCCCAACGCTCTCCGGTCCAATAGACCCATTTGTTGCTGGGCAACCAGTACCACCACAGGCCGTCATGGCGCCGAAAACGCCACTGCTCGCCTTGCTGTTGATGTTCGACCGCGGAGCTTGGCGCCGCCGCCGCCGATTGTTCTTCGCCCGCTGGGGGTGCAGTGGTGCCACAGGCCCACGCAGCAGGAACGCTGATGATTGAAATCACAAGCACGCATAATGTCAGGAAGCGCATCGGTCGATCCTCGCCTTGTGGATCGTTGGATCTGTGCAAGACCTCCATCAATCGTGATTATCGCCCTACCGTCGGGAGGTGCAAGCACGAGATCCGCGAAAACGCTGCGAAAAACGATAGCAAGTTGACCGGCGACAACCACGCGCGGGCCAATCACGCATGGGGCTGCCGCTTGCCGGTCGCTCGATTAAAGGCCGAGGTCGGTATCCGAAATGATCTCGCCTCCCTTGCGTGTTACCAGCCGGGCATAGAGCCGGATCTCGATGCTCTCTTCGAAGAAGTGCACCGAGCCATCGCCAAAGAGGATGTTGGCGCCGCCAGGATGGAAGGCAAACGTCGCGCCGGTCCCGTTGGTGCCGTAGGCGGTGCCGTTCAAAGTGAGCGGAACGATCGACATATCGTTGGCGCCACCCTTGAGGTAGTCCTCGCCGTTGGCGCAATTGATGGCGCAGGTCCCAGGGAACGTCGTGCCATCCTCCGAGGAGCCATAGAGGCTGAATTCGCTGGCCGGACGGCACCAACCACCTCCGTTAACTCGGTTGGATATCAGATCGCCGACTTTTCCGCCCTTGCGATAGACATACGGACGGCCAGCCGTCTCGGCCAGCAGGATCGTATTCGAGGTGCCATCGGTCACGTGCCGCAGTGTTGCAACGGTATTGCGAAGCAGCATGCCGGTCCGATCCAGTTTTTGAGTTGCACTGAGATCCTGATCGACTACAAATTCTCCGCTGGCGTTCGTGAATTGAACGAGCCGCGCTTCCACTTGGTTAATGGGCGCATAGTCGGTCGGCGCGGCGCACTGGCTTGATTTCCAGTCGCCAAAACCCTGCGACCAGTACTGAAGATCGCCATCCACGCGGCCGTCTTCCGGCACCGAAGGGCATTCGAATACGCTCAACCGCGTCCCGACGAGTTTAAAATTGGGAATTGACTTGGGCGCCACGGCTACCGGCTTGTCCCAGTTCGACGTGAAGTCGTATTGGTCAAAAATGTTCTGCTCCTCAAAGTAAGGCAGCATGAGCGTGCACCATGCGTAGCGCGGCGCATTGGTTACGCCCGCGGCGCGATTGCTCGTCGGCAGTTTCCTGTGGGAGTCGTGAAAGTTCAGCACCGCAATGCCGAGGTTCTTCAAATTGTTGTTGCATGACGTGCGACGGGCTGCCTCGCGGGCCGCTTGAACGGCCGGCAGCAACAAGGCCACCAGCACGCCGATAATCGCGATCACGACCAAGAGCTCGACTAAGGTAAAACCGTGTAGGGGCCGGGGAGAGCGGTTACGCTTTCCCGTGGTTGGTGTGATTCCTTGGCCCCGTACACGGAGATCGTTGTTATGTGTGCAAACACAGGATGTTTCAAGTCGTTTGTGGGTGTCGATCTGCACAAGTG
>JBGQHN010000049.1:0-18283 GCA_041497975.1 Planctomycetia bacterium | reverse complement strand
GTTTGTCTTTTCCAGCGACAATGGCGGTCCGCACCCGGGCGAGATGACGTCCAACGGCCCACTGCGAGCGGGCAAGGGCACGCTCTACGAAGGGGGTGTGCGGACGTGTGCTTTTGCCACCTGGTCTGGCCGGATCAAAAGCGGCACGACCGTGGACACACCATCGCACATGGTCGATTGGTACCCCACCCTGTTGCATCTGGCCGGCGCGACACTGCAGCAACCCCTGCCGATCGACGGCAAGGACCTTTGGCCCGCAATAGTCGGCGACGCGCGCCAGTTACACTCGGAAATCCTGATCAACGCGACGCCGCGCCAGGGCGCGATTCGCGTCGGCGATTGGAAATTGGTGATCAACGGCGATCTGCGTATCGCCGACGGCGACGAACCGGGGGACAAAAACGTCGCAAAACAAGCCTCACGGCAGGCCGAGCGCGTGGAGCTTTTCGATCTGGCGAGCGACGTCGGCGAAAAGAACAACCTGGCCGAACAAAAGCCGCAGGTCGTCAAGGAACTGCGGGCCCGCTACGACGCCTTGGCCGCCCAGGCGGCGCCGCCCAAGTCCAGGCCCAAGCCGCGCGACTTTCGCAGCCCCAGGGTTTGGGGACAAGCCGACGAATAACCATGCGTGATCGACACGACACGCAGATGTACTCGTCGCGCCGGTCAAGTCTTCGTTGACTTGTCTGAAAAGTCGACTTTCGGGGCCTCACGCGCCGCTTCCGGCACCTCGAAGTATTCCCCCGGTTTTACTCCGGCCAGGCTGGCAAACAGGCTGGTCGGAAATCGACGCGCAAAGGTGTTCAATTCCTGCACCGATTCATTGAATCGCTGCCGCTCGACGGCCACGCGATTCTCGGTGCCAGCCAGCTCGTCCTGCAGCTTGAGAAACGACTCATTCGACTTCAGCTGGGGATATTGCTCCTGCAGAAACAACAAGCGCGACAAGGCACGTTCCACGCCGCTGGCGGCTTCGGCCTTCTCGGCAATCGTGCCCGACTGCTGGGCCTGAAAGTACGCCTTGCGGGCGTCGGCGATTCCCAAGAACACCTTTTGCTCTTGGGCGGCGACGCCCTTGACGGTTTCCACCAGGTTTGGAATCAGGTCATAGCGCCGCTGGAGTTGGTTTTCGACTTGTGCCCAGCGCTGCTTCACGTTCTCGTCGATGGTAATGGCCCGGTTGTATCCCTGATAGGCGCAGCCACCCACCGCCAGCACAATCACGCCGAGGACAATCGCGGCTGTTACAAACTTATTCATAGGATCTCCTCGAAGAGGTTTGGTGTTCGTGCGTCGCTATTCTAACAGCCTGTCGCGAGCAAGTCGCCGGTGCACAATCACCAACTTGTGCTGGCTCCGCCACCGCCGGTCCGACCGCCGCCACCGAACGAGCCGCCCCCGCCCAACCCGCCGCCAAAACCGCCGCCGGATCTTCCAGACCAGGTTGAGCGGCCGGCGCTCGTCAGCACGTCACTCAGAATACTGCCCCACAACACTGCATCGCCCACGCCGCCGCGCCAGGTGCGCCGGTAACGCCTCCGCCGCGAAAGAATGATCAGCCACGGCACGATAAAAAACAGAAGGAACACGAAGCAGAAAAAGAATCCCGGTGGGCTTTCTTCGGCCTCGTGTCGAATCGGCGGCACGCCCTGCAATTGGACCTGGTACTCGTCGGCCACTTTGTTCGCCACCGCCACGACCAGCTCGTCGAGTCCCTGGGAATAGCGCCGGTCGCGAAAATACCGGTCGCGGACTTTGCGGAGCAGCGTGCCGTCCCACGAATCGGGCAGTGCGCCTTCCAGGCCGTAGCCGCTATGAATTCGGGCTTGTCGATCATTGACGCTCAGAACGATGAGCGCGCCATTGTCTTTGCCTTTCTGACCCAGCTTCCACAATTCAAAATGGCGCTGGGCAAAGGCAAAAATGTCTTCTCCGCCGGTCGTCGGCACGGTCAACAATTTGACCTGCGCGGTGGTCTTTTGCTCCAGTTCCTTCAGATAAGCCTCGAGCCTAATCGTCGTCGCAGGGTCGACGACATCGGCCTTGTCGACGACGAAAGTGCCCGGATCGGCAATGGTTAGGGCCGCCTGCGCCGGCCGTGCGGCGGCCAACGTCAGCGCAATCGCCAAACACCAGACGGCGCGATTACCAGCCATCGGAAACGCGTCCCAGGGTTTCGACGTCATGGTACAGTTGGGCGAACGTCGACCAATCGTCGGTCCCATGCGCCTCGACCGCGCGGCGTACTCCGGGCAATCGCTGGCCGACGATCTCTTCGATTTCGACCACCATCGCGGGCGGCGTCAGCGGCCGCCGCTTTTGTTTGAGCCACAATAGCCCCCGCAGAATTCGAATCAGGCCCAGGAGCAAAGGCAGCACCGCCTTGTGCAGCGATCGCTCGCTGCCGCCCTCGGTCACCACGGCTTGCCGCATGGCCAGAGCCAGAACTTTCAATTCTCGTTCGCATTGCAAGCGGACATGCGCGGGTTGGAAATGCAACGGTCCGAAGTAGTCCTCGCCAAAAATCACCAGGTATTGCTGCTGGATCTCGATCAGCTCCAGGGGATACGAGTCGAGCGAAGCCTGGACGAATTGGGGCGTCAACACCATGGGCGCGCAAATCCTGTGGCGGCCAAAATCGTATCCTTCCTCGGCCAGCCGCCGCAGCGAATCCAGATCGACCTCGTGCATGACGATCACATTGGCGATCGTGTGCAAAGCAGGATCGAACTCGCCGCCGGCAACCGTGCCATACAGGGTCAAGCTGCGGACGGACTGGCCGCCGTGGTCGATCAAGCGGGCCGCGTAACGCCGCACCGCCCCGCGCACGCTGTGGGGGACGCGGTCGAGTCCTGAAAATTCCATGCGTCCATGAGACCTTGCGATGAATTGCAAATCAAGCGGCGCCCCGGCGCATGGCAAAAAGGTTTCGCAATCTTGCGGTTCACGTCGAATCGAAGTCCGACGGTGGCGCCTCGATCGTCCGCCCGCCGCGAGTCTTGCCCTGCGGCTGAGCCGAGACCCGAGCGGCAACGCGCGGCAACCAACCGACCATGGCCCAGAAGAACGCCCCGCGCCCGCGCCAGGCGTCGCCAAACCACTCGATGACGTAGTAGAACACGGGGGTCAAGAAGATGCCGAACAGCGTTACGCCGAGCATTCCGCCGAAGACGGCGGTGCCCAACGTGCGGCGCATTTCGGCGCCTGCGCCTGCCGACAGGACCAGCGGCACCACGCCCAGAATGAACGCAAACGACGTCATGATGATCGGCCGCAGGCGCAGGCTGACGGCGGCCAGAGTGGCGTCGTAGCGGCTCTTGCCTGCCTCGCGCTGCGCGCGTGCAAATTCCACGACCAGAATGGCATTCTTGCACGCCAAACCCACCAGCACGACAAAGCCAACCTGCGTGAAAATGTTAATATCCAATTGGGCCCGCTGGACGGCCTCGATCGCGCACAGCAGGCACATGGGCACGACGAGGATGACCGCCAATGGCAGGCTCCAGCTTTCATACTGCGCGGCCAGTACCAGGAATACGAGCACGACGGCCAGCACGAGAGCCAGCATGGCGGTATTGCCGGTCTGCAATTGCAACAGCGCCAGCTCGGTCCACTCGGATCGCATCGACCAGTTCAACTCGTCCTGGACGACTTGCTCCAGCCGCTCGATCGCCTGGCCCGAGCTGACGCCCGCCGCGGCGCTGCCGTTGACCGGCGCCGAGGCATACATGTTGTAACGGGCGATCAGCACGGGACCGGTCACTTCGCGCACCGAGAGAAACGCGGCCAGCGGCACCATGCGCCCGCGATCGTTGCGCACCTTCAGTTGCTTGAGATTCTCGATCTGCTCGCGAAAGTCCTGGTCGGCCTGCACGTTAACCTGCCACGTTCGGCCGAACAGGTTGAAATCATTCACGTACAGCGAACCGAGATACACTTGCAGCGTGTTGAACACCTCGGACATGGAGACGCCCATGACTCTCGCCTCGGTGCGGTCGATGTCCAGGTACAGCCACGGCGTCTTGGCCCGAAAGCTGGTGAACAGGTTGTGCAACCCCGGCGTCTGACCGCCTTGGATCACGATGCGATCGGCCACGGCTTGCAGGGCGTCGAGGCCGGTGTTGCCGCGGTCTTCGATCATCACCTTGAAGCCGCCGGCGGTGCCCAGGCCTTCGAGCGGCGGAGCGCCCAGCACATTGACCAATCCGTCGCTGATCTCGTTTTGGAGCCGGTCCTGCAAGTGAGCAGCCAGCGCTTCGCCGGATAGCTCCGCGGACCGGCGCCGGTCGAAGTCGTCGAGCATCACGTACATGGCGCCGAAATTCGGCGCGTTGGCGTTCAACAGAATCGACTGGCCGGCAATGGCCACGGTGTGCTTCACTCCCGGCGTGTTGCGAACGACGTCCTCGATCCGCCGCAGCACTTGCTCGGTGCGTCCGACGCTGGCCGAATCCGGCAATTGCAGATTGACGAGCAGATAGCCCTTGTCCTGCGTGGGAATGAAGCCCTTGGGCGTTTCCACAAATCGGGTGTACGTCAGGTACAACAGCCCGCCGTACACGATCAGCACCAGCAATCCCACCCGCAGCAGCCTGCCGACGCTCCAGGTATAGATCCGGCCGGCGAAATCGAAGCCCTTGTTGAAGGATCGAAACGCCAGTCCCAAAATCATGTTGAGCGGCCAACTCAACACACCGCCGGCAACCGCTCCGCCAAGCGCCGCGACCCAGGGCACGGCGTCGGGCGAAATCCATCCAGGCAAACGACCCGCTTCTTCCAACCACGGCGTCCCGAATTCCCAACCCAGCCATCCCCCGGCCACGACAAACGCCAGCCACGGCAAGGGCGGCGCCGAGCCCTTGTCGCGCTCCCGCAGCAACAGCGCGGTCAACGCCGGGCTCAGTGTCAGCGAATTGAACGTCGAGATCACCATCGAAACGGCGATCGTCAACGCGAACTGGCGAAAGAATTGCCCCATGATGCCCGTGATGAACGTGCACGGAACGAATACGGCGCTGAGCACCAGCCCGACGGCGATCACGGGCGCCGATACCTGGCTCATCGCGCGCACCGTGGCGTCGCGCGGCGACAGCCCATTTTCGATGTGGTGCTCGACCGCCTCAACGACCACGATCGCGTCGTCGACTACGATGCCGATCGCCAGCACCAGCCCAAACAGAGTGAAGTTGTTGAGACTGAATCCCAATGCCGCCATGACCGCGAATGTGCCGACGATCGCCACGGGCACGGCGATCAGCGGGATGATCGCCGAACGCCAGTTCTGCAGGAACACGAGCACGACGATGGCCACGAGAATGACGGCGTCCCGCAGCGCTTTGAAGACCTCGCTGATCGACTCCGTGATAAACGGCGTCGTATCATAGACAATCGAATAGTCGAGGCCTTCGGGAAAGCGGTTTTTTAACTCCTGCATCTTCGACCGGACCAACCGGGCGATCTCCAATGCATTGGAACCCGGCAACTGATATATCGACAGCGCCACCGAGGGCTGGCCGTTGAGCCGGCACGATTGGTCATAGCCTTGGGCTCCCAGCTCGATGCGGGCCACGTCCCGCAACCGCACCAGGCGGCCGCTCGCGTCCGTCTTGAGGATCATTTCGGCAAACTGATCCGGATCGGCCAGCCGCCCCATCGTGCTGACCGTGAACTGAAACACCTGCCCTTTATTGACCGGCGGCTGACCGATTTGTCCGGCGGCCACCTGGGTGTTCTGCTGCTCCAGCGCCGACACGACGTCGCTGGTCGAGAGGCTGCGGGCCGACATCTTTTCCGGATCGAGCCACAGCCGCATGCTGTAATCACGCTGGCCCAGGTAGGTGATGTCGCCCACGCCCGAAAGCCGCGATAGCTCGTCCTTGAGTTGTATGGTCGCATAGTTGCTCAAGTACAGGCTGTCGCGCGTGCCATCGGGCGAGAACAAATTCACGATCATCAGCACGCTGGGGGATTTCTTTTTGACCGTTACGCCGCGGCGCCTGACCAATTCCGGCAAGATGGGCTGGGCCAAAGCGACGCGGTTTTGCACCAGTACCTGGGCCATGTTCAAGTCGACGCCGTTGGCGAACGTGACGGTCAACGTGTACGTGCCGTCGTTGGTACACTGCGACGACATGTACAGCATGTTCTCGACGCCGTTAACCTGCTGTTCGATGGGCGCGGCCACGGTATCGACCACGACCTCGGCATTGGCCCCCGGATACGAGGCCGAAACCTCGACCGTCGGCGGCGCGATCTCGGGGTATTGCGCGATCGGCAACGTGAATAGCGCGATGCCGCCGGCCAGCGTGATCACGATCGACAGCACGGAGGCGAAGATCGGCCGGTGAATGAAGAAATTGGAAAACACGAGAGCCTCACTCCTGGATCACGCGCTCGCGCGGCAGCGGGGGTTTATGGCGCGGCTGGGGCGGCTTCCAGACGCGGCCGGCCAAGCGACGCATGGGGCGCAGCGTCAACAGGCCCAGCGCCAGCTCACCCGCCCGGCGCGCAAGCCGCGACGCAAATACGGGCGTTCCGCTCAGCCAGTCGATCGTGAAGAAGAACACCGGCGTCAGGAGAATGCCGAAGAGAGTCACGCCCAACATGCCGCTGAAGACCGCCGTGCCCAGCGTGCGCCGCATTTCCGCGCCGGCGCCGCGGGCGATCATCAACGGCGCCACGCCGAGAATGAAAGCCAGCGAGGTCATCACGATCGGCCGCAGTCGCAGTCGGCAAGCCTCGAGCGTCGCCAGCCGGCGCGATTCGCCGCTCTCGCGCTTCATCTTGGCGAATTCCACCATCAGGATCGCGTTCTTGCTGGCCAATCCCACCAGCACCACGAACCCGATCTGGGTGAATATGTTGATATCCATCGCGGCCAGGTTGACGCCGATGATGGCGCTTAGCAAACACATCGGCACCACCAGAATCACGGCCAGCGGCAACGACCAGCTCTCATATTGGGCTGCCAGGACGAGAAACACCATCACGACGGCGAAAGCGAAGATGAGCATTGCCGTGTTGCCCGCCATCAACTCCAGGTACGCCATCTCCGTCCATTCGAAGGCCATTGTCGAGGGAAGCTCTGTCTTCGCCAGGCGCTCCATGACCGCGATGGCGTCGCGCGAGCTCGTGCCCGGTTTGCCGGCGCCCGTGATCGAAGCGGCCGGATACATGTTGTAGCGCGTTAGCACCAGCGGGCCGTTGACTTCGCGGATGTTTCCCAACGAGCCGATGGGAACCATCGTGCCGGCCGAATTGCGCACTTTGAACTGGAGAATGTCTTCCACCTGGTCGCGGAACTCGTGCTGGGCCTGGACGATCACCTGCCAGGTGCGGCCAAACAGGTTGAAGTCGTTGACGTACAGCGAACCCTGGTAGATTTGCAGCGTGTCGGCGAAGTCCCGCAGGTTGACGCCCTTTTCCATGCACTCGCGCACATCCGGCTCGACCTTCAACATCGGAACGTTGGCCCGAAATACCGAGAACAGGTTGGTCAACTCGCTTTGCGCGTTGCCTTGGCCGACGAGGTGCTCGGTCTGCGCTTGAAGCTCGCTCAAGCCGGCATCGCCACGATCCTCAACCATGATCGTAAAGCCACCGGCGCGGCCGACCCCGCGCACCGGCGGCGGCGGAAAGACCTGCACCATGGCGTCTGGAATCTGGGCAAAACTTTGGTTCAACTTGGCGACGATGTTGGTGCTCGAGCGTTCCGCGTCGCGCCGCTTGCCGTAGTCGTCCAGGCCGATGAACAGCGAGCCAAAGTTCGAGCCCATCGCGTTGAGCGCAAACGACTGGCCGGTAATGCCGGTTACGTGCCAAACCCCCGGCATCGCCGCCGCGATCTTTTCGACTTGCCGGATCACGCGGTCCGTCCGTTCCACCGAGGCCGAGTCCGGCAACTGCACGTTGATCAGCAAGTAGCCCATGTCTTGCGACGGGATGAACCCCTTGGGCGTGGCGGCGAATTTGTCGTACGTGATCGCCAACAAGCCGCCATAGACGATCAGCACCAGCAGGGTCACATACAACAGCTTGCCGACGGACCAGGTGTAAAACCGGCTCAACAAGTTGAAGCCGAAATTGAACGCGCGAAACGCCCAGCTCAACACTTTGTTGATGGGCCAACTAGCCATCGCCCCCGCCAGGGCGCCTGTCGTGGCCAACAGCCACGACAACATCGAGGCGACGCGCCCGTCGCCGCCGGCCAAGGGCGCCACCCGCGGCGCGAGCAACTCCCACCCCAGCCAGCCGCCGACCAGCGCAAAGGCCAGCCAGGGCAGCGGCGGCGCAACCTTCTGGCCGCGCCGCCGGAGCAACAGTGCCGCCAAGGCTGGGCTGAGGGTCAGCGAGTTGAACGTCGAAATAATCGTCGAAACGGAAATCGTCAGCGCGAATTGCCGGAAAAATTGGCCCGTGATTCCGCTGATAAAAGCGCAGGGCACGAATACGGCGCTGAGCACCAGGCCGACGGCGATGACCGGGCCCGACACCTGCCGCATGGCCAGGATGGTCGCCGCGCGCGGCGCGAGGCCCAGCTCGATGTGATGCTCGACGGCCTCGACCACCACGATCGCGTCGTCCACGACGATGCCGATGGCCAACACCAGGCCGAATAGCGTGAGGTTATTGAGACTGAATCCAAACAGCGCCATGGCCGCGAACGTGCCGATGACGGCCACCGGCACGGTCACGAGCGGAATGATCGCCGATCGCCAGTTCTGCAAGAACACCAGCACCACCACTGCCACGAGAATGATGGCGTCGCGCAGCGTCTTGGTGACCTCTTTGATCGACTCGCTCGTGTAGGGAGTCGTGTCAAAGTTGATCTCCCAAATCAGGTCCTCCGGAAAATCCTTGGCCAGATCATTCAACTTGGCAATCACCCGATCGCGAGTTTCGAGAGCGTTGGCGTCGGGTAGCTGGAAGATGGGCATGAAAACCGTCGGCTTGCCGTCGAACACGACACTGACGTCTTGGTTCTTCGCGCCCAGCTCGACATGGGCCACATCCTTCAGTCGCACCAGCCGGCCGTCCTGGTCGGACTTCACGACGATGTTCTCGAAGTCCTCGACAGCGCTAAGCCGGCCCAGCGTGTTGAGCGTGATTTCGAACTTCTGGTCGCCGCGGGCCGGCGGATCGCCGATCATGCCGGCGGCCACCTGCATGTTTTGCTCGCGAACGGCGCGCACCACGTCTCCGGCCACCAGGCTGCGCGACGCGAGCCTGGCCGGATCGACCCAGATGCGCATGCTGTAGTCGCGCTGGCCCATCATGGCGATGTCGCTCACGCCCGGAACGCGAGCCAATTCGTCCTTGATCCGCGTGACGGTGTAATTGCTCAGATAAAGCTGGTCATAAGTTCCGCCGGGCGAGGTGATGGCGATGCCCATCAACACGTCGGGAGCCCGCTTGCGCACCGTCACGCCCGTCTGCTTGATGACATCGGGCAGCTTGGGCAGCGCCAGGCTCACGCGGTTTTGCACCAGAACCTGCGCCATGTTCAAATCGATGCCGTGCCGGAAGGTAACCGTCAGGCTATAGGAGCCGTCGTTGGTGCAACTGGAGGACATGTAGAGCATGCCCTCGACGCCGTTGACTTCCTGTTCGATTGGCGCCGCCACCGATCCGGCCACGTCCTTGGCGCTAGCGCCGGGATAAACGCAATTGACCGACACGTTCGGCGGCGAGATGGGCGGAAATTGCGCCAGCGGCAGCGTGAAGAGCGAGATCGCGCCGACCAGCGTAATGACGATGGACAGCACGCAAGCAAAGATCGGGCGATCCACGAAAAATCGAGATATCACGGCCGACTCGCTTCTTCATTCGTAGGGCCAAACGGCCCGGGCGCGAACCGCACACGAAGCGGCCCTCTCACGAAGTGGCCCTGCCGCCGGGCTGTGGAACGCTACGCGCCCGCATTTACTGTTTGGATGTTTCCTTGCCGGCGGTGGGCGCTTCGGCCACGTCGGCCGGCCCGCCGCCGCTCGTGTGGTTCGCCGTTTCCGCAGTCTTGGGCTGGACCACGGCGCCCGGCCGCACGCGCTGCAGACCGCTGACCACCACGCGCTCGCCCGAAGACAGTCCCTTCAGCACGACCCGCCGCCCGTTCTGCAGTTTGCCGACCTGAACCCGGCGATATTGGGCCTTGTTGTTCTCGTCGACGACGTAAACGAACTTTTGTCCCTGATCGGTTCCCAGCGCCTCTTCGGCCACCAGGAGCCCTTGATAAGGCTCGCCGATCGGCAGCCGCACTCGGACGAACATGCCTGGAGACAGAATGTGGTCCGGGTTCGTGAAGATGCCGCGGATTTGTAGCGTGCCGGTGCTGGGGTCGAGGCGATTATCGAGAAAGTTGATTTTGCCGGCATGCGGATAGCCCTCCTCGTCGGCCAGTGCGATCATCACCGGCACCTCATCGCCTCCCTGGCTTTCGCGCGCTTCCTGCGCGTATCGGCGAATTCGCAGCAAGGTCCGCTCGTCGACCTCGAAAAAGGCGTAGATCGGATCGATGGCCACGATCGTGGTCAAGATCGTCTCGTCGGCCTTGACGACGTTGCCCGCGTCGACTTGCGTGCGACTGGCGCGACCGTTGATCGGAGATTTGACTTTCGTGAAGCTGAGATTCAACAAGGCCGTCTGGAGGTTCGCCTTGGCGATTTCCACTTCGGCCTGTCCTTCAGCGCGCTCGCCCGCGGCCAGGTCAAATTGCTCGCGCGTGACCGTGTTGCTCTCCACGAGCTTGGCGATCCGCCTGTAGTCCAGGTCCAACCGCTTCAAATGCGCCTCGGCCTGCAACAGGTTGGCCTTCGCGCGGGCGACTTCCGACTCGTAGGGACGCGGGTCAATTTCAAAGAGCACGGCCCCCTTTTCGACGTCCCGCCCTTCTTGTTCCTTGAAATTGACCTTTTCCAGGTAGCCGGTCACGCGAGCCCGGATGTCGATGGTTCGAGTGGCCACCGTTCGGCCGGTAAATTCTTCATAGTCGGTAATCGTATCGGTGGTCGGCAGATCGACGAGCACCTCGGTCGGCTTGGGGGGCGCGGTGGCCTGCGGCGGCGGTTGCGCCGGTAGCTTCACGCAGCCGACAACGCTGGCGCACGCCATCAGCATTCCAAGCAACAGTGTGCCGTTTAAAAACGTCTTCAAGTTCAAAGGTTCCTTTGTCACTTTAAGAGCCCGCTAGCAGGTCAATCGTTCGCGCGGAAAACGACGCGAGCTTTCCCCCACTAGGCGCCGCTTTACCGCGCTCGCTCGTGGGACGTAAGAATGCCGTTAAACGCCACGTCGATAATGTCCGCGGCCTGTTCCTGGACCGACTTGGATTGGCCGCTGAAATAGTTGGTAAAAATGGTTCCGTAAAGCAGGTTGCCGACCACGTCGGTAATGCGATCAACGCTCACGTCGCGCACTCGCCCTTGGGCGATCAGCTCGCGATAGATGGCGCGCCAGCGCTCGACGTTCACGAGGCGATGCTCGATAAACGTCGGCTTCTTGCGGTCCTTGAACTGGGCCCGTTCCTGAATCAACAACTCGACGAATTCCGGGTATTCGGCGAAGAAGGCAAGAAACTCGTGGATGCCACGGCCGATTCGCTCGAGCGGATCCTGAATGTCGACGACGCTGACCTCGACGCGCTCGCGCATCATCCGCATCACGCGGTCGGCGGCCGCCAAGAACAGCTCGCGCTTGCTGGGAAAATAGCGGTAGACGGTGCCCTTGCCGACACCGATCGTCTCGGCAAGCAACTGGGTATCCGTGTCCGAGTAGCCGTGCTTGGCGAACAGTCGCGCCGCCTCGGTGAGTATTTCCTCCTTGCGGCTGGCCCAGAGAGCTTCACCGCAGGGTCGTTTCGATCGTTTTTCGGCCTTGGACATGGACGCCTCGCATACTGACTGACCAGTCAGTCAGAATAATCGGCCAAGGCCCTCGCCGTCAAGTTTCTATTTCTCGGGACGAGGGTGCCGCTAACCGCCGCAGGATTGCCAAGCTGGGACGCTCTCTCACAGGGCCTAGAGATGCAAATGCCCTGGGGCCATTCATTTATGGCTCCGCTGCAGCGAACAAGACGTATCCCACAGTTTCCAACCTCCCGCCGAGGTGGGCGCAGGAAACACAAAATGCAGTGCCGCCCCCGCAAAACATCGTCCGTCCGCTAGCTTGAGATCGGCCGTGGCAGCGGCCAACGGATGCATTCAGGTCGGTCGATTAGGCGGTTGCTGGTTCAGAGAGCTCCGACATAGGTCTTCACCTGACGTCTGTCGCTCGGAGGTGCGGAGGCGGAATCTACCTGGTCCATCGATGAGTAGGGCATCCCGTGACCGGGTTTGTTGGCATACAGCAGCCAATAGGCTACCGGAATCACAAACAGCGTGAACAGTGTCGAGGCAAATAACCCAAAGATCAGCGACCACGCTAACCCGGAGAAGATCGGATCAATGATGATCGGGACGGCACCGAGCATCGCGGCGGTGGCGGTCAGCAAGATCGGCCGCAAACGAACAACGCGGCTTTCCATGATCGCATCGAATAAGGAGCGACCGCGGGCTAACGACAAGTGAATAAAGTCTACGAGAATGATCGAATCCCTGGTGACGATACCCGCCAGGGCAATCATTCCGATCATTCCCGTTGCCGTAAGGTAGACCGGATCGAGAAAACTCCCGACCTGCTCAGCGGAGAGGACATTGAGCAGCCAGAAACCTGGCATGACGCCAAGGATGGTCAATGGAATTGCCAGCATGACGACCAGCGGGATGACAAACGATCCCATTTGCGCAACCAACAGAATGTAAATCGCGATCATCGCCGCCCCGAAGGCCAATCCCAGGTCGCGAAATACGTCCAACGTAATCTTCCATTCTCCCTCACCGGCAAAGTCGACTCGGAAGCCTGGCGGCAACGCCCAAGAAATGCCACTGCCGTTGGACAAGAATGTCCGTGCACCGACCGGTCTGGCAGGCGCATCGGCCAGCCAGCCGATGCCGACACGCTTTGCATCGTCGGGAACGGTGGCAGCATCAATCCTGTCAGACAATACGTCGACCACGACGTCCGCGGGCGGCCGTCCGGCAGTCTCGGCAAATACATAGGCCACTCGCTGAAGGTTCTTATGGTAAATCATTTGGTCGATCCGCGTTGTGTCCCAATGACCCAGTTCGGCCAGTGGAACGAGTTGGCCGCTCTCGCCCTTCACTTGCACCCGTGCCAAGTCGACCGCGCTCGTCCGTCGATCCACTGGAACTCGCAGTTCAATGCGCAGAGGATTCCGCTCTGTGTCATTTCGCATCAGCCCCACCGTGGCGCCCTGCAAAACGGCCTGAAGCGTCCTGGCGATCTGCTCGGTGGAGATACCATTCAGGGCGGCTTTCTCGGTGTCTGTAATGAACGTGAGCTTCCGTTGAGCGGCTTCCCTGGCGTCGTCCACGTCCACGACGCCCGGTTCATCTGCCAGGCGGCGGCGCACCGTGTCGGCTGCAAGCAAGAGATCCTCGTAGCGATCATCTGGTTGGCCATAGATTTCAGCAACGACGCTGGCAATCACCGGCGGACCAGGTGGCGTCTCGACAAGTTTCATGCGCGCACGATGTCGATCAGCAATTCTCTGGAGCTCATCGCGCATCCGTAGTCCAATCGCATGGCTTTGTGAATTGCGATTCTTCTTCCCGGCCAGATTGATCCGTATGTCCGCGACGTTGTCGCCTTGTCGGAGATAGTAGTGGCGCACGAGTCCGTTAAAGTCCATCGGCGATCCCAAGCCAACATAGCTGGTGAAGTCTGCGACTTCCGGCACGCCAGCTAGATAGGCTTCGAAGTCCCGAATCGCCGCGTCGGATCGCTCCAGGGTAGTGCCCTTGTCAAAATCGACGACCAGTAAAAGTTCATTCTTGTTGTCGAAGGGAAGCATCTTCAAAGGCACGCTGCGCACGGCGGCCAATCCCATCGCGGCAATCGTCAGCAACAGCATCCCCAGCAAGAACGACCAGGCGACCAGCCGCGATCGGAGCAGGGGCGCCATTAGCGGGTAGAAAACCTTGTACAGCCGGGACTGTTTGACCGCGTCCAGGTCATGCGGATCGTGATGCGCGTCTGGCTGGGCACCACCGGTGCGGTACTTGCGACGCAGCCCGTGATAGGCCAGCCAGGGAGTAATCGTGAACGCCACGACCATCGACATCAGCATGGTGACCGGCACATTGAGTGCCATGGGGCGCATGTAGGGTCCCATCATGCCGGTGATGAAGAACATCGGCAGAAAGCTGACGATGACTGCCAAGGTCGCCGTGACCAGTGGCGGGCGAATCTCGGCTACGGCCTCCAGCACGATGCGCCGCGTGGCCTTCTTACGGAGCGCGAAGTGCCGGGTAATGTTCTCCACATCCACGATGGGATCGTCGACCAGGAGTCCCAGCGACAGGATGAGCGCAAAGAGCGTAACGCGATTGATCGTAAAACCGAGCAGTAAATTGACCGCCAGCGTCAAGCCGAAAACGACCGGCACCGCGACGGCCACGATCAGGGCCTCGCGCCAACCCAGCCCGACGGTCAACAGCGCAACGACAATCAGGATGGCGACAGCCAGGCCTTCGACCAGTTCGTTGACCTTCTCGTTGGCGGTCAGACCGTAGTTTCGGGTGACAACCAATTCCATGTCCCGTGGCACGATTGATTTTTGCAACTCTTCGGCCTGCCGCAGCACGGCATTGGCTACCCAAACAGCGTTCGACCCCTTCTTCTTGGCAATGGCGATCGTGACGGCAGATTGCGGCAAGCTGCCGTCCACCGTTGGCGGGGGAGCATCGATTGGCTCGCCCAATGTTGTTCCCGGAAAGAACTCGTGCTTCGTAAAACCGTGAGCCGGTCCCCAACCGTGACGCACATAGCTGGCCACTTCGTCCGGTCCATCCTCGACACGGGCTACGTCCTTGAGAAACACGGCGTGCCCCTCGAATACGCTGACCACGAGATCACGCAATTGCCGGGCGTTCGCAAAAGACTGTCCGGCATCCACGCGGATCAGCCGGTCTCCCGATCGGAAATCACCCGAGGTCTGGCGCACGTTGGTTCCTTGGATGGCCCGCTGCAGTTCGAGCGGCGAGACGTGATAGCCGGCCATCCGATCAGGGTCCATGAGCACCTGCACCACGCGCGGCCGACCGCCCACCACATACGCCCGTGAGACCTCCTGGTTTCCGGCCAGCCGCTGGGCGAGTTCTTCCGCGACGCGCCGGAGCATCATGTCGTCCGCAGTCCGGCTGGAAAGCGTTAAGGTGGTCACCGGTACGTCATCGATCTCAACAGGCTTGACGACCCACCCGCTCACGCCCGGGGGAACAATGTCCAAATTCTCGTCGATCTTCTTGTAGAGCTTGACGAGGCTGCGCTCACGGTCCTCTCCCACGTAATAGCGAACGGTGATAATTGCCTGTCCTTCGCGGCTCATCGAGTAGACATACTCAACGCCGTCGATCTGGTAGAGAATCTTTTCCAGCGGTGTTGAGACCAATTGCTCGACTTCCGCCACGGAACGACCGGGAAAGTTGACATAGAGATCGGCCAGGGGCACAACGATCTGTGGGTCCTCCTCGCGCGGCGTCAGGCCAAGCGCCGTCAGTCCCACGACCGTAGCCAGGAGAATCAGAATCAGCGAGAGGTTCGATTCCAGGAAGATCTTGACGATCTTGTTGGTGAAGTTGTGCTCCTGGACCGAGGGACCGCTTTCGTGCTCAGCCATGGGTAGCCCCTCGTTTTGCTCCCGACTTTGCCGGCAGTTCGACGCGTTCTCCTTCCCGTAGACCGGAAAGCACCTCCACGTCGTCGTCGATAGTCCTGCCGCTGCGGATAGCCCGTCGGTTAACGTGGCCGTTCTCGACGACGTCGACCAATTCAAGTTGACCGACGCTTTTTACCGCGACACGCGGAACCACGAGCACCTGCTCTTCGTCGAGCGGGATCACGATTCGCCCAAACATCCCGCTGTAGACGCCTTTTGGACAAGGGCCGGTGACCTTGACCTGAAATGTCCGGCTGGCGGACTGCGCTTCGGGCACGATTTCGCTGATCGTTCCGGCGCACTGCTTGTTCAAGTTTTCGATCTGCACCTCGATGGTTTGGCCGACCTGAAGCCTCTGTGTCAATGACTCGCGCACGCTGGCGACAAGCTGCATGCTTGTCGGATCCAAAAGCGTGGCCAGCATTTGACCCGGTGAGACCATGTCGCCCACGTCAACTTTTTTGTCGATCACGACTCCATTCATTGGCGACCGGACGGTGGCAAAGTCGAGCGTGGCTTGCACTTCGTTGATGGTTTCCTTAGCGCGGCGGAGTTCCGCGTCTGTCGACTTTAGTGCCGTGGCTGCACGTTGATACTCCTGCTCGCTGATTGCTTTGGTCTTCAACAATCGAGCAAACCGATTAACATCAGCCTCGGCCTGGGCACGGGCAGCCTCGGCGGCCGCGAGCGCCGCCTCTGTCTGTTTGAGCCTGGCCCGCAAATCCGTATCGTCCAAGCGCAGCAGCACTTCGTCCTTCTGAACTTTCTGACCCGCCTTGAGATTAACCTCGACCACGCGCGCCAGCAGCTTGGACCCGATCGTGGTTTCATGCACGGCACGGATGGTTCCGACGGCGGTCTCCGAGAGCGGTAGCCGCACGGAGCGAACGGGAATAATACGTTCCGGACTTTCACGCTGCGGCGCGGGCGCTAGATCGGTGCCCATCGGAACCTTTGGGGCAAACCTGCCAGCCAGCCACAAAAGGAGCATCGCTACTCCACCAGCGAGCATCAGAAGGATCGCTGCGCGACCGGCCAAACGAGCCCAGTGCGAAACGCCTTGGCGAGCGGTCATGGGTCACCAACCTGACAGATAGGTCTCTAAGTCACGAGAGTTCGATATCTTAGCGGCAATCAAATCGTCCGGTTGTCGCAGCGAGAGTCGATGCAAGCCATCATGCTGGTCGCCAAACGCGGCTGAGCAATCTGGTAGTAAACCTTTCGGCCCTCCTTCTGCCGCATCAGCAAACCGCACCGCTGCATCAGGCGCAAATGTCAGTCGGCCATCACTCGGGCCATGGCTTTGAGTCCAAGGTCCATGACATTCCAGGCGAAACCCGCATGAAATGGCTTGCCGCTGCCGAACCGCCATGGCAAGTAGAATCCCAAAGCGCTCTTTCCGACACGCCACAATGGTGACACGCCAACTTTGTAATGGTCGGTATCGGCGACGTCGACCGCCACCGGTCGCTGAGCGTCGCCCGTGTATCGTAGCGGCACCTGTGCAAATACGGCCTTGTCGAATTGTTCCATGACGCACATGCTCATGGGAACAAAGTCCACGTCCGCCTTTCGCCCCAGCACTTCAGAGGCAATATGATCGGCGGCGGCGTCGGCCTGCAAAAGCGCGAGAAATGCTTGCTTGATTGGGAAGTTTCCGGCGTCGCCGACGGCGTAGACCCGGTCCGACCCCATCACGCGCCGGCTGGAGGGGTCGACGTTGACGAACCCACGATCGTCACTCGGCAGCGCGGGAAAACTGCACGCCGCCGCATACGGAGGAAAACTGATCAAAAGGTCGTACGGGATTTCCGCGCCGTTTTGAAAGCGAACGCAGGTTGCATCGACCTCTTTTACGATGTGGGTAATGTGTCCTTCGATGCGGCGACTTTCGAACTCTTCCGAGACAACGGTGTTCAAGCGCGGCCCGAAGGCCTCGATGAACGCGTCTTCTTTGGTCGCAAACACAAGGTCGATGCTCTCGCGGCAACCTTGACGGCGCAGATACGTGTCGAGCATGCACACCATCTCATACAGGGGTCCGGAGCAGCGGTTGTTCGGCGGCACAAGAAATAACACTCTCGATCGCTTCCCCTGCTTGGCACGGTCGATTACCCGGCTAATCCGGTCGCGCAACACGAGCATGTCGTCCGGCGTCCAGACGGTAACCGCATGTTCGGCGAGACCCGGAACCTCCTCCGGTCGCATCTTAGCGCCGGTGGCGACCACCAAATAGTCGAAGGCGATCGGGCCCTTATCCGTCTCGACGGAATTGGTGGACGGAATTATGTTCCGAACCGTTGATTGGACAAGGTCGATCGACTGCTTCTTCAGGGGTCGCAGCAGGTCGATTTCATACTTCTCTGGCGCTTCACCGAACGGGATATAGATCGTGTTCGGTTTGAAAACAAAATAGGGCCGATCCGTTACGAGGCTCAGATCAGCGCGGTCACCCAGCACGTGCTTCAAATAGAAGAGGGCCTCCAGCCCTCCAAACCCGCCGCCCAACAC
>JBGQHN010000048.1:0-18379 GCA_041497975.1 Planctomycetia bacterium | reverse complement strand
GGTCGGTCTGCGGTGTCGAGTTGTAAATGCGAATCGCCTTCTTGATGATGGGTAACTTCTTCTTGGCCAGGCCCAGCACGCGGGCAATTTCCTCGGGCGTTGGCGTGCGACCGAGTTCTTCGGCCAGCCGGGCCGTCGCACGACGCCACTTGGAGAGCAGCTCGACCATGTAGGCCGGAATGCGAATCGTCTTGGCCGTGTTGATCAGCGCACGCTTGATCGACTGCTTGATCCAGTAGCTGGCGTACGTGCTGAACCGCGTGCCCATCGCGGGGTCGAAACCCTCAACCGCACGCAGCAACCCCAGGTTGCCCTCCTCGATCAGGTCTTGCAGGCTCAGGCCCTTGCCGGTATAGCCGCGAGCGATGTTGACCACCAATCTCAGGTTGGCCCGGACCATGCGGTCTCGCGCCCGAATGTCGCCGTTGCCGATGGCGGTCGCGAGCTCCTGCTCGTCCCTGGCCGAGAGCAGGGAAGTCTCGTTGATCTCGCGGAGATAGGTCTCCAGCGGCGTTTGTACGGCGGACGTGAGGCGTCGTCGTGCGGTCGTCATGTTCGATTCGTCGTGGTGTCGAGTTTCGTTTGTGAACAACACAACTATCGACGTGCGCAATGGTTTTCTGCAAGGAAGCGGCGAGTTGACACGGTGGGGCGAATGTGAGGTGCGTTCGGGCGTTGCCGAAAAAAGCGACCCCATTGGCTATGACCGACGCTCTTCGTACGGCAGGCCGCATTGTACGCGTTGCACCGGCGCCCGGATCGCAAACCGCCTCTCTGCCGCGGTCCGCTAGTGACGGTTGTTCGGACCAAACGACGGCCGATGAGGCGCATCCGCATTATGCCGTCGGCGCCCGAAAAAGCCGCATTTTATTCGAGTCGCCCCGCACGCAAATGGGGCCAGCGCCATCGGGTTATTGTTTGATCAGCGGTCCCGAATCTCCGCCGACGCCGCCTTTGAGGTCGGCCGCCGGAGTGCCGCCGGCGTTTGTGCTCGAAGCGTTTTGAGCTTCGTCTTCCTCGGCCCAGTCGACGCGCTTCTTCGACAGGCCGATCTTCCGCTCGCCGGCGTCGACCCGCAGGATTTTGACCTCGATTTCATCGCCGACTTTAACCAGCTCCTCGGCATTTTCCACCTTGTGGTCGGCCAGCTCCGAGATGTGCAACAAGCCTTCCAGGCCGTTCTCCAGTCCCACGAACACGCCGAAGTTCGTGATCTTCGTCACCGTGCCGGTCACAAGCTGGCCCGGCTGATACTTGCTGGGAATGTCAGTGGCCCAGGGATCTTCCTCCAACTGTTTGAGGCCCAGGGCGATGCGGCGCCGCTGCTGATCGACGGACAGCACCTTGCACTCGATCGATTGCCCTTTCTCGACCACTTCGCTCGGGTGGCTGATCTTGCGGGTCCACGACATGTCGCTGACATGCAACAAGCCGTCAATCCCTTCTTCGATTTCGATGAAGGCCCCGTAATTGGTCAAGTTGCGGACGGTGCCCTTGACGAGCGTGCCGGGCGGATAACGTTCGGCCACTTTGTCCCAGGGATTGGCCTGGGTCTGTTTCATTCCCAGGGAAATCTCTTGTTTGTTCTTGTCGATATTGAGCACGACGACGTCGATTTCGTCGTCGATGTGCACCAATTCGTTGGGATGGCTGATGCGCTTGGTCCAGGACATTTCGCTGATATGCACCAGGCCCTCGATCCCCTCTTCGAGCTTCACGAAAGCTCCGTAGCTCATCACGTTGACCACGGTACCGCGGACCACCGAGCCGACCGGATACTTTTGTTCGACCGATTCCCAGGGGCTGGCCGACTTTTGCTTCAGTCCCAGGGCAATCTTTTCTTTTTCGCGGTCGACGTGCAGAATCTGCACCTCGATTTCCTGGTCGATTGAGACCATTTCCGACGGATGCCCGATGCGGCCCCAGCTCATGTCGGTGATATGCAGCAGGCCGTCGATGCCGCCCAAGTCAACGAAGGCGCCGAACTCGGCGATGTTCTTGACCACGCCCTTGCGCAACTGGCCGACTTCCAGCGTGCTGAGAAGCTGGGCCTTCTTTTCGGCCCGCTCCGTTTCGATCAGCGCCCGGCGGCTGACGACGATATTGCGCCGCGCGTCGTCGATCTTCAGCACGATGCACTGGATCGTCCGGCCGATGTAGTCGCCGATGTCGGCGGGACGGCGGATATCCACCTGGCTGGCCGGCAAAAAGACGTTGACGCCAATATCGACCAGCAGCCCGCCCTTGATCTTGCGGGTGACCGTGCCCGTGACGATATCGTTTTCGTGCACGGTTTCCATCACCTTGAGCCAGGCCTCGATCTTCTCGGCCTTGCGCTTGCTCAGGGCGATCATGCCGCGCGATTCCTCGGTGCGGCCGAAAGCTTCCTCGACCTCCTCGACGAGCACTTTGACGTGCTCGCCGACTTGCGGCGGTTCTTCGCCTTCTTCCCATTCGGAAAGCGGGATAATGCCTTCGCTCTTGTAGCCCACGTCGACCAGCACGAACTCGCTGTCGATGCGTAAAATTCGGCCGTCGATGATTTTGTTGACGGCGAGCTCTCCGCCTCCCCAATCGATCTCCTCAGTCGCCGTTCCGCCCATCGCTTGGGCCAGTTCTTCTTCCCATTCTTCCTGTTTCAGATCGAGGCCGCGAATCAGGTTACGATTTACCATGTGTTTCGATTTGCTTGCCTGGCCATGCCCCAACGGTTGCCGGTCGCCGACAGCTGATAGGCAATTCACGTCGCCCGTCCGCTTTACACGCTGGACGAGCCGATCGTGCCGCGCATGGCCGATAAAAAAAGGACCCCATTTCCACGTGCCCGACCGCCGCCGCTGGAGATCGAAAAAGGCCGCTTGGGGCGAATCGAGAATTATAGCGGGTACGGCTTTAAGTGGCAATTACAGCCAGGCACGACAATCGCTCAGCCCAATCGGAGATTTTCTGAAATATCCGGACAGAAAAGAGCGCCGACCGCTTCGAGCTGAGCACGGCAAAGCCGACTGCATGAGCGTCGCCGCGGTCCGATTCGCGAATCTCGGTTCTACTCCACTTTGAAGACGAGACCGGCGCTCGTCTCCGTGGCATCGGCGGCCACGGTCAGTGGCAGCGACCACGCGACGCTGCCCGCTTTGCACACGCCCTCCGAACCCTCCTGGCAATAGTAGTAACCCAGCGAAATCTTCAACTTCTCAGTGCCCGCGTCGGAAGTGATCGGCAACTCGATGTCGAACTGGGGCGCAGGCTCCTTCACGCTCGTCAGCTTGCCGAGTGCGTGGCGGTCGATCGGTCCCTTCGCGCCGCCGGCCTCGACTACGTATCGCAGGGGCGCCAACGGGTTGATTTTGTAACCGTCGGGCAGTTCCAGCTTGACGTGCAACTGAATCTTTTCATCGGTTGGCCTCAGTTTCGTCGCGCTGACGTCGACCATCACGGCGCCCGGAAAACCGGGTTTAGCGTCGCTCTTGGTCGGTTCGGGCGCGCTCAGGCCCTTGATCTGCAGCGTGGCGACCTGATTGTCGTGCTTGAGATCGATCGTGCGGATCGCGTGGTTGTTCGTGTCGGCGACATATAGCTTTCCAGCCGCGTACGCCAGTCCGGCCGGCTCGTCGAACGCGGCCGGTTCGTCATCCGCGGCCGGCTGACCGGTGCCGGCCAGGGTTCGGCACTTGGCCTGGCGGGGATCGACGACCTTGATCTTGTTGTTGTAGGTGTCGGCCACGTACAGCAAACCATCGTGATACAACACGTCGAGCGCGTGCTGCAAACGGACTTGCTTGCCCTGGCCATCGACGTCGCCAAAGGAGAACAGGCGTCCGGCGGGCAACCACGACGTGCCGACAATCGTCTGCACCGGCAGCTTGGAATCAAACGGCACTTCGCGGATCGAGCTTCCCTCGCTGTCGGCGACATACAGCACTTTGCCATTGGAACTCAAGCCGCTCGGCTGGGCGAAGGACGCAAATCCGGTTTCAAACGGCTGGCTGGGCAAATGCGGGCCGTCGACGATGTCCTCGCGCCCATTGCCGGCAAAGGGCCCCATCTCGTTCTTCACGAGCGACATTCGCCAGATCTGGTGCGGACCGGCCATGGCGATATACAGATCGCGCCCGTGGACCCACAGCGCCCAGGGACTACTGATCGCGGTCTTGAGCGGCGGGCCCACAAGGCGAACCTTTGCCTTGCGCGGCGCCAAACCGTCGCCAACGTCGTCCATTCCCGGCCAGCCGCGGCCCTGCTTACCGGTTCCGGCGATCGTGTGTACCTGTTTGTTCTTCAGGTCCACCTTGCGCAGCAGATGGTTTTCCGTATCGGCGACGTACAACGCGTCTGGGCCCAGGGCCAGGCCCTGGGGATGATTGAACGTGGCCTTTGCGTAGGGGCCATCGGCCGCGCCGATTTCGCCCGAGCCGATGGTCTCGACCAGCGTGCCGTCCAGCTTGGACGCGACGATACGGTTGTGATTGCTGTCGGCGATGTACAGCCGGTCGGCTTTTTCGTCGGCCAGCAGTTTTCCGGGGTAGCGCAAGGGCGTGTTGGGAGCCTTGTAAGCGGCCAGCTCAAAACGCAGCGGCGTCAAATCCAACAGTCCCTTGCGGCGATAGTACGGCATCACTTTCTTGAAGAACTTGTCCAGCGCATCGAAGTCAATTTCGCCGCTATTGCCGGCCACCAGGTTGCCTTCCGGGTCGATGACCATCAGGGTCGGCCAGCTCTGAACGTGATAGGCGTCCCAGATCTTGTGCTGGGCGTCGTTGACCACCGGGTGCTCGATTTCATAGCGCTGCACGGCGTCTTCGATGTTCTTCGAGTCTTCCTCGGCGCTAAACTTCGCGGAATGCACGCCGATCACCACGATTTCGTTGGGATACGCGTGCTCGAGCTTTTTCAAGTTCGGCAGGATGTGCATGCAATTGATGCAGCAATAAGTCCAAAAGTCCAACAGCACGAACTTGCCGCGCAACTGCTTGAGATCGATCGCTTGTCCGGCCGTGTTGATCCAACCGACACCGCCGTCAAGCGACGGCGCCTTCTGGCGCTGTCCGAAGGGATCTTGTTCGGCGGCATTGTCGGCGGCCTGATCGCCCTTTTGGGCCACGCTCTTGGCCCAAGGGCGGGCCGGGGATGCAGCGGGCTTTTTGCGGGCGTCGGCAGGCGACTTGGTTCCCGCCTCGTCATCCGCGGCCGGGGCAATGGCGTATCCGCCGGCCAACAATATGCAGCAAGCTAGCACACAAGCCAGGGCCGCGCGGGCCCAGCGACGTTCGGCAATCAAAAACGACATCACCCCCTCCAAGTACCTCGGCGAGCATAACGGGCGGGCCGCTGGTCGATTGTGCTTATCTTACCCTAACGCACCCCCCCGATGAAAGTATTTTCGCGGCCGATACTTAGTGCTGCGACGCGTCTGCTGCGTACGCATGCAAACGCGCCGCGGCCGGCGCTTGCCGTTTTTGCGCCGCCAAGTCTAAATTGACGTGACAGCAACCCCCTCGCCGCCCGGTTGGAAAAAATGCTTGTGTCGCGGCGCGCGAGCGGTCGAAACAATCGTAATAACCCTTATACCTGTCCATGATCGAAGTTGACACTTCTACGCGTCCAGCGTTAGAGTTGGCGAAAACTTGCCAGCTCGACGCCGCTTGACCCAACCGGTTCAGCGGTCGATCCCCGCTCTGCCACGTCGCGTAGAAATCAGGCCGATCAGGACCTGGCCTGCTTGCCCTGGGGGAGAACGCTTCCGTGTTACGCAAAGCTATCGCCGTGTTGGTTTGCCTGCTGCTGGCACCGCATGCATGCGCCCAAGACTGGGCCGTCAAGATGTTCAACACCATGTCGCACGACTTTGGCACCGTGGCCAAGGGCTCGAAGGCCCAATTTCGCTTCCAGGTGCAGAACATCTACCAGGAAGACGCGCATATCTCGGGCGTTCTGTCGAGTTGCGGCTGCACGACCGTGCAAGTGACCAAGCCCGACCTGAAGACGTTTGAGACGGCGGAAATCGTCGCCGACTTCAACACGCGCGATTTTCAAGGTCATCGCTCGGCCGTGATCAGCGTGAAGCTGGATTGCGTTTCGCATGCCGAAATCCAATTGCGCGTGGCGGGTTTTATCCGCCGCGACGTCGTGTTGCAGCCCGGCGCGATCGACTGGGGCACGGTCGACGTCGGCAGTGCCGTGGAGAAGACGCTGCAAGTGACCTACGCGGGGCGGGAGGATTGGAGAATCGTCGACGTCAAGACGGCCGATCCGCACTTCGAAGTGGAAATCTCGCAGCCGATGCGCGCCCCCGGCAGGGTGTCTTACGAGTTGCTGGTGCGGATGACGAAAGACGCGCCGGTCGGATACGTCAAAGATCAACTGATCCTGGTGACCAACGACGCCCAGGCTCGCGAGTTTCCGGTGGACATGGAAGGCCGGGTAGTGCCCGACATTACGATCAGCCCCACCAAGCTGTTTATCGGCGTGGTGCACCCGGGCCAGAAGGTCACGAAAAACCTGGTGGTTCGGGGCAAGAAGCCGTTCAAGATCATCGACGTGAAATGCCCCGACAAGTCGTTTTCGATCGAGCCGTCGAAGGAGGCCAAGGCGGTGCATCTGATTCCGGTGGTCTTCACCGCCGGCCAGGATCCCGGCCGCGTCGCGCAAAAAATCAGCATCCGCACCGACCAGGGCGATAGCGTCTTGCAGGCGTTCACCGCGTTTGCCGAAGTGGTCAAGGCGGATGCCCCGGCCGGCGCGAAGCCGGCGCAGGCCGACGACAAAGCGCCCGTTGACAAAGCGCCCGTTGACAAAGCGCCCGCTGAAAAAGCGCCCGCTGAAAAAGAGGCCGACGACAGCGAGAGCGGCCCGGCCGAGAATCGAAGCGCGGCCCTCAGCAATTGGCGGCCTAAGGCTCAATAGGGCTGCCGTTGGCGTGCGCGACCGATTCACGATCGCGCGAGAGCGGCGCGATCCCGATCACATGGGGTTCTTCGGCCGGCGTGTTTGCCGTGCAACTGCCGCAGCCTCCGCACGAGGCGGCCTTGCGGCGCACCATGCTTTGCCACGCGCGCCGCGCCAAGTATCCGCCCGCGGCGGCGATCGCCAACAGCACGATCGCGTTTTGCCAATCGACGTTCATGGCCAGGTACATGCCCCTATGGTAGGCGTCCCTAGAGCGATGGCAACCGCATGCCGATCTGGTAAGTCGCGAACGCCGCCAGGTAGGCCAGCGTCGTCATATAAACGAAAGTCAGGGCCGGCCAGCGCCAGCTCCCGCTTTCGCGGCGGATCACGACCAAGGTCGACGCGCACTGCGCGCACAACGCGAAAAATACCATGATCGAGAGCGCCACTGGAATATTATAAACCTTCTCGCCCGTGTCGTCCCAACGGGCGGCCTGCATCCGCGACGTCAGCCGGTCCTGGTCCGCCTGCTCGCCAACGTCAAGGCTCGTTCCCAGGTTGTAAATCACTCCCAGCGCGCCCATCACGACCTCGCGGGCCGGAAACGAGGCAATCGCCGCACAGCCGATGCGCCAATCCCATCCCAACGGACGGACGGCCGGTTCGATCACGTGGCCCATGCGGCCCAGAATGCTGTCGCGCTGATATGTGGCGGCAATCTCATGTTCAACTTCCTGCTTTTGCTCTTCGATGGCCGACCGCTCGGGCGAATCGTTTTGGAGGGAAGCCAGGCGGGCCTCTAACGCGTCGCGCCGCGGCGCCAAAAGGCTGTCCACTTCCGCGGCGTTGTGCGGGTAGTACGAGGCCGCCCACACGACCACCGAGACGGCCAGGATCAGCGTACCCGCGCGGCGAACAAACGACCAGCCGCGATCGGCCATGCGGTACAGCACGATGGCAGGCGACGGCCATTTGTAGCTGGGCAACTCCATCACGAACGGCGGCGTGGGACCGCGCAACAACGTGCGCTTGAGCACCAGGGCGACGCAAGCGGCCGTGACCACTCCCAACACATAGAGCGCCAACAGCGTCAGTCCTTGCAATTGCAACAGCCCACCGGCGAAGCCGCGCGCCGGAATAAACGCGCCGATCAAAACCGTATACACCGGCAGCCGGGCGCTGCAGCTCATCAAGGGCGCGACCAGCATCGTCGTCAACCGATCGCGGCGATTTTCGATCACGCGCGTGGCCATGACGCCGGGGATGGCGCAGGCGAAGGAAGACAACAGCGGGATGAACGACTTGCCGCTCAGCCCGACGCGAACCATCAACTTGTCCATCAGATAGGCGGCCCGCGCCATGTATCCACAATCTTCCAAAATCGCCAGGAAGAAAAACAACATCAATATCTGCGGCAGAAATACCAGCACGCTGCCGACGCCGCCGACGACGCCGTCGACCAACAGCGATTTGAGCGGGCCCTCGGCCAGGCTCGACCCCAGCGCATCGCCGAGCGTGCCGATGAACCGGTCGATGGCCTTCATCAATGGCTCAGCCGCGACGAAGACCGACGAAAAGACCAGCAACATGGCGGCGGCAAAAACGGCGCTGCCCCAGAACTTGTGAATCAGCACCCGGTCGATGCGATCGCTGGCGGTGGTAACGCGCTGGGCCGGACGTGCGGCAACTCCCTCCATCACCCGCGCCACCCAGGCGTAGCGGGCCTGCGCTTCGATCGCCGGCACCGAGCATCCCAGCGCCGCCAGCCGGTCTCGCGACGACTTCAATGCGTCCGAGACGGCATGCGCGCGGCCATTGGCCACGAGTGTTTTCTGCAAAAATCCGCTCGCGTCCAAGAGCAGCCGCTCGACCAGGTAGCGCGGCAGCGCCGTCGTGGAATGTTGCGCGAGGCTCGCATCCGTCGACAGCGTATCTTGCAACCCCGCCACTTCCCGCTGAAACTCGATGGGGAACGGACTTTCGCGAGGCGCCTGCGACGGGCACGCCACGGCCGCCGCCAGCGCGTGTTTCAAATCGGCGACGCCGATCCGCCGATTGGCCTGCACTTCGATCACGGGAACCCCCAACTGCCGGCGCAGCCGCTCAACGTCGATTTTGACGCCCTTGGACCGGGCCACGTCGATCATGTTCAGCGCGACCACCGTCGGCAGTCCAAGTTCCAGCACCTGGCTGACCAGATACAGATTTCGCTCCAGGTTGCTCGCGTCCACGATCGACAACACCGCATCCACGCGGCCCACGTCGCTCTGCCGGCCAAGCAGCACGTCCACCGCGACCATTTCGTCGGGCGAGTGCGGCGCCAGGCTGTACGTGCCGGGCAAGTCGACCAATCGACATGGTCCGGTGTCGAGTTTCAAGCTGCCGAGCTTCTTTTCAACGGTAACGCCGGGATAGTTGCCGACCTGCTGGCGCACTCCGGCCAGGGCCATGAACAAAGTGGATTTGCCCGTGTTCGGATTTCCGATCAAAGCAACGGTCAAGGTGGTTCGGTCGGTCATCACCAAACGCCGAATCGAGAACGGGAGGCGAGCGTCAGAAGAATTCTTTGCGGAATGAGGAACGACGAGATGGCTTGTCTGCGTTGTCTTAGAGCTGGTCGATCTGCACTCGGGCTGCTTCGCTGCGGCGCACGCTAAGCCGATAGCCGCGCAGCTCCAGTTCCAGGGGATCGCCCAAGGGGGCCGTCCCCACTAGAGAGACTTCAACGCCCGGCGTAAGGCCCATCTCCAGTAGTCGCACGCTCAGTTCGTCGGAGCCGAGGATCGAACTCACGCGCGCACGCGCACCGATCGCCAGGTCCGCCAATACCTTCAACTCGCGACTCCACACCGCACGAGCACGCGCAGCAACTCATCGGCCCGGAAGCAAAGTTTTTTGCCGGCCAGCCGAATGACGCAGGGACTGCCGCGTTGCACCATTTCGACCGTCGCGCCGCCGCGCAGCCCCAGTTCCTCCAGCCGGTGGACTTGATCGGGCCGTCCTGAAACGTGCCCCACGCTGGCCGACTGCCCAGGCGACAGCAGATGCAGGGGAACAAGATCGTGCACGACTTAAGTTCTCCATCGTAATTGAGACTCATTCTCAGCAACCTGATTGTATTCGACTTTCTGGCGATTGCAAATGAAGAAACAACGAATTTTGGTTCCCCAGCCGAACAGCGCGCAAGTCCGAACGAGCCATAACCTTGTCTACGGCAGTCGATTGCGCAGCGCGCCCTAAAACGCCGCGCCGGCAGAAGTTCGGCCTGAGCCTGCCACCTGTTCGATCGGAGTGCGGGGGAAGTCCGGCTGGAACTGAAAGTGCGTCTCAAGTGCCGACATCACCGCCAACACAACGTCCTCGCGCCACGGGCGCCCGGCAACTTGCACGCCAACCGGCAAGCCGGCGCTGTGGGCCTCAGTCTTCGCCGCCGCCCTTTCGACAACATCGCGGCTACTCTCGCGCCGGCTCTCTTCGTCCGCCCGCACGCGAGTGATGGGCACAACGCCCGCGGGCACTCCCAAAACATTGACCCAGTAACAGTAGCTAGCGGCCGTGGCCAGGTGTTCGCTGCCGCCGTGCATAAGCGCCGGCAGGGCGTGCGGCGGGCAAAGCAAAACGTCCAGCCGAGCGGCGCTCCAGGCCTCGAAGAACCGTTCGGCATACGCAGCCCGCGCAGCCGAAAGTTGCCAATAACCATCGGCACTGCGTCGGCCCAGCGAACGAAGCAGCCGCGCCGTGCGCCGCTGGCCGAACGCGCTTAACGATGCGCGCAGCGCCGACCGCGCCCAAGCCGGCGACGCAGCCAGCTTGATTAACCGGTTCATGCGCCAGTCTCGCCGACTGTTGCCCAGGATACGCGCCGCATCGGCCGCTCCATCGGCGCTTAAAATGCCGAAGTACAGATCCACGGCGTGCGGAATTTCCGGCGGTTGGAACGCTTCGACGCAAGCACCCATGCGCCGCAGAGCGTCGGCCGCCTCGCTAACCGCTCGCGCGACAGCCGGCGCGACACCGAAGAATCCATCGTCGGTCCACATGCCGACCCGCAACGTGTCGACGCGCACCTGGGCCGGATCGCCGAGCGGCACCGGAGCAATCTGCGGATCGATTTCATTGGGTTCCAGCGTGGTGAGCACGCGGAGCGCAAGCTCGAGATCCGCGACGCGGCGTGCCAGCGGGCCCGGCTGCGGGCGGATGGCTTCGAGACCGTGCAAATTGTCGCGCACGCCGGCATTGGTAATCCGCAACGTAGTGGGCTTGATACCGCAGATGCCGCAGAAGTGGGCCGGCACGCGAATGCTGCCCCCCAGGTCATTGGCCAGGCCCAGGGGCGAGCCTCCGGCCGCGATGATGGCCGCCTCGCCCCCGCTGCTGCCGCCCGGCGATCGCTCGAGGTTCCAAGGGTTATTCGTCCGGCCGAAAACGGGGTTGTCGGTTTCGTGCATCAGCATCAATTGCGGCACGTTGGTTTTGCCCAGCACGACCGCGCCGGCACGCCGCAACCGCCGCACCAGCGGCCCATCGCCGGCCATGATTTCGTTGGCGAACCGGCCGACGCCCTCGGTGGCCGCGGTGCCGGCTACATGAAAACATTCCTTGATCGTGATCGGCACGCCGCCCAGCGGAAGCGCGGCCGCGCCGCGGCGCCGGGCTTCGTCGGCCGCGTCCGCCTCGGCCCGTGCCTGGGCGAATCGTTCGACGACCACGGCGTTGAGCCGAGGATTGACCTCTTCGATGCGGCGGATGTGAGCCTCGACGAGCTCGCGGCTACTCACGGTGCCGGCCGCGACCTTTCGGGCCATTTCGCCGGCCGAAAGAGCCACCAGATCCGTGCGGGAGGGAGCGATGCTCTCGGTCATGATTGGGGTGGCTCGGGGGTGGCAGTCGATCGCGGTTCGTCTGGCGGCGGGTTGTCCTTACCCAACCATTTGCGCACGGCGGTCCACGTGCTGCCCAGCAGTTTTCCGGACAGTACGTCCTCGGTGACGGTGGACCGGTTGGTTTGAAAGTTTTCCCACACGGCGGCGATGTACGGCTGACTGGTTTCGGCCAGCGACTGGTACAGACCCCGTTGTCGGATTTCCTGCAAGGCCTGAGAGTAGTGGTCCAGCACGTGTTTGTCGAACAGCGTGCCGGCCACCTTGACCGTCGACAGCGCGCCGCGGCCGAGCGTCGCGAACTTGCCCAGCGAATGCATGGTCGCGGCGCCGGAGACGGCCAACATGCTCACGCCTTCACGCTCGGAGATGGCGCGCATTTCCTCCCAGAGCCGCTCGACTTCGGCTTGCGGTGGCACGCGGCTAGCGTCCGTCGCGCGGATCGCGGCGCGCGTCTCGTCAATCGTCGCCCGCAGCGCTTCGGCCGAGAGCGGCGGCGTGTTGAACACTTTACCCGTGGCGGCCGAGGCGTCGGCGACCGCCGTGAGCAGATCGTTGACGTGATCGATGGACCGGCCCTGTTCGATGACCCCCTGGGCCTTGAGCTCCTCGGCCAATTCCTTGAGATAGACTTGCGAACCGTAGGCCAGGTCGCTGACGGCCGCCAGCAGCATGAGCGGCGATACGTGCAGCGTCGCCAGCGAAGCCATGTCGACGAAATTGCCGATGGCCTTGCGGGCCACGTAATTGTCGACTTCGGCGGTCGAACTGGGCGTTTCGCCTTGCGCCACCCCGCCCACGTCGTGCACCAGAAAATCGAGCATTTGCCGCACCATGACCGTGTAGGTGCGGGAATTCTGGAACGATTGAGGAACCAGCAAGGAAGCCGATTCGCGCAACACGCCGCCCAACAGGCCCGTGCCGGTGCGCAGCGCGCGCTCGGGAAGCGACAAGACATAGCCCAGCTGCGCCTTGGCGGTGCGCGAGCGCGCGTCAGCCGCGGCTATGGCGTCGGGATCGGGTGGAGGCACTTCAGACATACGGCTTGCCCTTGGGGTCGCCAAGGGCCGCGACGCGACTGCCTTGCGCTACTTCTCGGCAGGAAGCTTGAGCGTCAACCCGCTCCAGACGACCGCCGGTTCGCTCCCTTCGTAACCGGCCAATTGGTCCTCCGGACGCTCGACAATGCTGCCCAGCGCCAAGACTTCGTCGTTGGCCTCCACTCCTGGATTGATCTTGCTGACAAGCGTCACGATCGGCGCGTCGGCGGCGAGCTGGACCTTGATCTGATGGAGTTTACCGATTTGTTCGGCCGATTGCACGGTGCCCGCCAGCACGATCCCGGGGGTCGTGCGCTTGGCGTAGACCAGCCACTTCGCTCCGTAGGATTTCAACTCCTTCAGCCGCAGCGGGTCGGCGACGAACTCGAGCACGAGTTGTTCGGCCTTTTTCCGCGGGCTGTCGGCTCCCGCGGCTTGTGCATCCTGATTGGCAAACGCGACGGCCTCGGCCAGTCGATACATGCTCACATAAGAGTTGGCGCGAAACTTCTTGAGGTCCGTCTTGTCGTCCGTGGTTTCCGCGGCTTTCATCTTCTCGCCGGCTTGCGAAAAGTCCTGCACCGCCTGGTTCAATTCGTCCGGTGTATACACGCGCGCGTCGCGCGGTCCAAGCGGTTCGGACGGCAGCGAAGGCGCCTCGGCGGGCGGAAGCGCCGGCGCGTCGGCGGCCGAATCGTCGGGCTTCTTGGCCGCGTCCGGCTCACCCTTGGCCGGAGTCTCACGCTTGGCGGCGTCGTCCACCGGTTTTGCCGCTTCCACCGGCATGTTCTTGGGTTTATCGGCGTCGTCGGCAACCAGCGAATCCAACGACGTGTCCTGGGACTCATCGGGCGAAGCTTGTTTTTTCGATTCGCCCGTCTCAGCGACCGGTTCGGACGCGGGCGGTTGAGACGCCGGCTCGGCAGGCTCGCTCGTCGCGCCGGTCTGCGGCTCGTTCTCGTTCGCTTCACCAGCAGGCGTCGTCGCCGCTTCGTCGGTCGGTGCCGGGCTCGCGTCCGGGCTGTCGCCGCTCGGCGTGTCCTGCGGCTCGGGCGATGGTATCACGACCGGGTCGGTCGGCTTGCCCGCTCGGGGAAAATTCAACGAGGACTCGCGAGCAATTTGCTTCTTATTGAAAGACGAAGGCGCCAATCCCCACGAGGCAAGCGTCGGGCCGATGTGAAAGAAGTCGTAGTCGGGCGAAATCCACAGCGTGCCATAGAGCGCCCCGAAAATCACGAACAGGCCGCTCAACAGTGCCACCAACCCCGTGGTCACAGGCGACCGCTTGCGCGTGGCATCGGTTGGCGATTTGGGCTCGCGCTGTTTTTTCTCTTTCTTTTTGCGCGACTTCTTGTCATTTGCGGGAGCAGCAGCCGGTATGGCGTCTTTCGCCGGCTCGACCGCGACGACCGGATCACCAAAATCCAAGCCGATTTCTTCCTCGCCGCCGGGGGCTTCGATACTCTGGCCGAAGTCGATGGCTGCCTCGTCAACCGCGGAAGCTGACGCCTCGGGCGCTCCAAAGTCGATTTGCATGTCGCCGCCGCCATCGGCGGCCGCCGGCGCGTCGAAATCCAGGTCCACCTCGTCGCTCGATTCGGCAGCCGGCAAGGCGTTGCCAAAGTCGATTGCCATCTCGTCCGCGGGCTCAGCGCCGGCCCGCGATACCGCGGCGGGCGCGTCTTGCTCGTTTAAGTCGCCAGCCATTGGACCACCGAAATCAAGCACGTCATCCTCCGCGGGCCCAGCCAGATCCAGCGGCGCGACGTTGGCGGGTGGATCTGTAGCCAACGAGTCGCTAAAAGCAAGTTCGTCGATTTCCGTGTCCTGCTGCTGCATGACAATGTCGTCGTGTTCGACGTCGTCGTGCTCGATCTCGGCCGCCTCGAAAAGCAAATCGTCGCTCGACGCTGCGTCGGCTTCCTGTTGCGTAGGCGCTAGCAAATCGGCGGTCGCGTCCGCATCGAGGATACCCTCGGTCGATGCCTCGGGAGCGGCCGACGCCGGGTTGCTTCGCGAATCAAGCGGCATGTCGAACCATTCGTCACTCGGCTCTTGCCCCGGGTCGCCGATGACTTCCAATAGCGGCGGCATATTCACTAGCGCGTCGGCTAGCGAGTATTGCGCGCGACACAGTGGACAGCGAACCTGAGCGCTCGTGCTAACCCCCACCGGGAGCGTCACTTGCTGGGTACAACGGGGACACGAGGAAATCGACATAAGGCCTCCGGAATGTGCGGGTCATGACAAGTTTAGCACCCGATTCGAGGGCCTGTCCATCGTTTACTGTCGGCGGCTGGGTGTCGCTATGCCGGCTGTGGAGCGAAAAACCCCGACGAAAACGCACCGCTAAAGCGGGCGGTTGCTCGCTCCGCTGAGCCCCGGCTTGACAGAGTCTCTCCGACGAACGAGGGTTTTTTGCTGCTTCCGAGTTTCGCGATGTTTGGGCCGTCGGCTCAATTCGCCCAACAAACAGTCGTCAGGTACGATAGATTCCCACCGATGAAATCCACGTTGAAACAATGGCCCGAAGGACGTTGCATCGCGAATCATGACGTCCAGGGACGTGTTTCCATGCCGGCCGCCGCGGTGAAGTACCCATGAAACAAGGAAAGCGTTCGAGGAAGTCGCGGCCACCCGCTCGATCGATGCTCAACCGGCCGGATTGGCCGTGGGGGGCGGCCCTCGTGCTGCTCGTGGCAATCGTCTATTGGCCGACCTTGGGCAATGGTTTCATTTGGGATGACGATTGGTACGTCGAGAACAATGGCACTCTTCGCACCTGGCAGGGTCTGGCCGACATATGGTTCAAACTTGGCGCCGTCCCGCAGTATTATCCGCTGGTACACTCGACTTTTTGGGTCGAGTATCACCTCTGGGGACTCGATCCTCGCGGCTATCACGTCGTGAACATGCTATTGCACGCCACCGCGGTGGTCGTTTTGTGGCGCCTGCTCGCGCGCTTAGCCGTGCCCGGCGCTTGGCTGGCCGCGGCCATTTTCGCCGTCCACCCCCTACAGGTGGAGAGTGTTGCCTGGGTGTCTGAGCGCAAAAACGTATTGTCCTGCGCGCTGGCCGTCGGCTCGTTGCTGGCCTATCTGCGATTTTCTCCCCCTGAGTCGCGGCTGCCGACGGCCTCAGGCGACGCGCAGCCGTTGAAATGGAGTTCCTACTTCGTGGCCCTGGGCTTGTTTCTGGCGGCGCTTCTGAGCAAGACGGTTACGTGCAGTGTGCCCGCCGTGCTGTTGGTTTTGTATTGGTGGAAGCAAGGACGACTAACGCGCCGCGGCGTTGCATTGCTCGTGCCGTTTTTTGTTGTTGGCGTGGCGCTGGCTTTCGTTACGGCCTGGATGGAAAAGGTCCATGTCGGCGCCGAGGGAAAAGACTGGATTCTCTCGCCCGTGGAGCGCGTGTTGCTCGCCGGCCGAGCGTTGTGGTTTTATGCGGGGAAGCTGGCCTGGCCGCATCCGCTAGTATTCTTCTACCAACGGTGGACGATCGATGGGCACGTATGGTGGCAGTTCTTATTTCCTCTGGCCGCCGCGTCGGTGATCATCGGGCTGTGGGTGGCGCGGAAACGGATCGGCCGCGGTCCCCTTGCCGGCGTTGTCATTTTCGCCGGAGTGCTGGTCCCTGCGCTCGGTTTTTTCGACGTCTTTCCCTTTCGCTACTCATTCGTCGCCGACCACTTTCAGTACCACGCGAGTATCGGGCTGATCGCGGTGGCGGTCTCCGCGGCCACGATTCTGATGGCGTCACGCCCCGGACAGATGCCTTGGCCGAAGCGATTGGGCGCCGCCGGCGTATTGTTGGTGCTGGCTGTCGTCGCTCACCGTCAAACGTACGTTTACAAAAACGTTCTGTCCCTGTGCAACAACATCATTGCCTATAACCCGAATTGTTGGGCGGCATACTCGATCTCCGGAACTTATCTGCTTCAACAGGCAAAATACGACGAGGCAGTCGTGCGGCTGCGCGACGCGGTACGGCTGGCTCCCGATCGCGCTACGCTGCACACGGACCTGGGAGCGGCGCTGATCCTGACGGAAAGGTTTGACGAAGCAGTCGTAGAAGAGCGGCGGGCTTTGGCGCTCGAGCCGCAAAACGCGAGCACACTTTACAACTACAGCGCGGCCCTGCGCGGCGCGGGCGACTTAACGGCCGCAACCGAAAGTCTACGCGCAGCTTTGAAGATCGCGCCCCAACTAGACATCGCGCAATATGCGCTCGGAGACATACTGGTCGCGCAAGGCATGACGGAGGAGGCCGTTGGGTCGCTTGAGGAAGCGGTGCGATTGCAGCCGGCCAATGCCAAGTATCGCGAGGATCTGGCGGCCACACTCATCAGGCTCGGCAGACTTGCGCCCGCAAAAACGCATCTCCGCGTGGCGCTGCAACTCAACCCGCGCAGCGCCGAAGCGTGCTACCTGTCCGGTACGATCGACCAAGCACGCGGCGACGTACGGTCAGCCGTCAGCTATTTCGAAGCCGCGCTGGCGCTCAATCCACGACACACCGGCGCGGCCGCAAGCCTTAAGCGCGCTAGTCAGGCCAGCGGCTCTACGAGCAAATCACGGCCAGCCGAGTCCAGGGACAAAGAATAACGCGACCATGATGGGGAGGTCCTTGCTTCGATGACAAAAGACGACGTGCTCCAATGCTTCGAGCCGCGAACAACGGTCTATACTGGCGGCGAGTACGCGCATGATGACTTTCGCTACCGATTGCTGTCACCGCCCACTCTCCATTCCGGCCACAAGTATCCCCTGGTGCTGTTTTTGCACGGGGCGGGCGAGCGAGGCACGGACAATGCCGCCCAGATCAAGTACTTGCCCACGTGGATGGCCACCGACGAGAACCGGACTCGCTACCCTTCGTTCTTGATCGCGCCCCAATGCCGGCCGGATCGATTGTGGGTCGAAACGCGGCGCGCGTTTGACCGCGCGGTGCCGCGCCAGGCTCCGGGTCCGCAGATGCAAGTCGTGATCAATATCCTCGACGAAGTGATCGCCACCTGCCCGATTGACTTGTGCCGGTTGTACTTGTCCGGGCTTTCGATGGGTGGTTACGGCTGCTGGGATTTGGGGACGCGGCTGGCCGATCGGTGGGCGGCGGTGGCTCCGATCTGCGGCGGTGGCGACGAGCTGTACGCCGACCGCCTGGTGGGAGTACCCGTTTGGGCCTGGCACGGGGCAGCGGACGACGTGGTGCCGGTCGCCAAGTCCCGGCGGATGATCGACGCGATCCGTCGCGCCGGCGGCGATCCCATCTACAGCGAGCTGGCTGGTGTTGGGCACGACAGTTGGACCGCGGCCTACCGCGGCGAGCAAGGCGTCCTGCCCTGGATGTTCTCGCAGCGAAAGCTCCCCAGCAAACTGGCAACAAACGCGCCGGGGCGTTGACCGAGTTTTCACGGCGGGGATATAATCCCGTCCTTCCGCCTCGCACTGCGCAAGGCTCGGTCCGTCCAATTGGCCGGCGGAGCTCATGCACTTGTGGATTACGTCGCACTCTTACAAGAGGACATGCCATGGCCACGACCGTTGAAAAGGGAATTCGAGACGACAT
>JBGQHN010000047.1:0-18771 GCA_041497975.1 Planctomycetia bacterium | reverse complement strand
CTGCGCGTCTTTGCGGTGTGCCTCGCCAAAGCCGGTCATGCTCAGCAACAAGGGAGCGATTCTCCTGCAATCTGTTGCCGCCGGCTCCGCCTCGGGACAAGGCAATGCGAGCGAGCTGGGACGAGAATTACTTGGGCGGCTCGGTCTTGGGGCCGCCTTCCGGCGCGCTCGTGGCAGGGGCGCTGCCCCCGGGCGTGCCACTATCGGGTGCGCTCGTGGCGGGCGCAGAGCTTTGTGGGATCGATTCGGCCGGCGCGGTCTTGGCGGGCGCGGATTTAGCACCGCCCGCTGCGCCTGGCTTGGCCTTGGCGTCTTTCGCGGCTCCGCCGGCCGGCGGCGGGATGGTTGCGGCGTTTTTTCCGATACTTGGGTCGATCAGTGCACGATCTCCCTCGCTCAACAGCTTGACCGAAGCGGCACACAGGATGATCCAGAAGGCGGCCACGCCGATCGTGATGCGGGTAAACAGATCTCCGGCCTTGGTGCCGAAAGCACTTTGGCCGCCCAAGCCGCCGAAGGCGCCTGCCAGCCCGCCCCCTCGACCCCGCTGGATCAACACCAGCAGAATCAGAAACACTGCCGTCAGGAGCAGCAACACCATGATCAGAGCGTTCAACATCGTTGTGTCAGCCCCCGATTGCCGGGGACGCTGCCTCGATTTCGTCGATGGAATGCTAGCGGCCCAGCCCGGCCGCGATGCCCAAAAATTCCTCGGCCTGCAAGCTGGCGCCGCCCACCAGGGCACCGTCCACGTTCGGCTGGGCAAGCAACTCGGCCGCGTTCCCGGCCTTTACGCTGCCGCCGTAAAGGATACGCGTGGACTGGGCGACGTCGCCATTGTAGCGATTGGCGATGATCTTGCGAAGATCCATATGCACGTCTTCGGCCTGTTGGGGCGTGGCCACTTTGCCTGTCCCAATTGCCCACACCGGCTCGTAGGCGATCATGACGCGGGCGATCTGCTCGCTGGACAAGTTGCCCAGCGACCTCTCGAATTGCCGGCCGATGACCTCGGCGGTCTGGCGGGCTTCGCGCTCGCTCAGCAACTCGCCGACGCAAACGATGGGCGTCAGTCCGACCGCCAGCGCCGCGTGGGTCTTTCGGTTGACTTCTTCGTCGGTCTCTCCGAAGATGTGCCGCCGCTCGCTGTGACCGAGAATCACGTAGCGACAGCCCAGATCAACCAGCATCGGGCCGCTGATTTCACCGGTAAAGGCCCCGTTGGGTTGATGGTACATGTTTTGCGCGCCATGCGCGACCGACGAACCGGCTAGCGCCGTGCGAACCGCGTCCAGATAGATGCTGGGAGGAAAGACCGCCAGGTCGACCTCTTTGCTAGCGCCCGCGGCAATGGCCGAGGCCAGGGCCACGGCCCCGGAGCGATCGAGATTCATCTTCCAGTTGCCGGCGATAATCGGTCGTCTCATCGCTTTCCTTGCGTCACTTCAGAAATCGTTTTTCCCAACAGGCCAGCCAATTGACGGATTTGAACGACCAGTTGTTCATACTGGACCGGCAACAGGGCCTGCGGGCCGTCGGACAGGGCCTCTTCGGGACAGTTGTGCACTTCGATATGCACGCCGTCGGCGCCCGCGGCCACGCCGGCCAAGGCACAGGGCCCGATCAGGTCGGGCCGACCCGTGGCATGGCTGGGATCGACGATGATCGGCAGATGCGATAGCCCTTTGCAGACGGGCACGGCCGCGACGTCGAACACGTTGCGCGTGGCCGGGTCGAACCCCTTCACGCCCCGCTCGCACAGCACGACGTTCGGATTGCCCTGCGAAAGGATGTACTCGGCGCTCATCAACAAATCGACAATCGTCGCGCTCATGCCGCGCTTGAGCAACACCGGCTTTTTCGTGCTGCCGACTTCGGTCAAGAGCACGAAGTTCTGCATGTTGCGGGCCCCGATCTGGATCATGTCCGCGTAGCGTTCGACCAGCTCGACTCGTCGCGGATCCATGACTTCGGTCACGACGGGCATGCCGTGCTTCTGGCCGACGTCGCGCAGGATCTTCAAGCCTTCTTCGCCCATGCCCTGAAAAGCATAAGGACTGGTGCGAGGCTTGAAGGCTCCGCCGCGCAGAATGTTGGCCCCCGCGGCCCGCACCGCTGCGGCGATGGTATCCAGTCGTTTGGCGCCCTCGACGGCGCACGGGCCGGCGACCATCGCCAAATGCCCGCCGCCAATTCTCACGCCGCCCACGTTCACCACGCTCGGCTCGGGATGGGCTTCGGCGCTGGCCAGCTTATAGGGCGGCAACACCCGAATCACGTCCGCCACGCCGGGAATGACCTGAAACTGGCCCGGCTCGAACTGCGACTCGTCGCCGATCACGCCAATAATCGTGCGATGCGTGCCGCGGCTCAAGTGTGCCCGCAGTCCCAGCGCCTCGACGCGCCCAATAACGTGATCGATTTGCTCGTCGGTGGCGCCCGGCTTGAGGATGATAATCACGGCTCGCACGCTCTCTCGAAAACCAAGGGGTGATGCAGCCACAGCCGGCGGCTCGCGCCGAACGGGAGCTTCGTTGAGTCTACTCGACGGGGGCCATCCTTGCGTAGGAGCCCAGCACTTCCAGCCGCACTGCCTTACGTTCCAAGGCCGCAATCGCCCGCCGCACGCGGGGGTCCGCCTCGTGACCCTCCAATTCGACAAAGAACAGGTAGCCGCCCTCCGGGCGAGCGATCGGGAACGATTCGATCCAGGTAAGATTCAGCCGGTTTCGCTTGAACACGTTCATGGCGTCGGCCAACGCGCCCGGTCGGTGCTCGACCTCGAACATCAACGCACATTTGTCATTGCCGGTCCGGGGACCCGTTTCGTCGGCGATGACCGCGAAACGGGTCAAATTGCCCTTGTTGTCCTCGATATCGCTGGCCAACACGTCCAGTCCATAATGGACCCCCGCCTGCAAGCTGGCAATCGCGGCCGCGCCGGGTTTGTCCTGCGCCAACTGGGCCGCGGTCGAGGTGCTCGTGACTTCGATCGTCCGCGCGCCGGGCAGGTGCTTAGCCAGCCAGTTGCGGCACTGCGAAAGCGCTTGGGGCTTGCTGTAAACTTCTTCGACCTCGCCCCGCGCGCATTTGCCCAGCAAGTTATGGTGGATGCGCAGTTGCACCTCGCCACAAATGCGAGCCGGCAACCGCGCAAACATATCCAGCGTGTCGGCCACGCGCCCGTCGGTCGAGTTTTCGATCGGCACCAGCCCGAAATCGGCGTGCCGGCGGTTAATTTCCTCGAAGACTGCCGCGATGCTGGCAACGGGTATGAGCTCCACGCTCTGGCCGAAACGATGAATGGCCGCCAGATGGCTGTAACTATAGGCCGGTCCCAGATAAGCAACCCGCAGCTCCTTCTCAAGTGATCGAGAGCCGCTAATCACTTCACGGAACGCGGCCCGCACGCAGCGGTCGGGCAACGGGCCCGTGCTGAGAGCCAGCACGCGGCTGAGCACTTCGTCCTCGCGCGCGGGCGCATAGGCCGATATCCCACGGTTGTTCTTGAGTTTGCCAATTTCCAGCGCGATCTTGGCCCGTTCGTTCATCAGCCGCACCAGTTCCTGGTCGATGCGATCGATTTTGGCGCGCATGGCGGCGATCGTCGGCACGCGCGAGCTGGCAATGCTGGTCCGCTTTTTTCCCGTTTTCTCCTTGGCCATAAGTCGGGTCTTCTTGAAGTCGCGCGCAAAGATCGCCGGACCGGCCGCCGGCAAGCGGGTTAAAAGGTTGACACACCTTGTACTTGGGTCAAATCAGGGTGTCAAGCAGACCGATACTACCTCCGAATTATAGGGAACAAAAACGGTGGCTTTGATCCACGCGTGAACGGAAAACCTGGAATTGCTCGGCCCGTGGTAGTAGGGCAAGGCAAGGTATGGATTGTGCCGGGCGCGAGGGGGCGGATCGCAACCCAGCGCTCATCTGCGGCCACGTCGTTGTGCTGTCAATATGGCAGAGGTGAGCGGTGTGCGTTTCGCCCTGTGCCAAAACGGCAGATTTCTTAGTCCGGTTTCTCGCCGTAATTCCAAAGGTGTCCGAATCGAATGTTCTAAGTCAATTCACTCCAGTATGTTGAGAAAAACGCCCTGGCTCCCCGCGACTGGGCGGCATATTCTTTGCTAATGCAGAATTGGCGCAAATTCGCGCCACAATGAGCGTGAGGCAGCCTTTACGGGGGAGTGAGGCCCAACGTCAAACAAAATCTCGCACCAGCAACCTTCAGCGTTGCAAGTGCGTCTATAAACGAAAAAGGAGCGTTTAATGGTTCGCGGCGAAAAGATTATTGGTATCGACTTAGGCACGACCAACTCGGTTGTCGCTGTGATGGAGGGCAAAGAGGCCAAAGTGATTCCCAATCAGGAAGGGAATCGATTGTCGCCCAGCGTGGTCGCGTTCACGGACAAGGGCGACGTTCCGGTGGGCGACCTGGCTCGCCGCCAGGCTGTAACCAACCCCAAGAAGACCGTTTATTCGATCAAGCGCTTCATGGGCCGCCGGCACAGCGAAGTGCAAACCGAAGAGAAAATGGTTCCCTACGAAGTTGTGGGCGGACCGGACGACTACGTCAAGGTTCGCATCGGCGACAAGGAATTCACGCCGCCCGAAATCTCCGCCCGCATCCTCCGCAAACTGAAGGAAGCCGCCGAATCGTATCTGGGCTACAAAGTCAACAAGGCCGTGATCACGGTGCCGGCCTACTTTAACGACGCGCAGCGGCAAGCCACGAAAGACGCCGGACAAATTGCCGGCTTGGAAGTCGCCCGCATCATCAACGAGCCGACCGCGGCTGCCTTGGCCTACGGCTTGGATCGCAAAGAGCACGAAAAGATCGTTGTGTTCGACCTGGGCGGCGGAACCTTTGACGTGTCGGTGTTGGAAGTTGCCGAGGGGGTGTTCCGCGTGATCAGCACCAACGGCGACACCCATTTGGGCGGCGACGACCTCGACGAAGTTTTGATCAACTACGTGGCCGACGAATTCAAGCGAGAAAACGGGATCGACCTGCGCAAGGACACCATGGCCTTGCAGCGGCTGCAAGAAGCCTGCGAAAAGGCCAAGAAGGAGTTGAGCTCGGCCAGCAACACCGACATCAATCTGCCGTTCATTACGGCCGACGCGACCGGTCCCAAGCATTTGCAGATGAACATCACGCGCAGCAAGTTCGAACAATTGGTCGACCACTTGATTGAGCGCTGTCGCGGGCCCCTGACCCAGGCCATGAAAGACGCCAAGCTGCAACCGAGCGACATCGACGAAGTCGTGCTGGTCGGCGGCTCAACTCGCATTCCGAAGGTGCAGGAACTTGTCACCAAGATGTTCGGCAAGGATCCGCACAAGGGCGTCAATCCCGATGAGGTCGTCGCCATCGGCGCGGCGATCCAAGGCGGCGTCCTGGCTGGCGAAGTGCAAGATGTCCTGCTGTTGGACGTCACCCCGCTGTCCCTGGGAATCGAAACCGAAGGCGGCGTGATGACCCGGCTGGTCGAAAAAAACACCACCATCCCGGCCGAACGCAAACAGACCTTCAGCACGGCGGCCGACAATCAAACCGCGGTGACGATCCGGGTGTTCCAGGGCGAGCGCGAGATGGCCGCCGACAATCGGCTGCTCGGGCAGTTCAACTTGGAAGGACTTCCGCCCGCGCCGCGCGGCATTCCACAGATCGAAGTCAAGTTTGACATCGACGCCAATGGTATTTTGAACGTTTCGGCCAAGGACCTGGGAACCGGCAAAGAGCAAAGCGTGCGGATCGAGCAATCGAGCGGCTTGAATGAGGCCGAGATCGAAAAGATGCGCAAAGACGCCGAGCTCCATGCCGAGGAAGACAAGAAGAAGCGTCAACTGGCCGAGCTGCGCAACCAGGCCGATGCGATGTCCTACCAGGTCGAAAAGCTGATGAAGGAGCACGGCGACAAGATCAAGGACGCCGACAAGGCGCCGCTGGAAGCCGCCATCAAGAAGGCTCGCGACGCCGCCAAGGGCGAAAACCCCGACGCGATCAAGTCGGCGGTGTCCGAGCTGGAGCAGGCGTCGCACGCCCTGAGCAAGACGATGTACGAGGCCCAGCAGGCGGGGGCCGCGGGCCCGTCGGGACAAGCCCCCGACGGCAAGAAGCCCGGCGAGGACGAAGTCGTCGACGCCGAGTTCGAGGTCAAGGAATAAACCCCCCACCTAGGCAGCGCCAAGGGAACGCATGGCATTTCGATTCGACAAACTGACGATCAAGGCCCAGGAGGCGGTCCAGCGAGCTCAATCGCTGGCCGCCGATCGCGGCAATCCTCAAATTGAAGCGATTCACTTGCTGGCGGCTCTGCTGGCCGAGACCGAAGGAGTCGTGCGTCCGATTCTGGACAAGATCGGCGTCAACCGCGGACAGCTCGAAAGGATTATCGATGCCGAGCTGGGGCACTTGCCCAAAGCCACCGGCGGCGCGCAGCCGCAACTGGGTGACAGCGCGGTCAAGGTGCTCGAAGCAGCCCAGAAGCTGGCCGACTCGATGAAGGACGAGTTCGTCTCGACCGAACATTTGCTGCTGGCGCTTACGCAAGTCGACTCCAAGGCCAAGAACGTCCTGAAGCTGAATGCCATCGACGAATCGGCGGTCCTCAAGGCCCTGCAGGCCGTCCGCGGCAGCGCTCGCGTGTCGGATCAGAATCCCGAAGAGAAATTTCAGGCCCTCAAGAAGTATGGCATCGACCTGGTCGAACGAGCCAGCCGAGGCAAGCTCGATCCGGTCATTGGGCGCGACCAGGAGATTCGCCGCGTCATCCAGGTGCTTTCCCGCCGCACCAAGAACAACCCCGTGCTGATCGGCGAGCCGGGCGTGGGCAAGACGGCCATCGCCGAGGGGCTGGCCCTGCGGATCGTGCAGGGCGACGTGCCGCTGAGCCTCAAGAGCAAGCGCGTGATCGCGCTCGACTTGGGCGCTTTGATCGCCGGCACGAAGTATCGCGGAGAATTCGAAGAACGGCTCAAGGCCGTGCTCCGCGAGGTGCAAGCGGCCGAAGGCAACATCATCCTGTTCATCGACGAGCTGCACACGGTCGTGGGCGCCGGGGCGGCCGAAGGGGGCAGCGACGCCGCTAACCTGCTCAAGCCGGCGCTCGCGCGCGGCGAGCTGCGCTGCGTGGGCGCCACCACCCTCGACGAATATCGCAAGCACATCGAAAAGGACGCCGCGCTCGAGCGCCGCTTTCAGCCGATCTACGTCAACGAGCCCAGCGTCGAAGACACGATCGCGATCTTGCGCGGTCTGAAACCGCGCTACGAGGCCCATCATAAGGGCGTCAAAATCAAGGACTCGGCGCTCGTGGCCGCGGCCAAGCTCTCGCACCGCTATATCACGGATCGCTTTCTGCCCGACAAGGCGATCGACCTGATGGACGAAGCCATGAGCCGGCTGGCGATGGAACTGGAAAGCGTGCCCAGTGAAATCGACCAGGTCCAAAGGCGCTTGACGCAATTGGAGCTGGCTGCCCGGCAGCTCGCCGAGGAAACCGAGGAACATGCCCAGGACCGGCTGGCCGAAATCGAAGACGAAATGAAGGAGCTGCGGGTCACGTTGGCCGACCTGCGCGAGCGATGGGAGGCCGAAAAGCTGGGCTTGGGAAACGTGCAAGAGATTCGCGGCCGCCTGGTGGAGGCCGAACTGGAATTCGACAAGCTGAGCGCCGCCATTCGCGAAAAACAATCCCTTGGCCAGTTGGTGACCGAAGAGGAATATCAGCGGCTCTACGAGCTGGACAATCAGCGGCGCAAACTGGCCGAGCGCGTCGAGGCGGCCGGCGCCGCCGAGCCGACCACCGGCTCGCGGCGGCTGCTGCGCCAGGAAGTCGGCCCCGAGGAGATCGCCGAAGTCGTCAGTGCCTGGACCGGCATTCCGGTCACCCGCATGATGGAGACCGAACGCGCCAAGCTCCTGGTGCTCGAAGAGCGGCTGCACGAGCGCGTCGTCGGCCAGGACGAAGCGGTCGAGGCGGTGTCCAACGCGGTCCGCCGCAATCGTTCCGGACTGCAAGACCCCAACCGGCCGATCGGCTCGTTCATCTTCCTGGGCCCGACGGGCGTCGGCAAAACCGAGCTGTGCAAAGCGCTGGCCGAGGTGCTCTTCGACGACGACAATGCGATGGTCCGCGTCGACATGAGCGAGTTCATGGAGCGCCACACGGTGAGCCGCTTGATCGGCGCGCCGCCGGGCTACATCGGCTATGACGAGGGAGGCCGGCTGACCGAAGCAGTTCGCCGCCGCCCGTATTGCGTCGTGCTCCTCGACGAAATCGAAAAGGCGCATCGCGACGTGTTCAACGTGCTGTTGCAGGTTCTCGACGATGGCCGGCTGACGGACAGCCACGGCCGCACCGTCGACTTCACCAACACGATCATCGTGATGACCTCGAACATCGGCAGCCAGATGATCCAGCAGATCTCGCAGGAAGGCGGCCGCGAAGAGGAGATTCGCGAGGCCGTGCTTTCGGCCCTGCAAGCCAGCTTCCTGCCCGAGTTCCTCAACCGCATCGACGAGACGATCATTTTCCATCCGCTCAACCGGCAGCAGATCCGCAAGATCGTGACCTTGCAAACCAAACGGCTCGCTCATCAACTGGAAGCCCACGGCATGCGCCTGGACGTCACGGAAGCGGCGCTCGACGCGATCGCCCACGAGGGCTACGACCCGGTCTACGGCGCCAGGCCGCTCAAGCGGGTGATCCAGCAGAAGATTCAAAACCCGCTGGCCTCTGAAATTCTCAAGGGCCGTTTCGGCGAAGGGGTCACCGTGCGGGTCGATTACCGCAACGACGAATTCACCTTCGAGCGGATCGAAGAGGAAGCCCCCGAGCCCGCCGCGGCGCGATAGAGCCCGCGGCACGACTTGCAGTTGGGTGCGATGTTCACGCCGCGTGAGTATGCCCCACTAGCCCCCAACCACCAACCCCCAATCCCTAGCCCCTAACACTTTCCCCTGGAAACCAGGCCAGGCGTTTCGCGATAATAGGCCCTAGCCGATCGACGTGGGAGGTGTCAAAGCGGGATGTCAATGGGCTCGTGCCGGTGCTTCTTGGTCACTTGCAAAACCATGCACGAGCTCCTGAGCTAGCGCAGTGTCCCGTACCCGATCGCCGTGGGGACGATTGCTAGGAACCTTCGGGCTCGATCAATCGTCTGGACGGATAGTCGCTCGGAAGAATGTAGGTGGGGTAGACGGCGGGATCTCGACCGGAAGGCCAGGGGCCAGGTTGCTCCGGAGAAAGCGAGCCCGCAAGAACCATCCGAATGGTCCCCGTGCGCCGCTCGCTCGTCTTAAACGAAGCCGAGGCAGAGCTCGATGCGTGCGTTTGAACCAAGAAGCCACGGCTTCGACGGGCCGGCGGCGCACAAATTTTTTTCTCGTTCGCGCTCGTTGCGAATTCCGTGCGCCGCTGCGCGCTCCCCCGTGCCATCCATGCGAACCGCCCGGCACAGCATGGAAGCGTACTCACAGCACTGGTTGCGCTCGCATGAGCGCGCCCGAGCCGAATGGCGCTGTCCGCCAAGCAACTCAAAGTCGTCAAGCTCGACCCCCGCACCAACGATTAGCCGTGATGCAGCAAACCTTTCTTGACTTCCATCGCTTTGGCCTTCTTCTTGGCCTTGTGCTCATTCTTCTTCTGCCGCAGGACGGGATGGTCCTTCTTCGGGTAGTGAGGAGCGTGGGCCGCGATGGCCAGGCCAGCCTCGGTCGCGACGACGGCTAGTACAACGACTAAAAAGCACTTCATCAGCTTTCGCATGACACTCTCCAAGGAAACGAGGCAATCGGCCCAAGCCAGACAATTCACGCCCGTGTTGAGTTCAACGCACGGGGATTCAGTAAGTTGGTGTAACCCATTGAGAAAAATCGGCGTGCAACCTTCGGTTCCTTCACCCGTACGGCGGACCGACTGGCAGATTACCCCACGGTTTCAGCCGGCAAAGGCTGCCGGCGCGTTACAGCCATCACAACGCGTCGGTCTTGACACCATTATCGTGCCAGGCGGACAGGCGTTGCCAACTAACTCGCCGCAACAACGACGATTCGCTTGCCGCGCCAGATCGTGGACCCCAATGAGTCGTCCGTCGCCAGGCGGTCTTGTTCGCGGGCCGATCTTCTCAATTACTCCCTAATTACCGCACCGCGTCAACTGCGCCGCTCAAATTTTTGCTTGCGAACCAAAAAGCCTCCCCGGGTCGATCGCTCGGCCTGGTCGCGGCGGTTGGCCGTCGCGCGGACAAATAGCCCCCGGGCATTGCACTTTTCTCCCCCTCTCCTACCATGCTGGAAGGCCACCATCTGTCTGTAGACGCGGATCGTGGAAACTGGCCGCGGCCTGTTGCCGTCGTCAGGCCCCTGGGGCGGAGAATTTAAAATGCTCGCGACACGGCTCACCGAATTGCTGAACATCAAATATCCGATCATGCTGGCGGGAATGGCCGGCGTGTCGCTCGCCGAGGTGGTAGCCGCCGTAAGCGAGGCCGGCGGCTATGGAGTGCTGGGCGCCGGAAATCTCAGTCCGGACGAGATCACCGACGAGCTGACTCGTGTTCGCAGCCTGACGAAGAAGCCCTTTGGCGTTGACCTGCTGCACGCCCGCAACGACAACCCCGTTGAAGAAATACGGCGCATGATCGACGGCGGCGCCACGAGCTTTGCCTCCGGGTTGGGCGTGCCCAAAAACGTGATAGGCATGTGCCATGAGGCGGGCTTGAAGGTCATTACGGTCACCGCTTCGGTCAAACACGCTCGCAAAGCCGCCGAGGCGGGCTGTGACATGATCGTGGCCCAGGGCTCGGAGGCCGGAGGCCATACCGGCTCGGTCGGCGCGTTCGCGCTGCTGCCGCAAGCCGTTGACGCGGTGTCGATACCGGTCATCGCCGCCGGTGGCATCTTCGACGGCCGAGGGCTGGTGGCGGCGCTGGCCTTCGGTTGCGCAGGCGTATGGATCGGCACGCGATTTGTCGCCTCCCAGGAAGCCCGCGCGGCCCAGGTCTATAAGACAGCAATCTTGAATGCCGGCGACAGCGACACGGTTGTCTCGCGCTGCTGGACCGGCAAAACGCTACGAGCGATTCGCAATGCCACCACCGACGATTGGGAGCGACGCCCCCAAGACGTTCAACCTTACCCGCTGCAACGCCAACGCATGTACGAAGCCGGCCTGATGGGTTTCCTGGACCCCGCATTGGCCGAGCGCTACCCCGAGCACACTTGCTTTCCGGCGGGGCAGGGGTGCGGCGCTATCCACCAGGTGCAGAGCTGTCGCCAGATTGTCGACGAAATCGTTGCCGGCGCCGAGGCGATTCTGGCGCGCGGCATCGGATCGCCCAGGCCCGCGGTCGTAAGCAGCTAGCTCGCGCGCCAAACGACCTTCCTGAGAGAGATCGATGGTAGACAGTTCGACCCCGGTCCTTGTCGGTTGTGGAGAGGTCACCGACCTGGCCACGCCGGTCGAAGCCGCTCGCTCGCCGTTTGACCTGATGGCCGAAGCCGGACGGCTTGCGCTGGCGGATGCCGGCGGCTCGAAACTAGTCGAATCAATCGATACGGTGGCGATGGTGCGACTCTTTTCCGACAGTTCGCATCGATTCGCGACCAGGCTGGGCAGTTCGACGAATCCTCCAAAAAGCGTCGCCCAGCGCCTCGGCATCAACGCCGGCCGCCACATTTATGCCTGGAGCGGCGGTAATATGCCGCAGTATCTCATCAACCTATTCGCCGAGTCGATCGCGCTGGGGGAAATGCGCGCGGCGCTCATTGTCGGCGGCGAAGCACTGCGCACTCAGAACGCTCTCGAGCGCGCCGGCGCGGCCGGCTTGTGGAACGAAGATCCCGGCGGCCAGGCGGAACTGGTCGGCGACCCGCGGCGCGGTTGGAGCGACGTCGAAGATCGCCACAAGATGCGGGCCGCCATTACCGCCTATCCGTTGTTCGAAAACGCTATCCGCGGTGCTCGCCACCGGTCGGTTGAGGATCATCTGCTGGCGATGGGGCAGCTCCTGGCGCGTTTTTCCGCCGTTGCCGCGGACAACCCTCGCGCAACTCGACGGCAGCGATACGCGGCAGAGCGCTTGGCGAAAGTTGACGAGGAGAACCGCTGGATTGGGTTTCCTTACCCGAGACTCATGAACTCGAACGCCTTCATCGACCAGGCCGCCGCGCTGGTCATCACCTCCGTCGGCAAGGCGCGCCGGCTCGGCATTCCCCCGGACAATTGGGTCTATCTGCATGGTTGCGCCGACGGCAACGATCACTGGTATATTTCCGAGCGAAACAATCTGCATTCCTCGCCGGCGATCCGCTGGGGCGCTGGCAAGGCACTGGCCATGGCCGGAAAGACCTTGGCGGACATCGAGTTTTTTGACCTCTACAGTTGCTTTCCGTCGGCCGTCGAAATCGGTTGCCAGGAGATCGGCCTGGCCGAGGACGATCCTCGCGGATTGACGGTTACGGGCGGATTGCCGTTCTTCGGAGGGCCCGGAAACAATTACGTCACGCATTCGATCGCCGAGATGATGCGCCGCTTGCGTGCGCGGCCGGGCAGCTTTGGCCTGGTCACGGCCAACGGCAATTACGTCACCAAACATTCGTTCGGCGTCTACTCCACGACGAGCGTGGAGGGGACCTGGCGTCGAGAGAGCCCGAGCGTTCTCCAACGCGAGCTTGACGCTTTACCGAAGGCGCCGTTCGCGGAACATGCCGCGGGCGCCGCGACAATCGAGACGTACACCGTCATGCACGACAAGGCTGGGCCGGCGTATAGTGTATTGTTCGGACGGCTGCGTGAAACGGGCGAGCGGTTCATTGCCAATACCACCTCGGAAGCCCACGTGCTGAACGATCTCGAACAGCGCGACAGTTTGGGACGGCCCGGCATCGTGCGAAACGAGGACGGCCGCAATGTTTTTGCACCGGAGAACTAGTGGGCGAACGACATCGATTTGACGCTTCAGTTGTCCGTGAGCCCATGCCCAGCGAATCCGTCCATGCATAAGATTACAGCGATCGTGGTGGGCACTGCATTGTCGGCCGCGACGTACACATTGTTCGCCGACGAGCAACCAAAAGAGGGTCGACTCCAGGCGATCGTGGCGCCGTTTGTGGACGGACAGACGATCGCCGTGATGCATCTCGATTTGACGAAGTTTGACGCCACGAAGAGCATCGACGCGTGCGCACTGGCGCTGCAATGGCCGCAGCCGATGCGCGACCGCTTGCAGGCGGACGTTGCGCCGCTCAATGTAGTAACACAGGGGCTGCGCGAGGGAGCCAATATCGACGCCTTCCTTGTAATCAGCCTTTCAGACTTATCTCGGGTGCCGTTCTTTCTAGTATTGCCGGTCGACGAAACCACGCCCGCCGCGGCAATCGCCCACGAAGCGCGACGTGCGATCGAGAAATCGTGGCACCGCCAACTAATCACGGAGCAGCTTGTCGATAGGCTCATCACGGGGGCGCCGGAGACGATCGAACGTCTTAAAGAGTCGAAAAGCGTCGACAGGCCCGAACTCGCCGCCGTATTTCGAGCCGTTGACACGAGCGCCGTAAAAATCGCCTGGATTCCATCGGTTCAGCTGCGCCGGCTGGCCGAGACCGTGCTGCCCAATCTTCCCGCGCAGCTTGGCGGCGGACCGACCAAGACGTTTACCGAAGGAGTCGTTTGGGCAGCGATCGGCATCGACCTGCCGCCCCAAAGAATCGCCGTGCGCGTTGTATTGCAATCGACAAGCAACGCAGCCGCGGTCTCGCTGGAGCGCGCGATCGCCGAGGTTTTTGATGCGGTCGGCCGTTTGCCCCAGAACCAGGCCGCCGTTCCCGACTTTGATAAGCACTTGAACCGTCTTGCGCCAAAAGCCCAAGGCGACCAGTTACTGCTCGAGCTAACGGAACAGAACAAAGGCATCGCGGCCCTGACCGCTGTTCTTCCGCGGCTGTTGACCGGAATCTACGCGATTCGAGCGCGACAATAGCTCGGCAACTTCGCCGGCCGTTCATAGTGGGCGGACATCTCCAGGCTCGCCCGAGACATTGGTTTCTTTGCGACTTTGGATTTCATGTTGCCGAACCAGCCCCCGCCGCGTCAGGCGCGCGCTGATCCAACGATGAACGGCTCGCGGCAACAAGGTGCTGATTCTTGCCAAGAACCCACGGCTCCAGGGGATGATGAGTGTGGATTGCGCCGCGGCGACAGATTAGATTAATGGCACATAAGCGGGCGGAGGCCCGCGGGCCGAGCTTGCCGAGTGTCCGCCGCATGCCGGCCAGTTGCCTTACTCGAAGTGAATTGTTTTCGGCGCCTCGCGATGAATTCTCGGCTGCAAGTACTTTTATCGTGCGCGGTTTGCATAGCGCCCCAGATGGCGTCCGGCGCGGCGGTCGAATTCCGGTTCTATCGCGACGTGCGGCCGATATTGTCGAATCATTGCTTTCGGTGCCATGGTCCGGACGCCGAAAAGCGCGAGACCGAACTGCGGCTGGATACTCGCCAAGGACTTTTGGGAGCCACCGCGACCGGCAAAGCGATCGTCGTGCCCGGCGATCCCCCGGCAAGCGAGCTTTATCGGCGGATTACGGCCCCGCACGCTGACGAGCAAATGCCCCCGGCCGAGGCCAACGTGCCGCTCTCGCAGGCGCAGATCGAGGTGCTTCGCCGCTGGATCGAGGCCGGTGCCCAATGGCAGGAACATTGGGCCTACGGTCCGCTCGTTCGACCCGCTTTGCCGCGGCCCAGCGGCGCAGGCCCCGCTGACAACCCAATCGATCGCTTTATTCTGGCCCGCTTGGAGCGCGAAGGGCTCGCTTTTTCCGCTGTTGCCGACGCCATCACGCTGGCGCGCCGCTTGTCGCTCGATCTGACCGGCTTGCCTCCCGCGCCAGCGGAAGTGGAAGCCTTTGCCGGCGATGCCAGCGGATCGCGCTATGTCGAATTCGTCGAAAAGCTGTTGGCCTCGGCCGCCTACGGCGAGCGGATGGCCGTCTATTGGCTCGACCTGGTGCGCTACGCCGACTCGGGCGGGTACCACAGCGACGTCGATCAGCCGATTTCGCCGTATCGCGATTACGTGATCGCGGCCTTTAACGACAATCTGCCGTTCGATCAATTCACGCGAGAACAACTGGCGGGCGACCTGCTTCCCCGGCCCACGATCGCCGAGCGCATTGCGACGGGCTATAACCGACTCAACAAGACGACCGAAGAGGGCGGCGCGCAGGCCGGCGAGTATCTGGCCAAAAGCGCGGCCGACCGCGTGCGCACGACGAGCGGCGTCTGGCTGGCGGCCACGTTGGGATGCGCCGAGTGTCACGACCATAAGTACGATCCCTTCACGGCCCGAGATTTTTACAGCTTCGCGGCCTTTTTCGCCGACGTCAAAGAGCAAGGCGTCTACAGCGCGGGCGGTCGCGCGCCGGAGCTGGCATTGCCGACGCCGGACCAATCGGCTCGCATGGCTGAACTTAAAGCAGCGGCGAGCGAAGTTGAACGGCGCCTGGCCGGTTTGAGCGGAGCGCAAGCGGACGACCGGCCGGCGCTCGAAACGCGCGCCAAGGAGTTGGCCGAGACACTGGGCGAACTCAAAAAGTCATTGCCCAGGACGATGATCACCGTTTCGGTGCCGCCCCGCGAGATGCGCGTGCTGCCGCGGGGCAACTGGCTCGATTCCTCCGGCGCGAGGGTCGAGCCGGCCTTGCCCGCGTTTCTGGCGGCGCCATCGGGCCAGCGGCGGCTCACGCGGCTGGACCTGGCCGAGTGGCTCGTCGCGCGCGACAACCCGCTTACGGCACGCGTGTTTGTCAACCGACTTTGGAAACTGTTTTTCGGTGTTGGCCTTTCCAAGTCGCTCGACGACTTCGGCGCGCAAGGCGAACCGCCGACGCATCCGGAGCTTCTCGACTGGCTGGCAATCGAGTTTGTCGATAGCGGTTGGGACATAAAACACATGGTGCGCTTGTTGGTCAATAGTCGCGCGTATCGCCAGGCTTCGGTCCCGAGCGCGGAATTGATCGCGCGCGATCCCGCGAACCGCCTTTTTGCCCGCCAGGGCCGCTGGCGGCTGGAGGCCGAATTTATCCGCGACGCCGCTTTGGTCATCAGCAAACAATTGGTGCGCCGCATCGGCGGGCCCAGCGTCAAGCCGTATCAACCCGAAGGATATTGGGAATTCTTGAATTTCCCTAAACGCGATTGGAAGGCGGACCGCGGGAGCGATCAATATCGCCGTGGTTTGTATACGCACTGGCAGCGCACGTTCCTGCATCCCAGCTTGCTGGCGTTCGACGCGCCCAGCCGCGAGGAATGCGCGGCCGACCGTCCCGTCTCCAACACCCCTCAAGGGGCGTTGGTGCTGTTGAATGATCCGACGTACGTCGAATGCGCGCGGGTATTTGCCCAGCGGGTGTTGGATGAGGGTGGCACTGACGACGCTAGTCGTATCGCCTGGGCCTGGCGCGGGGCACTTTCGCGAGCGCCCGAGGCGCGCGAGAGTGCACTGCTGCTCGAATTGCTGTCGGAGTCCCGCGCCAAATTCGAAGCCAATGAGCCGGCCGCGCAAAGCCTTGTGGCGGTGGGTCAGGCTCCGATATCGAACCGGCACCGTCCGGGCGAGATTGCCGCGTGGACGGCGGTCACCCGCGCGATTTTGAACCTTCACGAGACCGTTTCGAGAAATTGACCGATGCTGCCGCGCGAAGATAACTTCTGGTCACCCGATCCGCTGCGCGTCACCCGCCGCGCATTTCTCGGGCGAACGTCGCTGGGACTCGGCGCGCTGGGGCTGGCTGGGCTGACCAGCGCCGGCTTTGCTTCGGACGACTCGGTCGGCCCCAACCAGCGCGCAAAACAAAGCGGCACTGAACATCCTGCGGGCCTGCCGCACTTCGCCCCGCGGGCCAAACGGGTGATTTTTCTGTGCATGGCCGGCGGACCGTCGCACTTCGAGACTTTCGACCCCAAGCCCAAGCTGAGCGAAATGCACGGCCAGCCAATGCCCGCGTCGTTCACCGCCGGTCAGCCGATCGCGCAATTGCAAGGCCAGCAGTTGGTTTGTCAGGCACCGCTTTTTGGCTTTCGCCGTTGGGGCCAGTCCGGGCAACAGATCAGCGAGGTTCTGCGGCATATCGGAGGCATTGCCGACGAACTCTGTATCGTGCGCTCCATGCACACCGACCAGATCAACCATGATCCGGCCCACACCGTGATGAATACCGGCACTTCGATCTCGGGCCGGCCGAGCATGGGCTCTTGGATCCTTTACGGTCTGGGCAGCGCCGCGGCGAACCTGCCCGGTTTTGTGGTGCTGACCAGCACCAGCAAGGACGGCCGCAACCCACAGCCGATCGCCGCCCGGCAATGGCATAGCGGCTTTCTGCCCAGCCGCCATCAAGGGGTGGCGTTCCAGTCGCATGGCGACCCGGTGCATTACCTGGGAAGCCCGCCTGGTGTCACGCCGAGCGAGCAGGGGCGACTCGTGTCGACCGTCAGTCGCTTGGACGCGATCCGCAACGAGCTGTTGGCCAATCCCGAGGTGGAAACTCGAATTGCGCAGTACGAGCTGGCCTTTCGCATGCAAACCAGCGTGCCCGAACTCATGAACGTCTCCGATGAGCCGGCCCACGTCTTGGACGCGTATGGAGTGCAAGGCGCCGACGGATCATTCGCCTATAACTGCCTTCTGGCTCGTCGTCTGGCCGAATCGGGAGTGCGCTTCATCCAGCTTTATCATCGCGACTGGGACCACCACAACGACCTGGTGAAGTTCATGCACGTCTGTGCCCGCGACTGCGACCGGCCCACGGCCGCGCTGGTCAACGATTTGAAGCAGCGGGGCATGCTGGACGAAACTTTGATCGTGTGGGGCGGTGAGTTCGGCCGCACGCCCATGGCCCAGAGCAACAAGGGCGGCGTCGGGCGCGACCACCACATGCGGGCGTTCAGCATGTTCCTGGCCGGCGGTGGAATTCGCGGCGGCATCACGTATGGCGGCACCGACGAGCTCGGCTACCACGCCGTGGAAAACCCGGTGCACGTTCACGATTTGCACGCCACGATGCTGCACCTGTTGGGCCTGGATCATACGCGGCTGGTGTTCCGCTACCAGGGCCGCGCCTTCCGGCTGACCGACGTCGCCGGCCAGGTGGTGCGGCCGATTCTCGCCTGATGGCACGGCGGAGGACCGCCGATCGTCATCAACTCAAGCTGGAAGTACAACTCCCTGTGGGGCTTGCGACTCTTGACCGGACCGAAAACCGTAACTGTCCGCCGATACCCGGGAATTCCCGTAATGATTTCTTTCCTTGCCTCCCAAACTTCCGAAATACCGCGAATTGACAAGGCCGGGCAACAAACGCACAATGGCCGCGAATGGCGAATTTCGCCCGGGAAATAGGCAAAATCAAGCCCGCGCCGAATTTCTTAAAAAAACTTTGACGATCCTTGTCGAAAGTGTTGCAACCTTCGCAATGGTCATTATACTCTTGCTCGGGGCAGTTGAAAGCAGTGAGTCCGCCAGTGATCTGACAGCATCTTAGTTCTTAATTGGGGGCCATTTCGATGGCACCAGTTTCGCAAAAGCGAGACGTCCGGTTCCTTGGCGCGCGGCCGAGTTGGTCGCGCGATCGTGCCAAGGCACCGCACGTCTCGTTTTTTGTTGTTAGCCCCGCAGGATACAGCCGAAACGCTGTCGTCGAGAACCTGCCAAGCGGCTGCTTTACCGGACCCTGGACCTTTGCCTCGCCCAGACCGGTCAGTGAACGTTGAG
>JBGQHN010000046.1:0-18917 GCA_041497975.1 Planctomycetia bacterium | reverse complement strand
GATTCAAATCTGCCCCACGTGCGTGCGGGTTCCGGTCGACAACTGCCACAGCGAAAGCATCCTGGTCGAAACGGAAAAGAAGCTTACCGTGGATCAAGCCCGCAAGTTGTTCGCGGCCATGCCCGGCATCGTTGTGATCGATGATCTCGGATCGAAGAGCTATCCGATGCCATCGAACTGCAACGGGCGGGATGAAGTGTTCGTGGGACGCATTCGCGAGGATCTCTCCAGCCCCAACGGCCTGGCGTTCTGGTGCGTGAGCGACAATTTGCGCAAGGGAGCCGCCACCAACGCGGTGCAAATTGCCGAGCTTTTGACGCGCGCGCCTCGCCCGAAACAACCCAGGGGGCAGGCAGTCGCTAGCGGCTAACGGCCGACTGTTTCGACTTCATGCGGACGTTCAAGCTGGTGCTGGCGTACGACGGCTCGAACTACTCGGGCTGGCAGATCCAGCCGGGATGCAACACGCTGCAAGAAACCCTCGAGCGCGCTCTGCAGAAGATCACCGGCGAAACAATCCGCGTCGCGGCCAGCGGCCGCACCGACGCCGGCGTCCACGCGTTGGGGCAGGTGGTCAGCTTTCGCAGTGACACGCACTTGGCGCCCGAGGTGATTCAGCAAGCGCTCAACGCCGAGTTGCCGTGGGACGTGGCCGTGCTGGCGGCCTGTGAAGCGGCGGCTGATTTTCACGCCACGGCCAGCGCCTTGCGGAAGCGCTATCGATACGTGCTCGACGACGGACCGATTCGCGACGTATTCAACCTGCGCTACGTTTGGCACTATCGTCACCGGCTTGATGCCGCGGCCATGCATCGCGCGGCGCAAGCGCTGGTGGGCACGCACGATTTCAGCAGCTTTGAGACCCATGGTTCCCCGCGGGAATCGAGCATTCGCACGATTTTCGACATTTCCATCGAGCGAGAGCAGGGGGCCGCCGGCGGAAAATTGACAGTGGAAGTCGAAGCCGATGGGTTCCTCTATAACATGGTCCGCACCATCGTTGGTACGCTGGTGGAAGTGGGGCGGGGCAGTCGGCCTGAACCGTGGCCCGCTCAAGTCCTGGCCGCGCGCGATCGCAAAGCGGCCGGCCGAACCGCGCCGCCGCAAGGTTTGTTTCTGGTGCGCGTGGATTACTGAGAGATCGAGTGGCTCCATGCGGATCGCACACGTCATCACGCGCCTGATTCTGGGCGGCGCTCAGGAAAACACGGTGTTGACGTGCGAGGACTTGCTGCGGATCCACGGCGACGATGTGTTGTTGCTGGCCGGTCCGCCGGCCGGACCCGAGGGAAGCCTGCTTGAGCGCGTCGAGCATAACGCGGTGCCTTTCGAGGCGTTGCCGGCGCTTGGCCGGGAGATCAACTTGTGGCGCGACCCGGCCAGTTATTTTCAGATCAAGCAAGCCCTTGCCAGGTTTCGTCCCGACGTCGTGCACACGCACAGCGGCAAGGCGGGTTTTTTGGGGCGCCTGGCCGCGCATGCTTTGCGCGTGCCGGCGATCGTGCACACGGTCCACGGCGCGCCATTTCATCCGTACCAGAGCAGGGGGGCGCAAGCCGTCTTTCGCTGGTGCGAACGCTACGCGGCAAAACGCTGCGACGCGCTGGTGAGCGTGGCTGATGCGATGACAGACCTGCTGGTCGGCGCGCGCGTGGCTCCGCGCGCAAAATTCACCACGGTGTACAGCGGCATGGAAGTCGAGCCGTTTCTGCGCGCCGACGACAACCGGCAGGCGGTGCGCCAGCAACTGGGGTACGGCGAGCGGCACGTCGTCGTTGGCAAGATTGCCCGGCTGTTTCATCTCAAGGGGCACGAGTACGTCGTCCGCGCCGCGGAGCAGATTGTCCGCACCGACAAGAACGTCCGATTTCTGTTCGTGGGCGATGGCTTGTTGTCGCAGTCGATTCGCGACCAGGTGCGGCGAGCCGGCCTGGATGCTTATTTCCATTTCACGGGGCTGGTGCCGCCCGAGCAAATTCCCGGCTTGATCGGCGCGATGGACATCGTCGTCCACGCCAGCTTGCGCGAAGGGCTGGCACGCGTGTTGCCTCAGGCGCTCATCGCCGGCAAGCCGGTCATCAGTTACGACATCGACGGCGCGCGCGAGGTCGTGATCACGAACGAGACCGGCCTTTTGTTGCCGCCCATGAGCGTGGATGAACTGGCCCGCGGCGTCTGCCGGCTGGCGGCCGATCCGAGCGAGCGAGCCAGGCTGGGCGCCGCCGGACGAGAGCGATTCACCGATCGCTTTCGCCACGAGCACATGACCAGGCAGCTCCGACTCCTGTACGAGCGCATTCTGTCGGCGAAGCGCCGCGGCTGACTTTGGGCCTGGAGTGCCGGGCGATGCGCGTTTTTGCCTTACCGTCGCGCGCTTCAACTTCGCGCCGTTGTTGCTAGAATGGAACGAGCGCGCGGTGTGTGCCAGGCGTGGCACGGCGCGACCGCCTCTACAAGGTTCGAGCGAGCTCGCCCCCAGTGGCCCAACAAGATTACGTCGGCCCCTTTCGGCTTTTGAACCTGATCCGCGCGGGCAAGACCTGTGAAGTGTGGGAGGTCATCAACGATCTGAAAGGAGAGCGGTTGGCCATCAAACTGCTTTCCGGCGACGCCGCGAAAAACCGCGAGGAGGTCGCGTTTCTCAAGCATGAAAGCCAGGTGGGTCGCGGGCTGAATCATCCCGCGGTCATTCAAGTCTACGATTTTGGCACGGATCACCAACACGTTTACTTGTCCATGGAGCTATTCGCGGCGCCAAATGTCAAACAATGGATCCACCAGAACTTCGAAGCACTGGCGCCGCTCGCGGAGGAATTCATTCGCAAAGCCGCCGAAGGGCTCTCCTATTTCCACTCCGAGGGTTGGATTCATCGGGACGTGAAGCCGGACAACTTCTTGATGAAGCCAGACGGCGAGGTGAAATTGATCGACTTTGCCCTCGCCGTGCGCCGCAAGCGGGGACTGGCGCGGTTGTTTGCCGGTAAGAGCAAAATTCAAGGCACGCGCAGTTATATGTCGCCTGAGCAGATTCGCGGACAGCCGCTCGACGAGCGGGCCGACATTTACAGTTTCGGTTGCATGACCCACGAGGTGCTGGGAGGAAAACCCCCCTATACCGGCACGAGCACCAATGATCTGTTGACCAAACATTTGCGATCGCCCATTCCGCCGTTGCAAGCATCCAATCGGAACGTTACCGACAGCTTTGCGCAACTGGTGCGGCGAACGCTGGCGAAATCGCCGGAGGAACGTCCGCAGACAATGGCCGATTTTCTCAGCGAAATGGGAACCATGCAGGTGTTCAAGGTGCATCCCGGCGCGTTGAAACAGCAGCCGCGCGAATGAGATTGCCCGTCATGCGCCGATGAAGTAAACAGTCTGGCGGCTCGGGCGGCGGCGAATGCTTGTGCTAGCATCCGTCGTGCAGGCACGTGTGGTGTCAATTCGGGAAGAAACCAAATTATGGCGACCGTCAACCACCGTCTGGCATTTGAGCGGCCCATCTACGAGCTGGAAGCGCGGCTTCAGAAGCTGGAAGCGTCCTCCGAGGGAAGTCTGGCGGTCCAGGAGGATATTCGCAGTTTGAAGCGCGAGTTGACCGAGACCAAGAAGCGGATCTACGGCAACCTGGCCCCCTGGGAAACCGTACAAGTCGCCCGACACTCCGATCGGCCGATGACGACGGATTATCTGGACCTGGTGTTCGACGAATTCGTCGAGTTGCACGGAGACCGGTTCTTTGGCGATGACCGGGCCATGCGGACCGGCTTTGCCAAGCTCGACCAATACAAGGTCATGGTCATCGGTCATCAAAAAGGAAAAACCACCAAGGAGCGCATCGCCTGTTACCACGGCTGCGCTCATCCCGAGGGCTACCGCAAAGCTCTGGCGAAAATGCAATTGGCCGCCAAGTATGGCCTGCCGGTGATCTGCTTGATCGACACGCCGGGGGCGTATCCGGGCATTGGGGCCGAGGAACGCGGCCAGGCCCAGGTAATTGCCGAGAACATGTTCGAAATGTCGCGGCTGCCGACGCCGGTCATTTGCGTGGTGATCGGCGAAGGGGGTTCCGGCGGCGCGCTGGGAATCGGAATCGGCGACAAGGTCGCGATGCTCGAGCACGCCTACTATTCGGTCATCAGCCCCGAAGGCTGTGCCGGCATTCTGTGGAAGAGCAGCACGTTTGCCGAACAAGCGGCGGCCGCCTTGAAAATGACCTCCAAACATCTGCTGGAATTCGGGGTCGTCGACGACGTGATCGAAGAGCCGCTGGGCGGTGCCCATCGAGACCATCACCAGATGGCGGCGCGGTTGAAAATGTACCTGCTCAAATGCCTCCGCGAAGTGGTCGGAACCCGACCGGACCAACTGATCGAAAAGCGCTATCAAAAGTTCCGCAAGATGGGAGTCTTCTTTGACCCGGCCAGCGGCATTCCGGCGGACCGGCGCGACGCCGAGCCGATCGAACAAGCCCCGGCCCACGAGGATTAGCGGGCGCGTCGTCGCCAAGCCCAGGCCGTATTTCACCGCCGGCCCCAACGTCCGATAATGTTTCTTATGTTCGGTTTGGGCCCACCGAAACCGCCGAAAACGAGCAATCGAGAGCTCGCGATTCTTCACGCCTCGTTCGCGACACCTGACGGCAACGCGACGTTGTGCCGCCCTGCATCCGCCGGTCTCCCCCGCGATGCGGTTCGCGTGCCGGCCTTGCCGTCGGACGGACTCGGTTGGCGGGCCGGGTCGAGCTCTTGCTCCAGTTTCTTCAAATAAGGATCCAGCACGTCGTGAAGTTCCTTGGGCATGACGGCGTCGGCGCGGTCGAGTAGCACGGCAATGTAAAAGCCCGACTTCGAGCTCAACACGGCCGTTCTGGCTCGGGCCGACAGGGTCACGGCAAAGAAAGTAATGGCCACGCACAGCAAGACCCCTTTGGCCGCTCCAAACAGGGCACCCATCTGACGGTCGAATTCCCGCAAGCGAACCCGGCTGATAAAGCCGGCCACCACGCGAAATGCCAGCCAAATCGCCATCGACGTGCCTGCAAACAGCACGAACATCGCGATGAACCGATTCAAGGGCGCTTGCTGGCCAAAGCGGTGGGCCAAAGGCGCGCTGAAGCGCAAGGCGACGGCGTAGCTGGCGACCAGGCTTGCCGAAGACGCGACTTGCCACGCCATGCCCTTCCACGCGCCAAATACCGTGGTCCCCACCAGGACCACGAGCATGCAAATGTCGTACAGTTCCATCCTGGATCCCCCGCCTGGAAAAATCCGCGGCGACGCGCGGAAGTATACCCGCCGGCAGTGCGCGGGCGAAGAGCAAGCGTGATAGCACCATGGGGGCGCGAAATTGACCTTGGACGCCCGAGCCGGCGCGCGATACAGTCGTGCCCCCGCTGGCAATCGCCGGGGCCAGCGCGCTGGGTCGCCCATTACCTTATTCGCACGATCCGAGGACTGATTGGCATGGCCGGATTCAAAATGCACATTGGCACCAGCACCGTGCTGGGCGCGGCGTGCGGCACCGCCGCCGCGTTGGTCTACGACGTTCCCCCATCAACGTGCATTCTGGCCGGCGGATTGTGCAGCGTCTCGGGCATGTTGCCCGACTTGGATAGCGGCCCGGGCGTTCCGCTGCGCGAAAGCGTGTCCTTCGCCGCCGCCGTGGTGCCGATGCTATTGATCGACCGCTTCAAACAGATGGGCATGTCGCCCGAATCGATGGTGCTGGCCGGCGGAGCGCTGTATCTGTTCATTCGCTTTGGCATTGGCAAGCTGTTGCGGAAATTCACGGTGCACCGCGGAATGTTTCACAGCATTCCGGCGCTGGCGATTGTCGGCGAATTGGCCTACCTGATCTGCGCGCACGAAAACCCGTGGATCCGCGCGTTCAATGCCGGAGCGGTGATGCTGGGGTTCGCTTCGCATCTGGTGCTCGACGAAATCTGGAGCATTGACTTCAGCCACCTGCGATTGAAAAGTTCGTTCGGAACCGCGATCAAATTCTGGGGCGACTGTTGGTGGGCCAACCTGGCCACCTATGCCAACGTGATCATTTTAGCGCTTCTGATCATGCAAGAACCGAGCGCGCTCGGCCACTCCGTCCCCGGGAAACATCCCGACATGATGGCGACGCAGCCGGCCGAGCGCGGCTTGAAATAGCGGATCCACGCCGCCCGATTGCGTAGCGGTCCCCCTCACCGGCGAGCTGCCGCTCGCTGCCCTCTCCCGCCAGGGGAGAGGGCCTTGTATCGCGACGCAATTGCGATAGGCGCTCGGGCCATCATCGTTTCGCGGAAAACCGTTCCACGGTCGCTTCCGCATACGGGCTCGCCGCGGCGTCGAGAATCGTCTGCGCGTCGCCACGTAGAAACTTGTCGAAGAACGCACGCGCGTAATCTCGAATGATCTGTGCGCGTTGCTGGTGCGGCTTGGGATTTGCCGCGATCCAGAGCACGGAGTCGCCGAAGCTCTGATGGTTGGCGCCGGCGACCGCGACGCGGAAGCTTCCGCCCGCGATCGCGCGCATTGCGTCGTTGGCGCGTTGCGTGCTTTCTTCCTGGACTTTCTCGAACTGCGAACGGGAAATCTTCCATTGCGCGAGCTGCTCGTCGCTGGGCGGCTGGGGCGACTTGGCGTCGGTCAATTCCATGAACGGTTGACGGGGGCCCGCTCCGTTCGCATCCAGTAGAATCGGCAGCGATCGAACGTGGCCGTCCAGGTTGATGGCCGCCTTGAATCGCGCGTCCTCGATGCAGGCCGTGCCCGCCGCGATACCACCAATCGAATGACCGACGACGCCGACTCGGTCGAGATCAAGCCGGCCGCGAAAGCGCGACTCTTCCTCGCCGGCGTTCAGCCGCGTGAGTTGATCGAGCGCGAAGCGCAAGTCGGCGGCGCGAACCGCTACCCGGTCGCGATACTGCTCGAACATTTTCTTCGGGTCACCGAGGACGCCTTGCAGGTCATTGTTGACGCCCACCACGCGGCCATCGGGGTAAGCAACCGCGGCGCTTTGCAGCGGGTGATCGACCGTGGCCACGATGTAGCCATGGCTGACCAGTTCTTCGACCAGCGCCATGTAATACGTGGCGTTGTTGCCGTGCCCCGGCGACAACAGCAGCACGGCGTAGCGTGTGTCGGATTTCGCCAGGGGCGGATCGACAAGCGTGTGGGTCGCGATGTTGCCGAGCACCGCCCCTTCGATGCCCAAGCGGCTTTTGATCGCCGCGTAATCCGCGCAGTAAGCGGCTTTGGCTGCCGTTGTGCCTGGCTCCGCAGGATACCAGACATCGACTCTGAGCTCTCGAACTGCTTGCGAATCATGTTTCGAGGGCTCAGGCCTTGCACGGTCTTTCCAATAGAAAGTCGTTCGTCCGATCGGCTGCGTGCCCGTCGGTTCGGGAAGAACGTACTTCATTGTTTTGGTCTGCGCTTGTACCGATAGCGCCGAGCCAAGAGTCAGGATGGGAATGACCAGCAAAATCAATGATCGATGCAAGGCTCGGGTTCCTTAATTGCGCGCCAATTGGATGGATCGGTCGGATCGCTCCAAGAACAGGCCCTGAGCGAAGCGGTCGCTCGTCGCGGGCGACGGCGCCTGGTATTCGCCGGCGCCCAAGGGATCTTGGCCCGCGCGGGGGGTTTGCGTGGCAAATATTTCGCGCGGCAGGCCCAAGTTTGGCCCATCGCTGCGAGCGATTCAAGCGATTCTAAGTCTAAAACTCGCGGCGGCTGTCGAGGAGTAGCGTGACCGGGCCGTCGTTGGTCAGGCTCACGTGCATGTGTTGACGGAATCTTCCCGTCGCCAGCGGAATGCCTTGCTCGGCGACCGCTACCGCAAAAATTTCATACAGCGATTCGGCCAGCTCCGCGGGCGCGGCGGCGACGAAGCTCGGGCGGCGTCCCTTGCGGCAATCGCCCAAGAGCGTGAACTGGCTGACAACCAGCATCGCGCCGCCTACTTCCAAGAGCGAAAGGTTCATCTTTCCCTGCTCGTCGTCGAAGATTCGCAGTCCGGCGATTTTTTCGGCCAATTGACGGGCGTCGTCGGGTGTGTCGTCGACGGCGATTCCCAGCAAGACAACCAATCCTCGGCCAATCTGGCCGCACAGCTCGTCGCCCACCACGACCCGCGCCTGACTGACTCGTTGCACGCAGGCTCTCATGAGAAATGCTCGCTCGATCGTTAAGAAGTTCGTGCGTGCTCACCATAAGCTCTTGCGCGATCGCCGGTCAATCGCTCGCTGCCGTCGGTTGCGTTTGCGATCGGAGTAACAGCCCTTGCCTCGTGCTGTCGTGCCGTGGATACTGAGCGATTTGAGAAAAGAGCGCGTATGCATGCCGCCGTGTTGCTCGCCGTCTATTGTTTGGTAACCGTGGTGGCGTCGCTTTCTGGTGGCTGGGTGCCGCTTGCCTTGCGGATCACGCATCGCCGCATGCAAATCGCGATCAGCTTCGTTTCCGGTGTCATGCTGGGCATCGGCTTGTTGCATTTAGTGCCGCACAGCTTTGAAGCCCTGCAGTCGATCGATCGCACGGTCGCTTGGGTGCTGGCCGGATTTCTGTTCATGTTCTTTCTGGAGCGGTTCTTTCACTTCCATCATCACGAAATCGTCGACGATGGGGCTGTGTCCGATGAAGGTGCCGACCACCTCCCTCATCACGACCACGCGCACGTTCACGCGAAAGCGACCTCTCCTTTCGCCTGGGGCGGCGCGGTCGTGGGTCTGACCCTGCACGGACTGGTGGATGGCGTGGCGATGGCCGCGGCCGTGAAGGCCGACGACGGGGCGATTGCCTGGGCCGGCCTGGGCACGTTTCTGGCAATTGCTCTGCACAAGCCGTTCGACTCGCTGACGATCGGCACGCTGATGGCCGCCGCCGGTCGCGCCCCTCGCTTCCGGCACCTGCTCAACGCGTTGTATTCGCTGGTCACTCCCTTGGGAGTCGTGTTGTTCTACGCGACCGCCGCTGAATTGGGCAGCCCCCACGATTATCTCGGCCAGGCCCTCGGTTTCGCGGCCGGCGCGTTTGTTTGCATTGCCACGAGCGACCTGCTGCCCGAGCTGCAGTTCCATCGCCACGACCGAGCGGCGCTTTCGATGGCGCTGGTCGCCGGGATTCTGTTGGCCTGGAGCACGGTATTCCTGGAAGGTGGCCACGGCCACTCGCACGAGAGTCCGCATGGCCACGAGGCCGAGCGCATTCACGAATGATCGCGCTGGCGCGGCGCGTCACCAACCGCAAGACAGCCGGCCTCTATACTTCCAGCCCGCGCTCGACCCGAATTCTGCGCACGTGCTCGAGCACGTCGGCGATGAGCGCGTGATTAGCGTCGATGTTCTTCCACTCGACGAAGAACACCCAGGCGATGAACGTTACTCCGGCCAGCGCGCCCAGCAAGTGGGGTGTGACCCAGTCGCGAGTATGGGGCAAGCCGGTCGCCGGATCAGCGGCCGCGCCCAAGGCAATCACGCCCACCACGGTCAACATGCCCAGCACCGCCCAGGGAAAGGTTCGCCGTTTGAGCGACGTGCTGCGGCGAATGAGCCCGTTGTCCAAGCTGTACGCTTCGCAGACTTCCTTGCACCAGCGGCTGGTGCCGATGAAGTAGGTCACGACGATACTGTTGACCAATACCACGGCCAGCGCGCTGGCGATGCCGGCCAGGCGATGCACCGTGGCCCAGCGCAACATTTCAGGCGACTGGTCCGTGTGCAGGTCCTCGATCGATAGCCCCAAGACGAGCGTGGCGGCCGTCAGCACCAGCGCGAACCATGCAAGTGTGGTGAAAATGCGCGTCACGATCGAGATACGGGAAGGATGGAAGCGACCGTGGGCCGGATGAAGCCAGCAGCCAGCCGTTCGTATTAGACACCGCTCGGCGCTACTTCGTCCAGCGGTTGAGGGCAGCTAGAATCGGAGATATGGTGAAACCTCGCATTGCCATCACGTTGGGCGACCCCGCCGGCATCGGACCCGAGACGATCGTCGGCGCCTGGTCGAATCCGGCGGTGCACGAATGTTGCCAGCCCCTGGTGGTCGGCCATCCGGAAATCGTGCGCCGTGCGGTCGCGCTCTTGCAGAGCCGCGCCAGCGTGGACGAGATCGATTCGCCCGAGCACGCGCGGCCGTCGCTCGACGTGATACCGTGTTTGATGGCAGGTCGAGACGACGTTTTGCGAATCGCGCCGGGGACTATTGACGCTCGCGGCGGCCAGGCGGCCTACGATGCGCTGGTCACCGCGGCGCGCCTGGCGCTGACGGGCCAGGTCGACGGCCTGACCACGGCTCCGTTGCACAAGGCCGCGCTGTGGCGCGCGGGCCATGAGTATCCCGGCCACACGGAGCTGCTGGCCCAACTTTGTGGCGTCGATGATTTCGCCATGATGCTGTACCTGGGTCCCGGCGGCGAGGTGCGCGGACCGGCCGGTCTGGCCGTCGTGCACGTCACGCTGCACATGGCGCTGGCGGACGTGTTTGCCGCGCTCAGCGAAGAAGCCATCCTGCGCAAGTCGCGACTCGTGTCGCGCGTGATGGCCGAATTCAAGGGCTCGATCCCGCGCGTCGGCGTGTGCGCGCTCAACCCGCACGCCGGTGAAGAAGGACTGTTCGGCCGCGAAGAGTTCGCGATCATTCGCCCGGCCGTCGCGCGGGGCGTGGCCGAGGGGCTCGATCTTACGGGCCCACTGCCGGCCGATACCTTGCTGAGCCGGGCCCGCGACGGCCAGTTCGACGCGGTGGTCGCCATGTACCACGATCAAGGCCACATCGCGATCAAGCTGTTGGCCATGCATCGGGCCGTCAACGTGACCCTGGGGCTGCCGATCGTGCGCACGAGCGTAGCGCACGGCACGGCATTCGACCTGGCGTGGCAAGGCCGCGCCGAAACGGCCGGGATGGTCGAAGCGCTGCGCGTCGCCAGCCGCCTGGCCTCGAGCAGCCTGCGGGACAGCCGTTCGGCCGCTTCCTAGCGCCCATTGAAGAAACCGGGACAGGCACCTCGCGGACGTGGTTTTCTGACGCGTTTCGGACGATTGGACTCGGAGCCAGTCCCCGTTTCTTCAACCGTGCAGCAAGCGCCCTGCCAGGGCCTAGCGCCGTTGCGGCGGAATTTGATTGGCGCCCTGCGGCGTGCTGTCTTGCAGTCCGAGCTTGTCGAGGAATTCTTGAGTGCGGTCGGTGGGTTTCATATCACCGTGTTCAAAGACGAACTGCAGCGGATCGATCTTGCCTCCCAGTCGAACCTCATACAGCTCGACGAGCACGAGCAGTTTTCCCGGGTCCTTCGCTTTTGTCGGAGCGTCCGACGGCTGCGACCGCCAGTACTCGATTCGGTAAGGAAAGAAATCGTCCGCGCCGAAGTGCAGCACGACGCGATCGGGCAGATTCGCGACGAGTTTTGTCAAATCGGCTGGCTTTCCGGCTTCGATTGTTTCCTTTTGCTCCGGCAGAAGTTGAGCTAACCGGGCCGGCTTCCATTGTCCTTCGATGGTCCACACGCGCAAGTCTTCAAGCCGGCTTTCCATCACGGGACCAAATTGAAACGACTTTTCGATTCCACCGAGCAGCTTTGGCAACCCGCCCAGGGCCAGCCAGATGTCGGCCGTCGGTGATCCCCCTTGCGATTTGGGTCTCGCCCGGCCCAAGCGAGCCACATCCACCCAACTCAAGTTCTTGGTGGCGCCAAACTCCTCGTAAAGCCATAGTCCGTTTCGGTCACAAACGTGTTGCGCCCGGGCGGTTTGACCTGTCATTTGCAAATTCACGTCCAGCAAAATCATGCGTTCGGATCCCCTGCCCTGTTGCAAATAAATTCCCGAGCCGATCATCGGGCGCCCCAGCAAATCGAATCGGTGGCGCAGCTTGGCGGCGATCGACGGCTGCGCATCGAGCCCGGCTATCACGTGGCGCAGCAACGCGTCGCCCGCATGACTATCAGCCGCCGCGCTTGCGGGCGCCGCGCCGGATGCGGCGGGCGAACTGCCCAACGGCAGCGGCGTTTGCGCCTGGGCCCTTTGGCAGCAGCCGGCCAAAACGATGCCACAGGCGAAGATAGGCAAGATGGAGTTCATTTTTCGATTTTGCCGGATTTGCCAAAGAATCGCATTGTAGGACGCCGACCAACACTACATCGCCACACTCTGGCCCGTTGCGGCGCGCGGTCTGTTGGAGCGGATTGGTATCGCTGGCAGTCGCGGCAAAGTTGGCGGCCACGAATTGTAAGTCGATGCCGGTGGGGGGTCTATCTCAATCCGGCTGGCGGAATTTCGGCAGACAACGACAGCGTGAAACGAATCGGATGCAGGTGCCGGCGCCGGGCTTTTGTCCTGGAGCAATGCCGGAATCGCGCTCTTGGGGGGACACATGAAATCTCGCATGGCTTCGATACTGTTGGGAATGACGATGTTGGCCGGTGGCGGCGGCTGTTTCCTCCATCCACCGTATGGAGCGTACAACGACAACACAACATTCGTGCCGCCCTTGGGCAAGTTCACACACCGCAACAATCTGCCGCCGGCTGAAATGTTGATGGAGCCCGGTCCCGGCGTCGGCGGACCAGGGCCCGGCATCATGGCCACGGCCGAGCTCGCCTCGCCGTTTGTGCGCACCTCGCAAGTTGCCTTCGTCAGCCCAGACGGAATGGCCGTCGGCTGGGACGTGGGCTCGCCCGGTTCGTTCGATTCCGAGCCATTGATCGTTCCCGGCCGGTACAACTTTCCCCAGGGCAACATTTATCGAATCAAGCTGACTAACATCCCGGGTCGCCCGGGCGTGGAGCTCTATCCGACGCTGGAAATCGGCCCGCCGACTCCACGGACCGAGGCCTACCTGGCGCACAATGCCATTCCCGTGCAGTTCACCGAAGAAGACTTCGACCAGGTGCTCTCCGGCAACTTCGTGACCAAGGTGATTTATCTACCCGATCCGGAGTTTCAGGAATTGGCGCTGGCGGGCGTGGAGACGCTGGTCAGCACGCGGCTCGATCCGGGCGTCGACCCGATCGTTGAAGCGGACCGTCGCGGCGCGATCATGGCCATCGTGCGCATCGGCAACAAGGATCTGGAAACGCCGGGCGGCGAAGCCGAGATGGTGGGCGACTTCGGCGGCGGCGGTGGCCCCTTGCCGATTGGCGCCGCGGGCGGCGGCTGCGGGTGCGGCGGCGGTGTTTGCTTCGGCGGAATCAACGGAGCCATGCCCTCGGGCTCGCCGGCTCCGTTTATTGCCGGCATGACCGCGCCGCAATATGGAATGCCAATGAGCGGCACGCCGATCGGTTTGCCCGGCCCGCCGCACGTCCCCTTGGGAGTGCCGGCCGGACTGCAGAAGCACGTGATCGCCAATCATACGAAGATGCACATTCCGGCTCCGGTGCGCAAGTTCCGGGTGGACGTGGCGGAGAAACCGGGATTCAGCTATCCCAAGCCGGTCAACCACGTGAGCATCACCGAGCGCAAGCACATGCCGCCGGTGATCTTCCGCCAGCCGCACGGCGACACACACGAGCACGCGTTTGACGTGCCCGACGAGACGGATTGCGAGTAGCCGGTGATTGGTCGCTCGAGAAGTGATGAGCAAGTTATGTCCAGCAGGTAGTCAGACAATATCCATGACAATGGTCCACATGCTCCGCAGCCAGAGAAATCTGGTACGAGTTGCCGGCCGCGTGACGATAGTCGTGCTGGCGTGGGCGAGTTCCGCAGCAGTGCGGGCCGAAGCCCCTCCAGTGCACTTCAATCACGCCGGCATCATGCCGCCGGGAGCGATTGGAAGCCAGCAGCTTCAGCGGGGCGGACCATTGCCAGGATATTTTCAACCGGTCGAGGTCAAGGCCCCACCGGGGGCGTTGATCTCGGCCGCCGTGTCTGGCGAATTCGAAAATCCCCAGGCGTCGCCGTTTGTGGCGGGCATGCTCATCGGGTCGGTATATCGCCTGCGCGTGACCAACATCCCACTTCAGGAAGGATTGGAGGTCTACCCGACGATCGAAGTCATCGATCGGCTTTATCCGCCCGTGGGTCAAGAGTTCCGCTTTCCCATACCAATCGAGCTCGCGCAAGAGGAGCTTGAAATGGCGCTGGCCGGCAAGTTCGTGACCCGAGTGATCTACCTGGAGGATCCCGAGTCGGCGCTGCCGGTGGCGCAAAGGCCCGACGAGCAATCGTATTTCGAAGCAGCCGAGGGCGAGAACCCGTTAGACGTCGCGGACGGCCTGGGCCGCCCGATGGCCATCTTGCGGATGGGAGCCCGCTTGCCCGGGCCCGAAGGGCTCGACGACCTGTTCCTGTATGGCTCGCCGCCGATGCTCAAGTGGAAGCCGTCCCAGTCGCGGTCGCTTCCCAAAAGTCCCGCGGCAATGGCTGGCTCTCAAAACCCAACTAAGAGCCTATCCGAGAACCGTCTCGGAGAGGGGGACAGTCCCATTTTGCTCCGCGGACTGCGCAAAATCGGGACAGTCCCCGCCGGTTCTCGGATAGGCTCTAAGCAATCCGGCGGCGGATCGCCTTCCAGCAGGTCGTTGAAAAATGGGACTGGCTCCGAGTTGGATCGCCCGAAAATGCGTGAATGACCATGTCCGCGAGGTGCCTGTCCCTGTTTTTCAACAGGCAGCCAAGCCACGAACGTGAGTACCCAGTACGCCATGACGGCCCTCCACAACAAGTCATTGAGCTTCGCGATTGCGCGCCGTTTGCGAACAGCGGGATGGCTAGCGGTGTCGGCCGTGGTTCTATGCTCCTGCCGCGCGGTGCCGCCGGGAAAATTGCCCATCGCTCGGGAAGAGGCCCAGCCGGAAAAATTGCCCATTGCTCGGAAAGAGGCTCAGCCGGTGCGCCGCGCTTCGGCCGAAAGCGTGGCCCGCGCCGTCGAGACCGTGCCCCACGTTGCCGCCGAGCAAGTGTGCAACGAGGGCTTGCCGATTCCGATCACCTGCAAGACGCCCTGGGCGCCCCCGGGAATCGCGGGCCCCTGGCCGCGCGACGAATATCTGGAGGACGGCGGAGATCGCGAGATTCAGGTCAACCTCGGCTCCCAAGGCGAAGTCCAGGGCCTGGAACTGGAAGATACGGTAGCCATCTACGACACGTTTGACGGGTACACGATCATCGAGCCAAGCAACCGCGTATGCCTGTACTCGCCCCGATTCGCCGCCGTTCGCAAAGTGGCGAGCGTCTCGCAGAACTTGCAGAACGATCAACCGCTGGGTGTCGCGTTGCCGTTGAAGGCCAACTTGCACCGCGACGACAGCCTGGCCACGACGGCCGTGCAGCCCGAACAGCCAGTTGGCGAGGTTGCCACGAAACAACCGAGCATCGAGCGCGTGCAAGAGGGCTCGTTGCCGGCAATCAGCCGTCAGCCGGTGGCGGCGATCGACGGCGGGCTGGCCATGTACGAAAATCTGCGCATTGTTCGGCAGGGAATGTTTGAAGAATCGGAGAAGGCCCGCTTGATGGAAGCCGTCGATGCGGCCATCGTCTGGTCGCACGACCTGGCCGTTCAGGTCGTGCTCGACGGACGAGAGGCCGTTGCGCTCACCAGCGACCAAAAGGCACAAGTCACGTACCGCGTCGACGAGCCCAACCATCCTTGCTTGCGTCTCATCAAGCTTGCCTCGACGAAATCCGCCAAACCGGGCGACATCGTCGACTTTACCATCCGCTTCGACAACTTGGGCGACCAGGCGATCAAGCGCGTGGTGCTGGTCGACAACCTGACGACGCGCTTGGAATATATTCCCGGCAGCTCTCAAAGCAGTCGCGCGGCCGAGTTTTCGACCGAGCAGAACCAGGGCGAGTCGCTCATCCTGCGATGGGAATTCACCGAGCCGCTGCCGGTGGGCCAGGGCGGACTCGTTCGCTTCCACTGCCGCGTTCGCTAGCGCGGCATTCACACAGGCCTCCTGGCGGCACGCCCCAGCAGACAATTCCCTCCGGTCGTGCGCTGGGCTAAGATATCCGCTTTCGTTTCTTGTGACACCCAAGTGGAAGCCACACTATGCAACTGGCAGGCAAAGCAGCCATCGTGACGGGCGGGGGCACGGGCGTGGGCCGCGCAACGGCTTTGGAACTGGCGCGGCAAGGCTGCTCGGTGCTGGTGAATTATTCGAAATCGCGCGACGATGCCGAGCGCACGGCGGGCGAAATCGAGGAGCACGGCGTGAAGGCGATCGCCCTGCGGGCCGACGTGGCCAACGACACGGCCTGCCGCAACATGGTCGACACGGCGAACAAGGCCTTTGGCCGGCTCGACATCCTGGTGAACAATGCGGGCACAACCCGCTTTGTGCTCGCCACCGACCTTGACGAGGTGACCGACGAAGACTGGCAGCGGATTTTTGCCGTCAACGTCGTTGGCGCCTTCCACTGTGCTCGAGCCGTCAAGGAACCGATGCTCGCTTGCGGAGGTGGACAGATCATCAACGTGACCAGCGTGGCCGCGTTTGCCGGCAAGGGAAGTTCGATTCCCTACGCGGCTTCCAAAGCCGCGCTCAACAATTTGACGATCGCGCTGGCGCGGTCGCTGGCGCCCCACATTCGAGTCAACGCGATCGCGCCGGGGTTTATCACCGGCCGCTGGCTCGAACAGGGTTTCGGGGCGGCCTATGAGGGCGTGAAGCGCACCGTCGAAAAAATGTGCCCGCTGGAAAAGGTTTGCGATCCTCAAGATGTTGCCGAGGCGATCATGAGCCTGGTGACGGGTTCGCAGATGATCACCGGCCAGGTGCTCGTCTGCGACGGCGGAATGCTGATCGGCAAATAACGCTGAACGGGCACAGAGCGGTTCAGTAGCGCACCTGGGGTGGCGCTTGCGGCGGCCCGACAACGCTGGGCCGCAAGGGTCCGATCGGCTGCGCCAGATCCATTTCCGGGTAGCCGCTGTAACTCGGCTTGGAAAATAACTCGCGCGGATCCGCCGTGAGCTGGTTGATATGCAAATCGGCCATGTCGACGCTCAGTTCGAAATTGGCCGGCGGCCACTTGATCTCCACGTGCCGCGGCAGCCGGGCGCCGCTGGCCGGATCGCGCACGTGTTTGCTCATCGCGGCAGAAGCCAGCCGCTGGCCCTGGGCATCGTAGACGTGCTCTTCCAAAACCACGCCGCTCGAGTCGTCGACAATCAGGATCCGCGACACGCCGTTGCCCGGCGCGCTCGCGCGGGTCTTGATTTCCACGCGGCCGGTGCCCACGGGCGACGGGCCTTCGATATGGTCGGCCGGATTCAACGTCACGACGCCGAAAGCCTCGATGAGCCATTCGGGCTCGACCGGAATGATCTGCCGCGCCGCGCTGGTGGCAAACTGATCGTGGCGGCAATAGAACAGCGCCGGCGGCTGCGCGTGCTTGATCCAGAACCAAAGCACCTCGTCGTTGCTGCCCAGATCGATCTCTCGGCCGATGAAAGTTTGAGCGATCAGGCGGAACGACCGCGGCCGCTGAAAGGCGATGTTCGCGCTGAGCGAAGGGACGCCCGGGGTGCTGATCGTGGCCCGCGTGGTGGACACCGATTGCACGCGGGCGCTGTTGTCGTTGATCACGTCGATGATCTGGGTCAAGGGCGCGCCCGAAGGCAACGCGCGCGGCATGGGTTGCGTGTACTGCTGCAAAACATTGGGACAACTGGCGCCGCTGGCGGAAACGCACAGCAGCAGCAGACCCAACCGCCAGCCGTGGCGACGACGTGCAACGGCCGATTGGCGGGGGCGCAACTTTGTCGCGCATTGCCTCGCACGCAATCGTCCCTCGTCGAGCGTCATGGCATCCCTGCCTGGTTTCACGCGGCGCTGGCAAACAACAGTCGCGCCAGCTCTTCCTGAATTTCAGCCGTTCGCTCTTCCGTCGGCATGACGGTCACGACCCGGTACGTTGTTTCGCGGCGCGGACAGTACAGCACCGAAACTTCGCGCGAAAGCTCGTCTTGTTCGGACTCCTCCAAACGCACGACCCGGCGGCGAATGAGCAACAAGGCCAGTACGTAACGCATGTCCTGCTTGTCGGGTTGTGCTTCGAGGCTTTCGAGCAGTTCCAGCATCACGTCGTTGGGCGCCCAGTGCAGCTTCCTCGCGTCGCGCTGCGGCACGTGGGCTTTCCACCACCCCAATACGCCCTCGGGCGGGCCCTGCCAGGCTTCTGGCGCATAGTCGTGGCGCACGACTTGGGGTCCGTCGGTCGTCAGCGTCGAGTAGAAAACCTCGCCCGGTTGCAGCTCGCGCCCGGTTGTGGCGCAATGTCGCGTGCAGCGTTGGATTTCATAGTCGATCATGATGGGGTCAATCGTTCGACGTGACGAAGCAACAGTTCGCATCCGGGGCGGCGCCTGCTAGCACACCGGCGCGCGGAGCCAGAAGGCCGCGTCGGTCCTTCGCGGCCCAATAGTACGCAAAAGGCCGCCGCGGCTCAAGACGCACTGCACCCTTCGCCTCCCACAGCGACGGCGCCGTGAAGCTGGGATCGGATCGACGTAAACCCTTGGAGTCGAAATTCTAGGGACGAGCCGGCGCAATCCGGCCCGGCGGAACCCTCCCCCTGCCCTGGCCCGTTTGTAGGCGGTTTTTTTGGCGAACCATCGAACTTGACCCTGGGTCAACCATGCGGTAAAGTCAGGTGGGTACTGGCGGTGCCAGCGTAGCGCCGTGATGGCCGATAGACAGCTTGGAAGGTAAGCATGTCCACGACGAATCTACTGCGGTTGTTGCTTTTGGCGCTTAGCCAGCGCTAGCCGTAGGGGTTCGTACTGAGCTTTGACGATTGGAAACGAACGAACCCCAGGGCCAAGCCTTGGGGTTTTTTGTTGCCTTTTTTGAGACGTTTTCGAAAAGCGAGTCAGCGATGGTTTGCGGGCCACGAGATCGAACGGCGGGTTCTCCCTCGCCGAGTTTTCGCTATGCCAGGGCGCGGCTGGTGTTGCCCGGGCCGACCG
>JBGQHN010000045.1:0-18988 GCA_041497975.1 Planctomycetia bacterium | reverse complement strand
CTTGCGGCGCATTCCCTACAAGATCGAAGTCAACGATCCCTCGGAGGAAGAGTTCCGCGAACTGTTCAAGATGATGGCCCCCAAGCTGGGATTCGAATACCGCGACGAGGCGGTGAACTATCTCTTGAAAACGCACTACACTCCCGTGGGACGGTCCATGCGTTGTTGCCAGCCGCGCGACCTGCTGATGCAAGTGCGCAACATGTGCCTGTACGAGGCCCGGCCGCTGGAGATGACCAACGAAGCGATGGATTTCGCGGTCGAGAACTACTTCGCCGTGCTGTGAGACTCCCTCCGCCCGGCCCGGACCTCAACTATCTAGTGGGCAACTTTGCATCGGGGGCCGGAATTTCCTCGGGCTCGAAGAACCGTACGACCCGCACCATGCCGCTGCCGAGATAGCGGATCGCCGAGTAGTGTCCGGCGTTCCACCATACGATTTCCGGCTTGCCGAACGCGCGCCACAGCGCCAGCGTGCACGCCGGCGGAATCACCTCATCATGGCTCGCATTGAGCATCAGCACTTTCCGGCCGGGCAGCGGCCGCGCGTAGACCACCGGGTCGACGACCCGCAGCGCCGCAAACAGCTCCTCCTTGCTGCGGCCCGTCTCAAACCATCGTTTGCGCATGGGCTCCATTTCCGTCGAGGTCCAGGCCACCTCGCCCATGTCTCCGCCGGCCAATAGCAGGCAGACTTTGGCGAATCGTGGTTCCATTCCGGCTGCCAGGGCCGCGGTAATCCCGCCCAGGCTGATGCCCATGATTCCCAACCCGGCGCTGTCAATCTCGTCTTGTGCGGCCAGCCAACTTGCCGCGTGCCGGATATCGAGCACGGCCTGAGTCATGCCGCGAACGGTGTCCTGTGGATCGATCGAGACCATGCGGGCCGGCGAGTTGGCCTGTCGCCGCTCACCGTAGTAGGGCATTTTCAAAAACAGCGCGGCCACGCCACGGGCCGCCAGCGCGCGGCAAAACAGCCGGGACAGATCGAAATCCCCGCCCAGGATATGCAGCACGACGACGGCGGGTTTCCTGCCGGCCGTCGTGGGGCAAAAGTATTCGCAGTGCACGACGTTGTTGCTGGGGTGCCCAGTGACCAGCGGCGAAGGAAACGTGACCTTCGACACGCGCATGACTGATCCCGACGTAGGCACTGGCCGTTGTTCGAAGGTGAAGGCGTGCGCCGCGAGCTGGAATTGCAAGGGCAAGCCGGCTTCATCGGCGCGCGGCACGAAATCGATGCTTCCGGTCCTGACGGCCGGCGCCTGTCCAAAGACAGCCGCAGAACATAGCGCCACTGCGATCGCGGCGGCGTGAATCCGCAAGACTTGTCTGGCGCGCATGACGATTGCTCCTTCATCGACCTGTACCGATTGCAAGCGGCAGTTGTAGGCTAGAGCGGCCAAATACCGCAAGATGAGCTGATCATTCCGCACGCATTCCCAAACGACCGCATGACGTATAATTGGCTTGCGGGCGGCCGCTGCCGGCAATAAGCGAATCGCTTTCAGGTCAGGTGCTTCGATGCATAAGGTGCTGCTGTTAGGCGCCGGTAAAATCGGCCGGATGATTGCGCGACTCTTGGTCACCAGCAAAGATTATGACGTGCTGGTGGGCGATTCCGATCCCGCTGCGCTCGCGCGGATCACGGCGCAAACGCGGGTGGACACCATCCTGATCGACGCGGGTGATCCAGCGCAATTGGCGGCGGCCTTGCGAGACCGCGAGGCCGTGATCTCGGCGCTCAACTATGTCAACAATCCTACGGTGGCCCAAGCGGCGCTCATCGCCGGCGCCAGTTATTTCGACCTGACCGAGGATATTTCGACGACGCGACGCGTCAAGGAAATCGCCGAATCTGCCCGACCGGGGCAAATCTTCATGCCGCAATGCGGGCTGGCGCCCGGGTTTGTGTCGATCGCTGCCAAAGCCTTGGCCGAAGCCTTCGAGTCGCTCGATACCGTCTTCATGCGCGTGGGAGCGCTACCTCAATTTCCGTCCAACGCGCTGATGTACAACTTGACCTGGTCGACCGACGGGCTGATCAACGAGTACTGCAATCCTTGCGAGGCGATTCACGGGGGCCGGCGAATCAACGTCCTGCCGCTCGAGGGCATCGAACACTTCTCGCTCGACGGAGTGCGCTACGAAGCCTTCAATACGTCGGGCGGGCTGGGAACGCTTTGCGATACGCTCGAAGACCAGGTCCGCGAGTTGAATTACAAGACCATTCGTTACCAGGGCCACCGCGATTACATGGCATTCCTGGTCAATGAACTGCGACTCGGCCAAAAGCGCGAAACGCTCAAGGATATTCTGGAACATGCGATTCCCGTCACCTTCCAGGATGTCGTCGTCATCTTCTGCACCGCCTCGGGAACTCGCAAAGGACAACTGGTGCAGATCAGCGACGCCCGCAAGATTTACGGACAAATCTTGGACGGCGAAGCCTGGAGCGCCATCCAGATCACGACGGCCGCCGGAGTGTGCGCGGTAGTCGACTTGCACTGCACCGGCAAGTTGACCGGTCAGGGGTTGGTGCGGCAAGAGCAGGTTGGACTCGATGAGTTTCTCGAAAATCGCTTCGGCCAGCACTATCACGGATCCAAGATTTACAGCCGCTTCATGGGCATCGAAGATTTTTCGGGAGACGAATATGAAGACCCGGCTTGACGCCGTCTTGGGTCGGCTGGGAGTGGCTAAGCCCCTGGCCGTGGCCCGCGGTGACGATTGGTCCGCTGGAACGGGCAGCTCCTTGAGCGTGCGCTCACCCATCGACGGCAGCCAACTGGCCGAGTTCGCCGCGGCCACGCGCGACGATGTTCCGCTTGCGGTTGAATCGGCCAAGCGCGCGTTTTGCGCGTGGCGCGTCGTGCCGCCGCCCATCCGCGGCGAAGTGGTGCGCCTGATCGGCGAACGGCTGCGAAGGCACAAGGTCGATCTGGCGACGCTCGTAACGCTGGAAACCGGCAAGATCACGGCGGAAGCCTTGGGCGAAGTGCAGGAAATGATCGACGTCTGCGACTTCGCCGTCGGCCTGAGTCGGCAACTCCATGGGCTGACAATCGCCAGCGAGCGCCCCTTGCACCGGCTGGCCGAACAATGGCATCCGCTGGGCCCGGTGGGCGTCATCACCGCCTTCAACTTTCCGGTCGCGGTGTGGGCCTGGAACGCGATGATCGCGCTTGTGTGCGGCGACTCGCTCGTATGGAAGCCTTCGGAGAAGACGCCGCTCTCGGCGATGGCCTGCCACCGGATCGTCAACTCGGTGCTGGACGATATGCCCGAAGTGCCGCGCGGCATCGTCAACCTTGTCGTCGGCGCGGGCCCCGAAGTCGGCCAGGCCATCGCCGCCTCGCCGGATTTGCCGCTCGTGTCGGCTACTGGTTCGGTGCCCATGGGCCGCGCGGTGGCGCAGACGGTCGCCGCGCGACTAGGCCGAAGTTTGCTCGAACTGGGAGGCAACAACGGCGCGATCGTGACGCCGTCGGCCGATATCGAGCTGGCGTTGCGGGCCATTCTGTTCGCCGCGGCGGGCACCTGCGGACAGCGCTGCACCACGTTGCGGCGGCTGATCGTGCATCGCTCGATTGCCGACGATTTGCTGGCCCGGCTGCTGAAGATCTACGCTCAACTGCCGATCGGCAACCCGTTGGACGCCGGCACGCTTGTCGGCCCGCTCATCGACGCGCGCGCCTTGGAGCAAATGATGGCGGCCCTGGAGTCGGCCCGTCAACAGGGAGGTCGAGTGCACGGGGGCCAGCGCGTCGAGCACGGCGTGCCCCAGGGCGGCGCGTACGTGCGGCCGGCGATCGTGGAAATCGACCCCAGGGCCTCCATCGTCAGCCAGGAAACCTTTGCGCCGATCCTGTATTTCATGCGCTACGACGCGCTCGAGGAGGCGATTCGTATTCACAACGGCGTGCCGCAAGGTCTCGCATCGGCCATCTTCACCAACGACGTGCGCGAAGCCGAACTGTTCTGTTCCGCTGCCGGTTCCGATTGCGGAATCGTGAACGTCAATATCGGCACCAGCGGCGCCGAAATCGGCGGTGCTTTTGGCGGCGAAAAAGAAACCGGCGGCGGTCGCGAGTCGGGTTCCGACTCTTGGAAAGCCTACATGCGGCGGGCCACCAATACGATCAACTATTCATCCGACTTGCCGCTCGCGCAGGGAATCAAGTTCTCGGTGTGATCGTACTTGCCAGCGACGTTCATGGGCGAGCGCGGGTATCGTGCCCGTCACATGCCATCGCTCACAGCAACGCTTCGATCGGCCGGCCTTGATAGATTCGAAACGGGCGATGCTCGGGATCGAAGAATTCCAAGTCGGGATCGATTCCCAGGCAGTGAAAAATCGTGGCGGCCAGGTCCGCGGGCGTGTAGGCCTCGCCGGCGGGCAAGCCCGCATAGCGATCGGTCTCGCCGATGACGCGGCCCGGTTGAATGCCGCCGCCAGCGAAGAAACAGGGGAACACGTCGCCCCAATGGTGGCGGCCCGGTGTAAAAGGCTCGCCGGCCGTGTTTTTACCCGTGGGGCTGATGGGCGAGATGCGCGGCGTGCGCCCCATTTCGCCGCACATCACGATCAATGTCTCATCGAGCAGCCCGCTGGCTTGCAGGTCATCGAGGAAACCGCTCAGGCAGCGATCGATCGAAGGCAGCAAGTGTCCCTTGAGATCGCGAAACGCGTTTTGATGCGTGTCCCAGCCGCGCAGGTTGACTTGCACCATCCGAACCCCGGCTTGAACCAGCCGCCGCGCGACCAGAAAAGCTTGGCCCCATTCTTCGCGCCCGTAGCGCTCGCGCACGGCGTTGCTTTCCTGCGTCAGGTCGAAGGGATTGTCCTTGCCCTTCTGACCTAAAATCAGGTCCCAAGCCTGGCGGCGGTAGGTGTCCATGGTACGCACCGCCGGTTCGGCGTCGAGCGCGCGGCGTGCCTTGTCGAGATCGGCCAACAGGGCCGCGCGGTTTTGCAGGTCTTCGACGCTCAATCCCGTCGAAAGTCCCAAGTCGGGCAGATGGAAATCGGAATTACGGCAACTCGAGTTGTCCCACCAGGCCCCGGGCTGTTTGCCCGGCGCGCGCGCCGGGTCGTTCGGCTGATCGTGACTGAAACAATTCGGGCACGACCCGCCGCCGTCGGGCGTGCGACACGTCGGCGCCAGGTCCACCCGCCATCGCGCGAACTTGCTGCCGAGCATTCCCGGTCCGGAGCCCGGCATTTGAAGATTGGCCCGCGGAATTTCCACGACCGGCGGCAGACCCAGCGACGCTCCCGGCGGCAGGGCATAGGCAATGGCCGAGCCGATCGACGGCCACTCAAACCGCCGCGGCACAGGCAAGGCGATGGTATTGGTGTTCTCGCCGGGCGGAAGCTCGCAGCGACCGCTTTGGACCATGTACATCGATGCGCTGTGCTCGTTGCGAAACTGCGGGGCGGCCGTGTGGTGCATCGTGCGGACAATCGAATACCGGTCGGATCGCTCGGCCAGCTTGGGCAGATGCTCGCAAATGCGATAGCCGCTGGTACGAGTCGCCGTCGTGCCATAGTCGCCGCGGATTTCGGCCGGGGCCCCAGGCTTGGGGTCCCACGTTTCGTGCTGCGACGGCCCGCCGGATTGGAAAATGAAAACCACCGACCTGGCGGTGCCGCGCGTCGTTTGGCCGGGATTTGCCTGGGCCTGCACGCGCAGCAGATCGGCCAGGCTCAGCCCAAACAGCGACAAGCCGCCAGCCTCCAGCACGCGGCGCCGCCCGATGTTCGGGTGATCGCCGCGAATGCACCCCCAGCGATGTCCGTCGCGCGACATGGGCGATGTTTCCAATCGGGTGGAGCGAGGGAGGTTGGATGAACAAACGGGGCGCAGAGCGGTTTGCGCGGGCTATCGTAACCCATTCGATCGTCGCTGGCAATTATTCATTCCGCGGCCGCCTGCGCGGCCAGGGCCAAGGCGCCCAAGACGCCGGACCGATCGCCCAGGCCCGGCGGCACGATGTAATGATCGATTTGGTTCTCGATGGCGGGCGACTGCACATAGCCGTTGAGCAGTTCTCGGACCTTTGAGCGAATCAGCGGAAAGAGTTGTGCGTTGGACATCACGCCGCCGCCCAAAACAATGCGCTCGGGCGAGACAGTGCAAATGATGTTCACCACGGCCAGCGCGAGGTAATTCGCTTCGAGAGGCCAGGCGGGATGATCGCTCGGCAAGCTTTCGCTGGGCTGCTTCCAGCGCTCGCTAATCGCGGGTCCGCACGCCAGGCCTTCCAGGCAATCGCCGTGATAGGGACAGTGGCCCGGATAGGGATCGGAGGCCAGGTCGTGCGGAACCCGGATGTGGCCCATCTCGGGGTGCACGAGGCCGTGCATCAGCTTGCCGCCCACCAGTCCGCCGCCGCCGATGCCGGTGCCGATCGTCAGATAGATCAAGTCCTCCAGTCCTTGTCCGGCTCCAAAGCGCCATTCGCCAAACGCCGCGACGTTCACGTCGGTATCGAAGCCCACGGGAACTCCCAGCGCCCGCTCGACGGCGCCGGCAAAATCGGTGTTGGCCCAACCCGGCTTCGGCGTGGAAGTGATGTAGCCAAACGTGGGCGAGCCGCGCCGCGGATCGATCGGCCCGAACGACGCGATTCCCACGGCCGCCAGCGCTCCCAGCTTCGCCCGCTGCGTATGAAAAAACTCGATCGAGCGGCCAATGGTTTCGTGCGGGGTCGTCGTCGGGATGCGCGCCAGGGCGCGCAAATCGTCGGGTCCGCTGCCGACGGCGCATATGAACTTCGTTCCACCGGCTTCAATGCCGCCAAACAGGGCGCTCATCACCTACTTTGCTTGCTTGCGCTTGAGGACGGAGCTGACCGTCGCACCCGGTTTGCCGTCGTCGAACGTCAGGAAGCTTGACTCCACCGTGTCGGAGTTCTTGATGCGCAACGTTCCCTCGTGCACGTGCATGTTGACTTTCGGATCGAAGTTCGTGCCGCCCTGGAAGACGAACTTGATCTCGCCCGGCTTGTCGCTCTTCTGAAATTTCATGACCGGCGCGTTTTGCAATGCACAATAATGCGTCAAAAGCAAATCGTCTCCGTTGCGGTGATAGACCGTGACCATCTCGGTTTCTGAGCCAGGAAAGATCGTTTCCACGATGGCGCTGCCGGCGGCCGAAACCCGAATCTTGATCAAGTTGGAATTCGCCCCGTGATCATGATCGCCTCCCGAGCGATCCCAGTCGCCTGTCATCGTCTGTAGAAACTGGAACGCGGAGTCCGCGTCGTACACGACGGTCGCGGGATTGTCATTCTTTTGCTCCGGCGCGGCAAAGGCCGTGACAACGAGCGCCAGGATCAATGCGGGACCGGAAAGCCAAATGATCGTTCTCATCGTCTTCTCCCTTGCTGCGAGGTTGCGTGGATAGTTGGCAAGTACCTGGCGAAACCGCTGTCAGTGTAGCTCATTTGTCGATGCCTTCAACAAGAGAGGCAGACGGTTACGGCGCCGGTTGGGAGGATCCCAAGAGTGTCCGGCAGGATAACCCGGGCTGGACCGCGACAGCGAATTTCCACCGGGCATGTTTGAAAGGCCGACCCAGGATTCTCTTGCCCAATCGTCTACAATCTCGTGGGGCGCCTTGCCGCGGCGGTGTTATTTTTTCGATGTATTGGCGTCTGTGGCAAGAAAATTGCAACAATCATCTACTGGCAAACTCAACTCGACACACGTTGAAGGAGTCCAACCATGCAAACCGATCGAATACGATTCCGGCCTGGGCGTCCGTCGTTGGTTATTGTCGCAGTCTTGGCATCGCTGGCGATCCCTGCGCTGGTGCCTGGTCCGTCCGGGGCCGCCGGGCAGGAACCCCCAGGCACCAATCCTTCCAGCTACGATCAGATTGCTCCCGTTTTGCAGGGGAAGGTGACTTTCCAGGCCGTGATGGCCAAAGACAAGGCCGACAAGGAGTCGGTGATGGCCCGGCAGAAGAAACTGTTGGACGAGCGTTACGACCTCACCCCACGGCCGGACAAGAAAATCACGATGTCCCGTGGCAAGCCCATCCCGGTTGGCCCGACGTCGAAATTGCCCAAGGGGATGACGTGGGAAAAACTGGCCGACATGTCCAGTGACGCGATTCGTGAGCAGGGACTGTTCCCCAAGGGCTTTCTGCCTTTGCCCCACCCCCATCACGAAGTGGGCGGCATGGTCTTCCCGCAACAGGAAATCAAAGCACTTCCGCGACTGACTCGCTTTGACCTCGACTTCGACCTGCCCGAACCGTTCCTGCCCGAATTTCCGCCGGCCATCTACCTGACGACGCGCAGCGACTTGGGCGACGTCTCGCAGGGCAAGGTTGTGACCGTCGACAACTTCCAGGAGCTTTTCGCTGGCATTCTGAACGCCAAGGATTTGGAGGGTCTGCGTTTGCTGGTGACGCAGTTCCCGCAGCAGCAGTTCAACGCCACGGCCGACCGCAAGACGGAGCAACCGATTGGCATGCAGGGCGTGTCCTGCTTCGATTGCCACGTCAACGGCCACACGTCGGGCGCGACTCACCTGGCAGGCGACATTCGTCCTCAAAGCCACCGCCGCCGTATCGACACGCCCAGCCTGCGCGGCGTCAACATCCAGCGGCTGTTCGGCTCGCAGCGAGCGCTAAAATCCATCGAGGATTTTACGGAGTTCGAGCAACGGGCGGCTTACTTTGACGGCGACCCGGTGTCGGCCACCGCCAAGGGCGTCAATCCGCTCGAACGTGGCAGCCAGGTGCACTTCATGTCGGAACTACAGGAGTTGCTCGACTTCCCGCCGGCCCCGGGCCTGGGCTGGGATGGCAAACTCGATCCGAAGAAGTTCGCGGCCGACTCGCCGGAGATGAAGGGCCAGAAGCTGTTCTTTGGCAAGGCGCAGTGCGCGACCTGTCACCCGGCCCCGTACTACACGGACAACCTGATGCACAATCTGGCGGTCGATCGCTTTTACAAGACGCAGACCATCAACGGTCTGGTGGCGACCAAACAAGGGCCGATCAAGACGTTTCCGCTGCGGGGCATCAAGGATTCGCCTCCCTACTTCCACGACGGACGGCTACTGACGTTGGAGGATACCGTCGAATTCTTCAACCTGGTCCTCGAATTGAAGCTCAACGCCGAGGAGAAGCACGATCTCGTGGCCTTCATGCGGGCGCTCTAAGCGTTCCTGGCCGGGTCGCGGCAAAACTCCGGGCGGATTCGTTTTTTTGCTTTTCGACGGCGGTCTTAGAAGTGGCCGCTAGCGTGTCTGGAACTCCAGGCCCATGGGCGATTTGCGCCGTTCTAGGTCGCTCGGCACTGACGGACGCTCGTGGCCCAGGCGGCAAGATTTTTCAATTTTTCGCGTCCGCTTTTGACCGCCAATCGCACCTAGTAGGGTAGGGGACGTGTTTCAACAATCCCGCTAATGACCGCCTTGGCCAACGAAGACCGTCGCCATGAACCTGGAAGACCAATTGCGAATTGTGGCGCGACTGGTCGCCATCGGGCAGCAGCTCAACGAGTTGGAAGAGCGCGAGCCGTCGGGCAGTGACACGTTGCTGAGCCTCGTCTGGGAAAGGTCCGCGCTCAGAATGCGCCTTGGCCTGGCCGCGGTTTTGCCACTCTGGCCGCACTCGATCAATTGAGCCTGCCACAAACTTCCAGCCCGCTGATACGCTTCATACATCTCCACGCGTAGCTGTACGCCTATTTCTTCACGGCAAGAACGCGAAAGCCGATATGGCTGTGAGCCCGCTCCGGCTCGAACCGCAGGCGGAACGCCGAGCGGCACGGCCAGCCCTCGCCCGCCTATTCTAGCCGTTCGGCGCGCGATGCTAAAAGTTGTTTATATTTCATGATATAATGTGTTTTGTTGTATTCGCCCTGGCCCACCGGTCGGCGCGTGGACCAACTCCACGCGTGGTTCGCCGGCCAAAGTCTTCGCACGAACGAACGGCGGTTGCACGTGGCCCGCGAATTTCCCTCGTTGTCCACCGACCAGGTCGCGGCCTTCGTCGAGCTCGCCCGTCAGGGAAGCCTGCGCCGCGCCAGCAAGGTGCTGCACATCACCGAGCAGGGCGTGCGCAACCGGCTCCTGGCGCTGGAAAAGCGGCTCAAAGTCGAACTGTATCGTAAGAGCCGCGGCATGCGCCAGGCGACGCCGCTGACTCCTCGTGGGCAGCAATTCCTGCCGCACGCGCTAGCCTTTTTGGAGCGGGCCTGCCAGTTGACCGAGCTGTTTGACACGACCGCCCGGCCACAGGAAGTTCACGTGGCCGCCAGCCAATATCTGATTCGCTATGTCCTGATCGACGCCGCGCGGCGCTTCCACGTCCGTTACCCGCAAATCCGCATCCGGCTCAGCACCCACGCGGAACAAGAAATCGAAGCTGTGCTGCTGCGCGATCCCGAGGTTGCGCTGGGCGTCGCGGCTCCGTACGAGCCGTCGCCCGAACTCCAGTATCGGCATATCTTCTCGATGAGTTGGAGCCTGATCACGCCGCCACGGCACCGCCTGTTGCGATTGAAAACAGTCCGCTTGCAGGACCTGGTGGCCGAGCCGCTGATCGTGTTCGAAAGGGGCTCGACGGGCCGGCAGCACGTCCTCGACGCCTTCCACGAGCAGCAACTGTCGCCCCAGGTCCACATGGAAACTACCACTACGGAGATCGTGATCCGCATGGTCGAGGCCGGCTTGGGCATCTCGATCGTGCCGCTGTTGCCCAGCGGCGTTGTCACGCGCGGCCGCAAAGTAGCCATTCGTCCGATCGCGGATCCGATTCGTCCGATCAACTCCGGCATCCTCACGCGCCGCGGCGAGCGGCTTTCGCGCGCCGCCGACGAATTCGTTGGCTTCATCCGCGGCAACGGCGCGGGCAAGGCGGCGGAGCGACCGCGATCGACGCGGCACCCGCGGAATCCGCCAGGCAAGAAATGACCGTGGCCGACTGACAGAAGTCGGGTACACAAGCATCTGGCGGTCAGTCGTCGACGACCCCCAGACGCGCCACTTATACGATAGAATCGCCTGCCGTGCCGGATATAACCCCGTCGATGCCAACACGGAGATCCCCCCGATGAAAGATCGCCTCGTTACCGTCGCGTTGTCGGTTGCTGCCACCTTCGGACTCATGAAAGTCGAGCCCGAACGCGTAAAGGAAATCGATGTCGACCGGCTGATCGTGAGGAAGGAATTGATCGTGTCCGACAGTGGGACGCCTTGGGAGAAGGGTTATGAAGCGCACCAGATTCCGCGCGGCATTTACGCGCGTTCCCTGGGGAACGGGACGGGGGGACTTTGGGTTCGCAGCCGCTTGATCAAAGCAGAGATCGACGATCCCTTTGACGATCGGTTTCACGCCATTGAAAGCGACGGCAGCTTGCGCCGGGCTCCGGGTCATATTTCGTGGAATGCCTGGCTCGACGGCGCATGGCGGCAAATGGCAATCATCCAGGGCGAAGGAGTCGAGTTGTCCGAAGTACCGCGCAACGCGTGGAGCGGACTGACCCATCCCGGCAGGCTCCGCTTCCAGACGTTCCGGCCGGGTCACCCCGAACCTCTCACCGATGCGCTGATTGGCCAGGGCATGATGTCGATCGGCGGCGGCGGTTACGGCGGCGGTGGCCTGCCGTATCCGGCTGAGGTCTTACAGTTGTGGGGCGGCGAGATGCAGCAGCGGTCGATTCCCATTCCGATGCCGCCGACCGTGATCGAGGACGATGGTTCGGGCCCGCATCAGTATGCGATCATCGCCGTGGGCCCTCAAGGCCGTCGCACGGCCGCCTCGCGCGCCGCCATCGCCCAAGGACTGGCGACGCTCGAGTGGGACAGCGTCACAGGGGCTGACTCTTACGTCATCGTGCGCGACAACAAAGAGATTGCCGGGCCGCTGCGGGCTGAAGGAGTCCGCAAACGTTGGGTCGACAAGGGTAAGGCCAGCGACTAACAACCCTGGCCTTTGGCCCGCACAGTGGGCCAAACGTCATTTCGGAAACCCTTGCAGGTTTTCGTCGAGCTGCACTCCAAAGCTATTGAGCGCCATCGACACCAGGTTGTACTGGCCGACTGTAAAGACGAGATCCATGATTTGCCGCGTGTCATAAACTTCGGCCAGGGCCGCCCAGGTTTTGTCGCCGATCACCGCGTCGCGATGTAGTTCGTCGACGGCAACCATCAGCAAGCGATCATGCTCGCTCAGATTGGGCGAGGCAGGGCCTTCGGTAATTCGCAGGATATCGTCATCCGTCAGTCCGACTTTCTTGCCGATTCGCACGTGCTGTGCCCACTCGTACTCGGCCTGGCACAGCCAGCCGATGCGCAGGATCAGAATCTCGCGGTCGCGCGCGGGCAGCGAATTGCGGTTCAAGATGTGCGTCGCGAACGCCATCCAATCGCGGAACAAGTCGGGATGATTCGCGATGGTGGCAAAGACGTTGTACACGCGCCCTTTTCTTTCCAGGGGCTCCAGCAGCAATTTCTGGGCATCACTCCACGATTCCTTTTTCACCGGCTCGATCCGGGGCTTGCCAGGCCCCGGCGCACCGCGGATCTGGCCGGTGCCGCGATCGCTGGCCTTATTTCGCTCGGTGGTCACGGCGAAGCCTCGTTTGCTGTATGCTTGCGGTGCGAGGCGCGGCGACAACGCTGTAACGCGCGCCACGCAGCCGCCTATTGGAGAGCAACCGCGTGACGCCTGCAACGGCGCTCGTGCCAATTGGCGTGCAGGTCCGGCTCTGATCAGTCCTTCGGTATAAGGGGCCCGCCCGCGGGCTTGAGATTCGTCGATTTCAATTCACGCGACTGGCAATGCTTGTTACCAGGGCAGGGCAAACTACAATGTGTGTGAACGTTCGCCGCCCCGGCTCCCTCTGCAGTTGGCAACGAGTATCGCCCCCTTGCGGCAAGAAAACCGAAGCATGTGCACGTACCCGCCCAGGCTGGCGCGACCTTGTGCGGCGAGTGCACTTCGAGCGGCCAGGCGCTTCTCGACTCACGGCAACTCGGGTCGTCGCCCCCTACACGGTTTTACCTTAGTCGAGCTCTTGGTCGTGATCGCCATCATTGCGGTGCTGGTCGCGATTCTGCTTCCGGCGGTGCAGGCTTCGCGCGAGGCGAGTCGCCGCGCCTCGTGCGGCAACAACCTGAAGCAAATCGGCGTGGCCTTGCAGAACTTTTACGACGCCAATCGACGTTTCCCACCCGGCCGAGGCGCGCCGCCTCCCCGCGTGTTTTCGGCGCTGGCTTATTTGTTGCCCTTCGCGGAAGAAGGCGCGCTTCAGGGTCAAATCGACCTGGCTTCGGCGCCCACTACTGTCGTCATCAGCGGCAAGAATTACTCGGGAGCGACGAATAGCTTCGCCGCTTCACAAGTAGTTGCGATGCTGTGGTGTCCCAGCGACATGGCCTCGGGCCGCGTGCCCGGCTCGACTTTCGGCGGCACCAACTACGCCGCGAGTGCCGGCAGCGGGATGCTCAATGCCGGCACCCTCGATCAGGCTGACGGGGTGTTCTTCCTCAATTCGAGCGTCGGGTTCCATCAGATCGCCGACGGCTCGTCGCACACCGCGGCCTTCAGCGAACGCATGCTCGGAACGGGTCAAATACAAACGAGCCTCGCGCCCGACCAGGCGGGACTCTACATCCTGGAGCTGGCCAATTCCGTGGCGGTCGACGACAACGGCTGCGCCTCGGGCAGTTCGGGCAAATGGTACAGCCAGCGCGGAGCGAAGTGGATCCTGGGTAACTACGGAAATACGCTCTATAACCACTACTACACGCCCAACGCGACGCAGTGGGACTGCATGAACCAGCCGCAGCAAAAGGCCCTCATGTCCGCGCGCAGCTATCATTCAGATGGCGTGAATTTATTGTCCTGCGACGGCGCCGTTCGATTTGTCGGTGACGAAATCGACGCAAAGATATGGCACGCGGCGGCCACCCGCGCGGGCAACGAGGCCGTGGACAGCCTGTGATCGGGGACTGTCCCGATTTTGCGCAGTCCGCGGAGCAAAATGGGACTGTCCCCCTCTCCGAGACGGTTCTCGGATAGGCTCTACGACTTCGGCTCCTCGGGCTTTTTGATCGCGCCTTCCACGGGACTCTTGGCGCCCTCTGTGTACTTGGCGCCAATCAATTCATAGGTCTTTTCCGCGCGGGCTTTGAGCTTCTTGAGTGCCTCGGCAAACTGCTCTTCCTCGAAATTCTCGTCGCAAAACGTGCAGCAGCTTTCGAAAGTCAGTCCGAAGCGTTTCCACTGAGTCATCCCGCCCGGGGTAATCTCATCCGTCACCGGACACCAGATCGAACTCATGGCCTGGACAAAGTTGTTGACGAAGCGTTGTCTTTCGGCGGCCTTGGCGTACTTGTCGGGATCCTTCAAGAACTTATCCTTCGCGTCGCTCTTGCTGCCACGATACTTGACGCCACGATATTCCCAAGTCGGCAGCTTGGGGTCCGACGGCTCCAGATAGACCGGACATAGATCGACCGATTTTTGCTTTTCCGGAATCTTGACCTTGTCCAACATCACCGCGTCGGGAGGAAGTTGGGCCAGCGCTCGAGTCGTCAAGACCAGCAACAATCCGCTCAACAACCACCGATTGCCAAAAAAGCTCATGTCAATCTCCTGCGTACCGCACCTGATCACGTGGAAAAATTGGTCTAAGGCAAGCTGAAGGCCACGAACTTGCGGTCCGACGTGCCCAGCACGATATATTGCTTGCCGTCAGCTACGTACGTCACGGGCGTGCTGCTGGGCGCCGCCGGTAGGGCAAGTTCTGCAACTACTTTGCCCGTGGCTTTGTCGAAGGCGCGTAGTACGCTGGCCCCGCCGCCGGCCCGCGCCCCGCGACCGCCCGCACCCTGTCCGACAAACAACAATGTCTTGGTCAACAGCGGTCCACCGCCACCGCTACCCAGCGGTCCCACGTCCTTGCCCGCGATTTCGCTGATCTTTTGTCGCGGTCCGTCGCCGTGCGGAATCATCCACGCGTGGTCGCCCGTGTTCAGATCGATCGCGGTGATGCGCCCATACGGCGGTTTGAAGAGCGGCAATCCGCGCGGGCCAACGACCGGCGCGCCAAAGCCCCCGCCGCCCCGGATGAAGTTCAAGTTCGACCTTGCCGAGTCAGGCCTGGTGAGCTTCACCGAAATCGGCATCGAGAAGGACGGAACATAGAGCATGCTCGTGTCGGGGTCGAACGAGGCGCCCCACCAGTTGGCGCCGCCCGCCCAGCCCGGCAGATTGAGCGTGCCCTTTTCGGTCGGCGGCGTGAATAGCGGGCCATGGTCATACTCATCGAGAATCGCTTTGGCTTCGGCCCGCAGTTCCGGGGTAAAGTCAATCAAGTTTTCTTCGGTCGCACCCTGCGTTTCGTACGGGGCGGGTTTGGTCGGGAACGGCTGCGTCGGCGAGCTGCGCTCGCCGGGCACCGTCGATTGTGGCACGGGCCGCTCTTCGATGGGCCACACGGGCTTGCCGTTGGTCCGGTCGAATACAAAGGTAAACCCGGTCTTCGTGATTTGCGCCACGGCCTTGATCAGGCGGCCGTCAACCTTGATTTCGCAGAGCACGGGTGCAGCCGGCAGATCATAATCCCACAGGCCGTGATGTACGGTCTGGAAATGCCACACGCGCGTGCCGGTCGTCGCGTCCACGCACGCCAGGCACTCGGCAAACAAGTTGTCGCCCAGGCGGTGACCGCCGTACCAATCGTTCGTGGGCGTGCTCAACGGCAAATACACGTAGCCCAAGTCCTCGTCGACGCTCATCAGCGTCCACACGTTGGCATTTCCGGTGTACTTCCACGATCCGTTTTCCCAGGTCTCATTGCCGTACTCGCCCTCTTGCGCAATCGCGTGAAAGATCCAGGCCGGTTTGCCCGTGCGCACGTCAAACGCCTGCACGTCGCCGCGGGGGGCTTCCTTGTTCTGCGGGCCGTCGGAAATCGAAGAGCCGACGATCACCACGTTGCGGCAAACGACCGGCGGCGAGGTCATCGTGTAGTTTCGTGCGTTGACGGCCAGCGGGATGGCCGCCGTCAGGTTCACGCGGCCGCCCTCGCCAAATTCGCTTACGGTCTTGCCGGTCTTGGCGTCAATCGCGTACAGATAGGCGTCGTGCGCGGCGAGGTACAATCGCTCCTGCCCGCCATCGGTCCAATAAGCCACGCCGCGGTGTACGAACCCAAGGTTGGTGGGGCGCCCCGCCTTGTAGGATTCGGGATTGAACAACCAGATCGTCTTGCCGGTGCGGGCGTCGATGGCCGCCACCTGCGCGAGCGAGGTGCTGGTGTACAGCGTGCCGCCCACCATGATCGGCGTGTTTTCGAAGGCGAACGAGCTGAGCGCGCGATTCTCAGTCTGCAGCGGAATGTCCGGCGAATCCCAGGTCCAGGCGATTTGCAGCTTGCCGACGTTCTCTTTGTTGATCTGATCGAGCGGCGAGTATTTCATGCTGCCCGCGTCGCCGCCATAGTAGCGCCATTCGCCGGGAGCTGGCTTGTTTTGGGCCTGCGCCCCTGCTGCCGACCCAACGAGCATGAGGCACGAGGACAGAAGGATGAACAGCGGACTCGTAAATGATTTTGCGGCCATTGTCCTGGGAATCCTGGTGGAAAAAAGTCGACGAGCGATGAGCGATCCACGGCCAGGATTATGACCGACTTGCGGACGACCTTCAATCCACGCCGCAGGGTTTTTCGCTGCCCGAGACACCGTGCCTGGATTTCGCGCCCGTTCGCCGCGTTTGCCTCGCGCCGCGACACCTGAAACTCACCGTCCGCAGCATCCGAACAGCCCGGCCGCGACCAATGGCGACGCGCTTATGGGACCGGGTATTTTGCGATCAACCCTTTGGCAATGATCAGCCGCTGCAGTTCGTTGGTGCCGCCGCCCACGATCAGCAGCGGCGCATCGCGGTAGTAGCGCTCGACGCGAAAATCCTTGGAGTAGCCGGCGCCGCCATGGATGCGCAGCGCCTCCAACGCGATCTCTTGGGCCGCTTCCGTGGCGAAGAGCTTGGCCATCCCGGCTTCGAGGTCGCACCGCTCGCCGCGGTCCTTTTTCTGGGCCGCCGAGTAAACGAGCAGGCGTGCCGCTTCGATCTTCGTGGCCATGTCAGCCAGCTTAATCTGGATCGTTTGGTGCTGACAGATCGGTTTGCCGAACGTGTGGCGCTGTTGCGCGTACTGGATCGCGTCTTCGAACGCCGCCCGGGCCAGGCCGACGCCCCGCGCCGCGACATTGATACGCTCGCTCTCCAGGCCGGTCATGATGTGCTTGAAACCCTCGCCTTCGCGTCCGCCGATCAGGTTCCGGGCCGGAACGAAAAAATCGTCGAAAAAAAGCTCGCAGGTCTCGACGCCCTTGTAGCCCAACTTGTCGATATCGCGCCCCACGCGAAAACCATCGCCGCCTTTTTCAATGATGAAAGCCGAGATGCCTGCGCGTGGCGGATCGGCGTCGACCTGGGTCTTGGCCGCCAGCACGAACGTGTTGCCGTGGCGGCCGTTGGTGATCCACATTTTCGAGCCGTTGACCAGATAGCCGTCGCCTCGCCGCGTGGCCGTCGTCTTGATTCGCTGCACGTCGGTGCCGGCGTCCGCCTCCGACAGCGCCAGCCCGCCGCGCCGCTGGCCCGTGGCAAGGCCCGGCAGAAACTCGCGTCGTTGTTCCGCGGTGCCGAAGCGCTGGATGATGTCGCAGATCACCGAATGGGTGCCCAGCGGACCGACCACGCTCATCCAGCCGCGCGACAGCTCCTCGATAATCATGGCGAAGGTGGTATAGTCCAGCCCCAGCCCGCCGTACTCTTGCGGCACATTGGCGCCGAACAGGCCCAATTCTTTCATCCCCTCGACGATCCGCGTCGGGTATTCGTCGTCGTGCTCCATTTGGCTGGCGACGGGAATGATCTCGCGCTCGACGAATTGTCGAATGCTCTCGACAATGTGTTGCTGCATCGTGTCGGATGCGCCCATGGACCGTTCCTCAAAAAGGGGACATTCTACTTTATTTGCTTCTTGGGGCGGCCGCGGGGGCGAAGCGATGACTCCAGGCCCAAGCGGCGAGCGATGCGCACGGTCCAACGCTCGTCGCCAAATGGCGTGCCGCGGTCGATGCTCCGTCGCAACGCCGCCGCCTCCGCCTCCGTCTGCTCCGCGTTGAGCTTTGCCAACCAGTTTCTTGGGCAACCAACCGGCCACTCGGAAAGCAGCGCCGGTCGCTGGCCGCTCACGCGCCAAGCGGCGCTCGACCAGGCCCACGCTTCGGCCCGACGCACCAGCCCGGCCCGCAGCGGATTGCGTTCGACGTATCGCAACACCGCCAGCAGATGCTCGTCTTGCTCGATTGGAAAGGCTTTGAAGCGTCCTTGCCACACGTGCCCGCTGCCGTGATAGTGGCGGTGATACCGCCGCACGTGCGACGTGAGCAGCCATTGCATCCAGCGGCTCAAATCGCCGTTGGCGCGCGGCCAGAGCACGAGATGAAAATGGTTGGGCATCAGCACGTAGCCGAGAACCCGCAATGACAATCGCTCGTTGGCCTCGGCCATCAGGTCGACAAAGGCGGCGAAGTCGGCGTCCTTATGAAACACCTCGGCTCGACCGTTGCCTCGATTGAGCACGTGATAACAAACGCCGCCGGCCGATGCGCGAGCCGTTCTGGACATGGCGCCAACCTAGCGACCAGCCTCCCGCGCGTCAAGAAAAGTAGAATGTCCCCTTTTTCGTCCCCCCTTTTCGTCCCGCGGACCCAATCTTACTTGCTTTTGCGTGTCTACCAGGAGGATACTAGTCGCGTCCGCAAAAGTATTGAATCGTGGCGACTCTCACTGAGTCTCTTGGGATGCTCGTGTTTCACCGGCGTTGACTGAACCGGCAAGGGGAATCCAATCATGAATTGGTTCACGCAGCTTTTTGCAGGAAATTCTTCTAAAGGAGAATTGTTAAAAATCGGCACGGACGAAAGTGTTTCGAGACAGGG
>JBGQHN010000044.1:0-19045 GCA_041497975.1 Planctomycetia bacterium | reverse complement strand
CAGCTTCCCGAACCAAGACATCGGCAGCGACGGTTTTGCCGGGACCGCGCCGGTCAAGTCCTATGCGCCCAACGGCTATGCTCTGTATGATATGGCCGGCAACGTCTGGGAATGGGTCGCCGACTGGTATCGCGCCGACACTTATCGACAGCGTGCCGGTGGCGGGCTGATCGAGAATCCACGGGGGCCGCAGGACAGCTTCGACCCCCAGGAACCTTACACGTCCAAGCGAGTGATCCGCGGTGGTTCATTCCTGTGCAACGACAGCTATTGCTCCGGCTATCGACCGAGCGCGCGCATGAAAACGGATCCCCTGACGGGACTGGGGCATACTGGATTTCGTTGTGTGGTGGCTCCCGAAATGCTGCCAGCAGCATCTGCCGGATCACGGAAATAATTCCGTTCGTCATGACCACGTCACATTTTTCTTCAATTCTTTCGAAACGCCGATCTTTGCGGCTGGAGGATCCAAATGCTTAGGAAAAATTCGGTCCAAGTCGCGCTCACCTTGGGCTTGGGCGCGTTGCTAGGTTATGCCGCCGCGTCGAACTGGCTGCTGCCGCGCGCCCAAGCCGACCCTTCCGACAACGAGCCCGCGGCGGTGGACGTCTCGACCGCGCCGGCCGGTGAATCACCCGCCGCGCCCTGCTGCCTGAGGGGCGTCAAGGAATTGCTGTTGGCCGACGCGAGCACGCAAATTGCCCAAGCGCGAGCCGCGCGGAGCCAAAGCGGCGGCAAGACCAAGAAGCCCAACATTGTCTTCATCATGGGAGACGACATTGGCTGGTTCAACATCGGCGCGTACCACCGGGGCATGATGGCCGGCCGAACGCCGAACCTCGACCGGCTGGCCGCCGAGGGCATGCTGTTCACCGACTACTACGCTGAGGCAAGCTGCACGGCCGGACGCGCCAACTTCATTACCGGCGAACTGCCGATTCGCACGGGACTGACGACCGTGGGGCAAGCCGGCGCCCCACTTGGCATGCCGTCTCAGGCGCCGACGATCGCCACCGCGCTGCGGAGCATGGGCTACGCCACCGGGCAGTTCGGAAAAAATCATCTCGGCGACAAGAACGAGTTCCTTCCCACCGTGCACGGGTTCAACGAGTTTTTCGGCTACCTCTACCATCTCGACGCCATGGAGGATCCGGACCATCCGAATTATCCGCCCGAGCTGAAAGACAAAGTGGGACCCCGCAACATGATCCATAGCTGGGCCACCGACAAGGACGACGCGACCGAGCAGCCGCGGTGGGGCAAGATCGGCAAGCAAAAGATAGAAGACGCGGGCCCGCTCGGCCCCAAGCGAATGGAAACGGTGGACGACGAAATCCTCGCGATGACGCTCAAGTTCGTCGACAAGGCCAAGAAGGACGGCAAGCCGTTCTTCGTCTGGCTCAATCCCACGCGCATGCACATCGTCACGCACTTGTCCGATAAGTACGAAAAGATGCGCAATTCGAAAAACGGCTGGTCCGAGGAAGAGGCCGGCATGGCGCAGCTTGACGACATCGTCGGCGCGGTGATGAAGAAGCTCAAAGACGAGGGCCTGGACGGCGACACGATCCTCGCCTTCAGCACCGACAACGGCACCGAAAACTTCACCTGGCCGGACGGCGGCCAAACGCCCTTCGCCGGCGGCAAGGGCACCGTGCTCGAAGGCGGCTTCCGCGTGCCTTGCCTGATCCGCTGGCCCGGCAACGTGCCCGCCGGAAAGGTCGAGAACGGCGTCATTTCCGGGCTCGATTGGTTCCCAACCTTTGTCGCCGCGGCCGGCAATCCCAACATCGTCGAGGAACTCACAAAGGGCAAACGGTTGGGCGATCGTGATTACAAGGTGCATCTCGACGGATATAACCAGCTCGATCTGATTACCGGCAAGGGCCCTTCGAAGCGCAGTGAGATTTTCTACTTCGCCGAGGGCACGCTGGGCGCGGTGCGGATCAATGACTACAAGTATCGTTTCATCGATCAGCCGGGCGGCTGGCTGGGCGGTACGGTCAAAGTCGATTGGCCGATCTTGTGCAACTTGCGACTCGATCCGTTCGAGCGCACCACCATGACCGGATCGCTGAACTACTACAACTGGTTCGTCTACCAGTTCTGGCGGTTCGTATATGTCCAGCAGGAAGTGGAAAAGTACGCGCTGACCTTCGTCGAGTTTCCGCCCATGCAAAAGGGCGCGAGCTTCAACATGGAAGCGGTCAAGGAGCAGATTCTCAAGGCATTGCACGCGCGACAAGGACAGTAGCGGGCTCATCGTGGTCAAGCGAAGCGGACGCATTTCATCTGGCGGCGTATCCAATGGCGGAGAGAAACACGTGAAGAATGCAGGATTCATCGCGGCCGTCGGTCTCGGGGCGTTGTTCGGCTACCTGATGGCGACTGGCGCGACCCGATCGCGATTGCAGGCACAACAACCGCCTGCCCCGACACAACCGTCCGGCGCACCCGGTTCGCCTTCGGCGACCCAATCGCTCGGCACGACGAAGTACCTTCCGCCGCCATTGCCCAAATTCGGTGGGGAAATCAATCTCAACGCCTACCAGTCCAAGTCATGGTGGCCGCCCACCGTGGTGCCGCCCAAGGGCGCGCCGAACGTGCTGTTAATCATGACCGACGACGTCGGCTTCGGAGCGCCCAGCACGTTCGGCGGCGTCATCCCGACTCCGGCCATGGATCGCGTCGCCAAGATGGGACTGCGCTACAACATGTTCCATTCCACGGCGCTGTGTTCGCCGACGCGGGCGGCCCTGATCACCGGCCGCAACCACCACTCGGTCCACAGCGGCGTCATCACGGAGCTGGCCACTGGTTTTCCAGGCTACGACAGCCTCTTTGGCAAGGACACGGCCACCGTCGCTGAGGCACTGCGGCAGAACGGCTATGGCACCTCGTGGTTTGGCAAGAACCACAACATACCCGAGTTTCAAGCGAGCCAGGTTGGACCCTTCGACATGTGGCCCGCCGCGCAGGGCTTCGATTATTTCTACGGCTTCATCGGTGGCGACACCAGCCAGTGGCAGCCGAACTTGTTTCGCAACACGAACCCGATCTACCCCTACATCGGCAAGCCGGACTGGAACTTGACGACCGCCCAGGCTGACGACGCGATCGGGTGGCTGAAGCAACTCAACCAGATCGCGCCCGAAAAACCATTCTTCTGCTACTACGTGCCCGGCGGCACGCATGCCCCACACCATCCGACGCCCGAGTGGATCAAGAAGTTCGAGGGCAAGTTCGACGAGGGGTGGAACGTTTTGCGGGAGCGAATCTTCGCCAATCAGAAGAAGCTCAAGGTGATCCCAGCGGACGCGAAACTGACGCCCTGGCCCAAGGATCTGCTGCCGGAGTGGAATTCGCTCAACGCCGACCAAAAGAAAATGTACGCTCGTCAGGCAGAAGTCTACGCTGCGTATCTGGCCTACACCGATCACGAAATCGGACGCGTGATTCAGGCCGTGGAAGACATGGGCAAGCTCGACAACACGCTGGTGATTTACATCAGCGGCGATAACGGCGGCAGTGCCGAGGGCACGCCGATCGGCACTCCCAACGAAGTCGCCTCGTTTAACGGCGTCAACGTGCCGGTCGAGGTGCAAATCAAGAACTTCTACGACATATGGGGCTCGGACAAGACCTATCCGCATATGTCGGTGGCATGGTCCTGGGCCTTCGACGCGCCGTTCAAATGGACCAAGCAGGTGGCATCGCACTTCGGCGGCACCCGGCAGGGAATGGTCATGGCCTGGCCGAATCGTATCAAGGACGCCGGTGGAATCCGCGGCCAATTCCATCACGTCATCGACATTGTCCCGACCATTCTCGAAGCCGCCTGCGTCCCGCAGCCGGTGGAGGTGAACGGAGTGCCGCAGCGGCCGATCGAGGGCATGAGCATGACGTACACCTGGGACAAGGCCAACGCCAACTTGCCGTCGACGCATAAGACGCAGTACTTCGAAATGTTGGGCAATCGCGCCCTGTATCACGACGGCTGGGTCGCCGTGACCACGCCGATCAAGGCGCCGTGGGAGCTGACCCAGCCCGCCTCGGAAAATGTGGCCGACAGCTATCAGTGGGAGCTCTACGACTTGAGCAAGGACTTCACGGAATCCAACGATCTTGCCGCCGCGAATCCCGAAAAGCTGCGCCAGTTGAAGGAACTGTTTTTGGTCGAGGCGGCCAAATACAACGTCTTGCCGCTCGACGACTCGACCGCCACGCGACTGATCACACCGCGCCCCAGCACGGTCGCGGGACGGACCGTTTTTGTCTATTCGGGCGAGCTAGCCGGCATTCCGCACGGCGGCGCGCCGAGCCTGTTGAACAAGTCGTACACCATCTCGGCCGAGCTGGAGGTTCCGCAGAGCGGCGCCGAAGGGATGCTCAACACGCAGGGCGGCCGCTTCGGCGGTTATGCATTCTACCTGCTCAAGGGCAAGCCCGTCTTCACTTGGAACCTGCTGGACCTGGAGCGGGTGAAGTGGGAGGGCAAAGACGCGCTGACGCCGGGCAAGCACACGATCACCTTCGAATTCCGGTACGACGCGCCTGGCATCGGCAAGGGGGGCACGGGCGTGCTGAAAGTGGACGGCAAGGAAGTGGCCAACAAAAAATTGCCGCGCACCATTCCCTTCACGCTGCAATGGGACGAGACGTTCGACGTGGGCATCGACACCGGCACGCCGGTGGACGACAACGACTACCAGGTGCCGTTCCGCTGCACCGCCAAGCTCAACAAGCTGACCGTCAAGCTGGAGCCGCCCAAGTTAAGCCCCAACGAGGAGAAAGTCCTTAAGAGCCGCGGCCAGCGCAACAACAAGGCCAGCGAATAGCAAGCATTCTTATCGAGACCGCGGGGCAGCGGTACGATACGCACGATCGCCTTGGCGCAAACCATCGGTCTCGATTCGCAAAGCGCGTCGCTGATCTTGGAAACTGGGGAGCGGTTCCATTGAATGAACACGAATTTGCGCAACGAACAGGTGTGGCTGGCGGTAGGATCACTGATGATCCTGGCGACGGTGGCATTGGCGGCGGCCCTGGTCTATACGCGCGGCGTGATGATACCGTTCGTGCTGGCAATCTTCGTCACGACGATCGTGTCGCCCGTCGTCGATTTCCAGGTGCTGCGCTGGCGTTTCCCGAGTTGGGTCGCGATCGTACTGGCGCTGTTAATCGTGCTGGCCATCCTGGCCGGCTTAGGCCTGGTGCTCATCCTCGCGGTGCAAGTCATCGTCCACGCGGCCAATCAATATAGCGAGCAAGTCGTCGAGTTGACCCAGCGGCTGCTGGCCGAGCTCAACGTGCATCACGTCCCGATCGACCAGGCCCGCATTACCGCCGACTTGCAAGCTCGCCTGCCGCAACTCATTACCGACGCGGCCGGCACCGCTTCGACGCTCGTGGCCAACGGCTGCCTGATTCTTATTTTCGTGGTGTTTCTGCTCGTGGGCCGAAATCCCCATCTGCGTCACTCGGGCATCTACGCCGAGATCGAAACCACGATCCGCCGCTACATCACCACCAAGACGGTGATCTCGGCGGTGACCGGCCTGGCTGTCGGACTCATTCTGTGGATTCTGGGACTGCGGATGGCATTTTTGTTTGGACTGCTGGCGTTTCTCTTGAACTTCATTCCGAACATCGGCTCGATCATCGCGATGCTGCTGCCGCTTCCGATCGCGGTGACGCAGTTCGAGGATCCTTGGATGATTCTGGCCGTCGTGGGCGTGCCCGGCACGGTCCACGTCACGATCGGCAACGTCATCGAGCCCCGCTTGATGGGTCGGGGGATGGAACTGCACCCCGTAACCGTGCTTTTGTCGCTGGCTTTCTGGGGGCTGCTGTGGGGCGTCGTCGGCATGGTACTGGCGGTGCCGATCGTGGCCTCGCTGCGGATCGTTTTCAGCCGGTTTGCCACGACCCAATTCTTGGCGCAACTGCTCGCGGGACGATTGCCCGGCGCCGATCCTTCGGCGGGTCCGGGCGGTTAGCTTCTGATCGTGGCGCTATGTGCGTGTGATCGCCGGCCGAGTCCTGCCCGGCCCTGTTGAAAAATTGGGACAGGCACTTGGCGGGCATGGTTTTATGGACTTTTCGGAGCCATCTGGCTCGGAGCCAGTCCCATTTTTCAAGTGTTTGTTAGGCTAGGACAAGGCAACGAAGCGCGGTTTGCCCCGCGTGCTTGAAAGCAACACCACGGCCCGCTTGCCGTCGGTAAAGTAGGGATCGCCGGTGAGGTTCCGCCGCGGAGCCGAGCTGTCACAAGCGCCGACGCCATCGACGTACGCGGCGGCATCGATCCGCTCGGCTTGCATCAGGTCCTCGATCACATAGTCGCGCGACTCGTCGACGTCGGGGTCCACCCGGTGCGTCGTAAGATTCCACACCTTGGTCGTGAATCGCACGCCGATGTCGCGGCTTACCTGGCCGACCCACACCGGCTTGCCCTGAAAGCACAACGGCGTGAGCCACAACCGCAGATGCAATCGATCGTTGATCGATCGGCGCGTGCGCTGCAGCGCGACATCCTGGCTGCGCCCGAACAGGTAGAGCGGACTGACCGGCGAGTAGCGATACTGGGAGCCGAGCAGGAATGACCGCACGGTTTTCCAACACGTGGCGATGGTGATCGTCTCGCTCTCGTCCCACCTGGCGGCAAACGCGCCGAGAATTAGCTCAAATTCGCCGATGACGACCAGATTGACCGGATCGCCCCAGCGGGTCCCCTTCGCGTTGGCGGTGGTGGGGGGCAATTGGCTGAGACGCTTGACGAGCGTCGTCTCGTCGCATTCGACCGCCGCCGAGGTTCCTTCGATCGCGCTAAAGTCGCGACGCAGATAATCGGCGGCCAGCCCCGGAATCGATACGGAAAACGTGAACTCCACGGACGCTTCGGCCGCCTTAAGCTCGTTGGCTTCGCGAGCCGTGCTTTCCAGCGAACCACCCGTCTTGTGCAGGCAGACATGAACGATCTTGGTGCCGGCATCCAGCGGAGTGAACACGAAACCTTCGGAAACTCCGCGCGGCTTGATGGGACGAAGATGGAACGCATGCGTCTGAAAAAACTCGTCCATCCGCCGATTGGCGCGATAGGCAGTGACGAGCTTGAACGGGATCAGCACGAGCAGTGGCAGGAAGAGCCATCCGATGAAGCCGAACGCGGTCAGGCGTTTGCCAATGGAAAAATGGTTGGCGGCGGCGGCTTCTAACGGCGTGTAGTAGTTGGGGTCGATGCGAACCAGTTGCAGCCGCAACGCCTCGTCCGAGAGATTCTCGATCCGCAGGTACACCGGTTGAATCCCCCGGCGCGCCAGCGGCGCGCCGAAAACCCGGTGACTTTCGGCGACATCAAGCACGCTGACCGTAACCTGCGCGCGCGGGCTCTGTTGCGATTGGGCGCGCGACAGATAGCTGCGGCGTGTTGGCTCCGGGCTGTACTGGGTGATGAACAGGCGCCACAGCGTGGCTTTCAGCCGAGAAGGCACAGGGCTCGTTTCCAAAAATAGGGTCGCAAGGCGGGCGCCAATTTCCCTATTGTTGTAGCCGCGTCGCTGCTGGCCCGCTAGCGCCTCGCTGCAACACGCCGCGTGGATTAGTTCACGCAGCAGGAGCCGCGATCGATTCGCCAGGTAAAGCCGGCGCCGATCCAGTAGCTTTGCACGCTGACGTTGGTAAAGTCGCCAAGCTGCTGTGAGGCTTCGAACATGCCGCCCGCGAACGTATCGAAGTCGAGGCCCGGAAGAACATCGGCAATGCCGACGCCGGCCGCGAGTCGGTGCTGGTTGACGACGGCGAACTGGGCCTGCAGGTACTTGATGGCGGCAAATCCACCGGGCGGCGAAATGCCGGCCAGCGTATCGCCCGTGTTGGGATCGAGCGGGTTTTCCGCAAAGGCGTAGCCCAAGCGAATGCGCGCGCGTTCGTTCAAACGGTACTGGGTGCCCACCTGCAGCACCCATTGGGGACGATAAATGCCGCGGAACAAGGCCGCCGAATTCCAGTCCAGGAACAGCACGTCGGCGGCCAGCAAGAGATTGCCATCCATCAGGCTTGAGTTGGCAATGCCCAGGCCGACATTTTGCGGCAGAGCCAGATGAACGTCGCGCGTGACGTCGAACGTGCCGTCAAATAATTGCAATCGCACCGCGTCCTTGAACCGGAACCGTTGCACGCTCTGATAATAGATTCCCAGCGAAGTCGCGTCGGTCACCGCGTAGCTGAGGCCCACGCTACCGCGCAGCGCATAGGCGTTGGTCATGGCCCCTGAGCCAACGAACGGGCCATCGAGAAATCCAGTGCCCACGAACATCGAGGCGCCCAGCGAAACGCGCTCGGTCAGCCGTGCGCCTACCGAGGGCGCAAACTCTAGAATGCTCAAATAGGTTGACGTGCCGTTGCTTTGCGGAACGCTGCGAAAATCGGTGCCTGCGCCGGCCGCGCCGATCAAACCCAGGCCGACCGTCAGCGGAACCCCGTAGGCCCCCAGTTCCTGCGTGACACCGACATTGGGTACCGCGGATCCCGGCGTGGCTGATTTGGCCGAAAAGGGCGTGATCCCGGGAATCAGCGTGCTGCCGGTTTGCGTGAGGTCAAACGTGGAACCTGCAAACGCTCCGCCGATGGTGAACTGTGTGCCATGATACTGCGTCAGCGTCGCGGGATTTGCGTTGATGGCGGAGATCAAATCCTGCGGCTGGGCAATACTCGTCCCCGCCATTCCGCCGGAGGCCGGCATCAACGTGTTGCGCAGATCGACGCCGAACGACTGGGCATGGACGGATCTCGCGGCGCAGCAGAACGTCAACACCAGCAGAGCGCCGCCGATCGCGGTTTTGAATTTAGAATTCATTGGATTCCTTGCTATTCCACACGGCGACGGCCGAATGTTGCCAGCCTGTTGATGGGCATGCAAGCGACGGCCCGCCTGGCAGGCGAGATCACCTACCACCGCCCGCCAGCACGATCTAGCCGTCATAACGGTTGCAATCGGCTTACGAGTCTCTTTCAGCACTGTCGGAACAATCCGGTCGATCGCTCCAACCTGGAGACAGCCGGCAACAATACGCCTACAATCGGCAAATCTTGACAGGTTCAATCCCCTCAATTCGCCCAGGGTTGGTGTTCTTTGCGGCGTCGCGGGCTGTTGAAAAATGGGACTTGCTCCGAGCCAGATCGAACGAAACGCGTGGAAAACCACGACCGCGAGGTGCCCGTCCCATTAGTCAACAGGCTGCCAGGGCAAAGCAGCGGCGATCGGCGCGTCCATCCGAAAAGTCGTGGTAATTCATCAGCCCGCTACGTATATTGCAAGTTCGGACGGAACGGCCTTTATCGCCGTGCGGCCGCCACGCGCCGCGCCAAAAGTGTCTGCAACGCACTGCCAAAAAGTGGCCAGGATTACCATGCGAATCGAGGAGTCGAAGTAATGAAGGGTTTAGTGTTGTTCATTGTGGTCCTGACCTCGGTGTCGTTGACTTTGGCCCAGCAGAGTCAGTCGCGATCGGCGGCGCCCTATCAGCCGGCGGTCCCTCCGCCATCCATGGGCGCCTACGGGGGCGGTTACGGCTATGGATATGGTGGCGGCGCGGGAACCACGGTGGCCGGCTCGGCGATGACCGGAATGGCAAACACCATCAGCGCCAAGGGCAATTACAACCTTGCCACGTCCGCCGCAGCAGTGAACATGACGCAGGCCCAAAAGCAAGAGCTGCAAAATCGTCAGCAATACACCGACACCTACTTCGACATGCGCGCGACGAATAAGGCGGCGCGCGCGGCGGAAGAAGGCCCACGGCCCACGATGGAGCAGCTTGCACGAATCGCGCATGAAGACGCGCCCAAGGTGCTCAGCCCCGGCGAAATGAACGAGGTGACCGGCAAGCTCAGTTGGCCCCAGGCTCTGCAGCTCGACGTCTTCGCGGCGGGCCGCAAAAATCTGGAGGAGCTGTTCGGCACGTACTCGCAGATGGGAAACCTCAACTATGCGGACCAGGTCAAGGCCCGGCAAGTCATTAACAAGATGAACGATCAATTGAAGGCCCAAGTCCGCACGATTCCCGCGACGGACTATACGACTTGCAAGCGTTTTCTGAAAAGCTTGATGTACACGACCTGCAAGGCCCAACTTGGCTGAGGCGTCGTCGGTCGCCCTGGCGGCCGAGTGTCGCGTCGAGCCACGCGTGACTGGTTCCAGACTTGCAAGGCAGTTTTTTCGCGCGACGGTTTTGCACAACTACTTTGATTAGGGAAATGACGAAACATGATGGTCCGAGCCCGTCGTTCAAGCGTTGCCTGGTGTGTGTCGATCTGTGGATTTCTGACGTTCCTGGGCGGGGCCGTCGCGGCCGAGCAGGCAAGCATTGAAGCCCTTGTCGTCGCGAGCAAGTCGCCGGACGAAGCGGCGCGGCTGGCCGCGATCCAGGAACTTGGCACGCGCGGCGGCGACGCGGCAATCGCAGCGCTCGTGGACCAATTGCGCGCCGATTCGCCCGTGGTCCGCGCCTACGCGGCTCGGGCCCTGGCAAAGGTTGGAGCTCCGGCAAAAGGCGCGGCCGAAAATCTTATCGACCTGCTGGCGGACCCCGAACAGGGCGTCCGCCGACAAGCGCTCGAGGCTTTGGCTGCCATCCGGCCTGGCCCCAAAGTCACCGTTCCCTTGTTCGTCAAGCTGATGCAGGACTCCGACCCGGGCGTGCGCATGCGGGTTATGCAGGCGGTGGCTGATGCCAAGGGTGCGGCGGTTCCGGCCCTGGTCGAAGCTTTGAAGAACGACGGGGCCGCGTATTGGGCATGCTTGATACTGCGCGACATCGGGCCCGAGGCGGCGGATGCCGTGCCGACGCTTGTCGAGAAGCTGAAAGATCATCGTCCCGAAATCCGACGCGAGGCCACGCTGGCGCTGACGGCCATCGGCTCGCCCAGCGCCGTTGAAAAAATCGTGCCGCTGTTGAAGGACGAACCTTCGCGCGTGGCCGCGACCTACGCCTTGGGCGCGCTGGGCCGCATTCCCGCGGACGCCGAGTCGGTCATTCGCACGAACGTCAAAAGCACTGATGGCCTGCTGGCCACGACCAGCCTGTGGGCGCTGGCCCGGGTTCATCCCGACGATATGAACTTGAAACGATCGGCCCTGACGCACTTGGTCGCGCGGCTGAAGGATCGCGATCCATTCGTTCGTACGGCTGCCGCGCGGGCGCTTGCGGCGCTGCCGCCCAGCCCCGAGATTGCCGGCCCGATCTTTGAAAAAGCCTTGGCCGACGCGGACGAGACGACCACGCATTACATGCTCGATGCGCTCGCCGGACTCGGACCACAAGCCGTGCCCAGGCTGATCGCAGCCCTGAAACACAGCGCGCTACGACCTCAAGTTGCGTACGTCTTGGGCCAGATGGGTCCCACGGCCGCGCCGGCGACGGCGGACTTGGCTCGACTGGTCAACGACCCTGATCTCAACGTCAGCATCGAAGCAACACACGCGCTGGCCAAGATCGGGCCGGGCGCGAAAGCTGCCGTGCCCGCGCTCATCGAAGCGCTCCAGCAAACTGAGGGCAAGCCGGCGCACGCTGCCGCGTACGCCTTGGGTAGGATCGGACCCGACGCCGCGGCCGCCGAACCGGCGTTGCTGGCGGTGATCAAGGGCTCCGACAACTCGCTGTCGTTGCTCAGTGCCTGGGCCCTGATCAAGATTCGCGGCGCGTCGGCCGAAACCGCGGCCCAGGTGGTTCCCGAGCTTGTTGGCGGGCTCGAGTCTCCTTTGGCCAAGTCGCGGCAGGCGGCGGCCGAAACGCTCGCCAGCCTGGGACCGCTGGCAAAAAGCGCAATCCCCCAATTGGAGCGCGCCGCGAAAGACGACGACGAACACGTCCGCTCGGCCGCCGCAAAAGCGATCGAAGCGATTCAAAAATAGCCACGCGTTTCGATGCGACTCTCGCGCATCGACGCGACCACATCATCGACCCTGTCGGCTCACGCGCGGAGAAAAAACTCGATGGACTCGATCAGCCATTGCGCCGTCAATCGCATGCCGTGTCGCATGCATGACACGCTGCGCTCTCGGGCACTACTTGTGCTTGCGCTGGCGGCCGGCGCGCTGGTGGGTGTCGAGGGCAACGCGTCCGCGTTTTCCCCTGACCCGACTCCCATTTCGCAAGGCGTTGTGCGGGTCGTCAATCGCCTGGGAAAGGAATGCAGCATCGGGTCGGGAACGCTCATCGGCCGACAGCAGGATATGGGGGTCGTACTCACCTGTGCCCATTTGTTTTCGGATGGCGTCGGCGACCTGATCGTGTTCTTTGATGGCGCAACGCCCAGGCATGCCCTTCCGATCGCCATCGACAAGAAGAACGACCTTGCATCCCTTGTGGTAAAGCATCCGCCGGCGGCTTCGGTTCCGCTTGCCGCGGCGGTTCCGGCGCCGGGATCGCCGTTGGCGTCGTGCGGTTTTGGGCCACAAGGCAACTTCCTCGTGAATCGCGGCCAATACCTTGGCCCGGTCACGCTGAAGGACGGTGAGGATTCCGGCGTGTTGGAGATCGAAGGCGTCGCGCGTCAGGGCGACTCAGGCGGGCCGATCTTCGACGAGCGACGCCGGTTAGTCGCGGTCATCTTCGGTTCCAACGGAGAAGTGGTGGACGGAACTCACTGCGGCGTCATCCGCCGCTTCCTGGCGAGTAATCCCGTGACCAGCGATATGACGCGCCGCATGACGCGATTGGCGTCGCGTCCGGTCGACGAAACATTTCTGCTCTTTCGAGGGGAATTGACTGAACCCAGCGACGTGCCAGTAGAGCCGCCCTCGCTGGTGACGGTCCGCGGAGTGGTCCGTTATGGAAAACAGGCCGCGTCCGGAGCGACCATCCACGTAACCGGGCCGACCGCGCGCGTCGCCACGCTGGATCACGACGGACGATTCGTCGTCGAGGTGGTGGCCGGCGGCAGCTATGAATTGACGGCCGATGCCGTCGTGCACAACCGGCTTCGCCACGGCCAGCGCTCGATCTGGGTTTCCGACGAGATGGCCCAGCGCGAAATCGAGCTGAAGCTCGACTAAATCGATGGGTGAAGCATAGTCTCAGCGCGGCAGCAATGCGCGCTCGATGACGGCCATCGTCTGTTCGACCATGCGCTCTTGGCGAAACATCGCCTCGGCCCGCGCGCGGGCGGCCTGCCCCAGCGACCGGCGCAGCTGGCGATCGGGCACCCATCGTTCGAGCGTCGAGGCGATCTCGGCTGCCGCCCGGGCCTCGTTGACCACGGGCGAAGTCAGTTGGCGGCCGGTTTCGCCCATTTCCTCCGGAATGCCGCTGACTGCCGAAGCCAGAACGGGCAGCCCTTTGGCCATTGCTTCCATGATCGAAAGCGGCATGCCTTCATAGCGCGAGGGGAGCACAAAGATGTCGCTGGCGTCGTACCACGCAACCATGTCCCAACGTTGGCCCAGCACGTGCACTCGATCTGCGACGCTGAGCTTGTTCAACTTCTCGCGGATCTCCTGCTCTTGCTCTCCACCGCCGATCCAAGCGAAGTGCAGGTTTTTCCAAACGGACTTGTTGCGCAGTTGTTCCAGCGCCATCAGCAGACAGTCGTATCCCTTCACATACGCCAGGCGTCCAACAGTCAGGCAAAGCACCACTTCGGGCCCGACGCCCAGCTCGCGACGCAGCGAGTCACGAACGCCCGGATCGGGCGGCCGGAAGTATTCCGCCGGGCGCCCGTAGTGAATCACCTCTCCCTTGCCCTCCGGCAGTCCAAAATACGTGTGCAACAGTTTCAAAGTCTCGTTCGAGACCGCGATCACCGCATTGGCTCGGGCGTAGTGCTCGCGGACAAAATGCAGATAGACGGCCGTCGCCGACGTGACTTGCAGAACCGGATAGGCGAAACCTTCCACAACCACAAACGGGATGCTCTGTTGGATCGCGACCGCCTTGGCAGCGATGTTCGACATGGGGTCGCGGTTGGCGAAGACGATCACGTCGGGCCGGACCGCGGCGTAGGCTTGTTCGCAAGCCTGATGATTCGTGAGGTTGCTCATGGCGTCGGTACGCGTGTCAAACGGCAGCCAGTGATGCTTGACCCCCAGCCCGCGTTGCGCTTGCTGCAAGGGTCCATCCGCCTGCGTCTGGATGACGGACACGTCCAACCCCATCCCGGCCATGGCACAGGTCATCGCGTGCACGTAAATCGCGACCCCGCCGTCGCATGGGTCATCGGTGTAAAACGCGATTCGTTTTTGGCCCAGGCCGCTGAACTTGGAGACCGCTGGGGCGGCGTTGTCACCCATGGCGCTTATGTCCTCGTGCCGGCTCGCGCTGGCCCGTCAGCAAGCAAAGCGGTGGCGTCTATTCCCAAATGCCCTCGGGAATCGGCTTCGACTCCACAATCTCGACCAGCACTCCGTCGGGCGCCTTGACGAAGAAGCTCTTCAGCCCGCCGTCTTCCTGGCGGACGGCAATCGGTTCCACGATTTCCACGCCCGCGGCCTTCATCTTCGCCAGCACCATCTCGATATTGCGAAACGAAAAAGCAAAATGGTCGATCGGGCGCCCGCGGGAAGTCTCGAAGGCCAGCAGCGGTTCCTGGTCCCACCACGGCGGCACCGGCCGGTAGTTGGGCTGATGGTAAACGATGAAGTTCACGTTGTCGCAATTGAACAAGTTCGACCAGGCGCGCACCTTGGTCAGATCCGCCGGCTTCGGCACTTCGCGCCGCCGCAGAGGCAGATGCAAATGGTCGGCGTACCACTGCGCCGTCTTGTTCGGATCGGCGGCCAGCAGATGGATGTGCGCAAAGCGATGATGGCCCTGTGTATTGATCTCGATGCGTTCGCCGTCCGGCCCGTCCAGGTACGTCACCCAGCCGTTGCCGAGCTGATACAGCTCCGTGTGTATCTTTACGCCCTGTGCCTTCCACCACTGATACTCGTGGGGCACGTCGACGCCGCCCCAGCCAATGTGCCAGATTCCGCTGCGGATCTCGACCGGCGGCGCCGCGGCGACTTTCGTCATCAGAATAAAGGAACGCTCGGTGAAAAGCGCGTCGGTGTTGCCCATGAACTTGACGGGCACGGCGCCAAAGACGCGCTGATAAAATCGCATCGTCGCCGGGGGATCGGTCACGTTCAGGTGCACGTGATGAAACCGCGCCTGCTCCTGGCCCGGCGCCGCCGGCGCGATCAGCAGCACGAGCGCCACACAGTAGCAGACCCGCGAGATCGGGCCGCGAGCAAGACCAGCGTGCATGGAGCGAGCCTTCCAGATCGTAATCCCTACGGGCTTTTCCGGGTTTCGGGCTCCACCAGTGTCAAGGCCACGATCTTCGGAGGAGTGCCGCTGACGCCAAGCGCGATGTACTGCTTGCCGTCAACCATGTAGGTCATGGGCGTTCCGATGGGCGGGCCAGGTAGAGGCGCGAAACCGACCTCCTCGCCCGTCAGCTTGTCGTAGGCCACGAGTCCCGCCCCGCCCGCGGACTCTTGGGGCTGATCTCGGCCTGCCTCTTCACCCCGCAGCGACCCGCCCTTCCAACTGATCAAGAGCGTCTTGGTGACGATCGGTCCGCCGCGCCCTTCGCCTCCCAGCGGCGGCAGGTCGATGCCCGCTAGCGCCGGGTGGTTGCGAATGCTGGCGCTGCCTTTGCCCGACGGTTTCATCCAGGCGTTGCTTCCCGTGTGCATGTCGATCGCTGTCATCCGCGAGTAGGGAGGCTTCCACAGCGGCAACCCTTGCGGTCCTTCGAGCCGCTTGGCGCCTTCCGGAAGGCGGCCGCCATGCGTGTACCGCACGGTTCCTCCTTGTTCGGCGCTGGGCGTGTAGAAATAGGTAATGCCGGCCGTGTCGCGGGAAGGCACGAAAAGATATCCCAACTGCGGATCGGCGCAAGCGCCCGACCAATTGACGGCGCCGCCGATGCTGGGCCGCTGGATGGTTCCCCAGGTGCCGTCGGAAGTGGCCAACGTCTGAGGAGTGAACAGCGGTCCGGTCTGATAACGGGAAAGAATCTCGATGGCCTCCTTGTGAAGTTCCGGGGTGAGGTCAATCACCTGGTCTTCGGTTGTCCCCTGTCCGGAAACCGGCGCCGGCCTGGTTGGGTGCGGCTGGGTCGGCGCCGGCCGTTCGCCCGGCAGATGCGGCTCGGTCGGCACCGGCTTCTCCACGATCGGCCAAATCGGCTCGCCTGTCACGCGATCGAAGACGTAGCAGAAGGCTTGCTTGCTGAACTGGGCCACGATCTTTCGCCGTGTGCCGTCGACGGCCACATCTAACAGGATCGGCGCGCAGGGGAAATCGTAATCCCATAGTCCATGATGCACGGCCTGAAAGTGCCAGATCCGCGCGCCCGTCTCGGCGTTCAAGCACACCAGGCACTCGGCGAACAGGTTGTCGCCCAGGCGATGGCCGCCATAGAAGTCATTCGAGGGCGTGGTCAGCGGCAGGTAGACGTAGCCGAGCTCGGGGTCGCCGCTCATCAGCGACCAGACATTCACGTTGCCGGTGTACTGGTTGGATCCGTTTTCCCAGGTCTCGGCGCCGGTTTCGCCGTCGAGCGGAACGGTGTGGAAGACCCACTTGAGTCGGCCGGTCCGCGCATCCCAGCCTCGCACCCAGCCGGGAGGATTCTCTTTCGTGGTGCGACGGTCGGAGACGGCCGAACCAGTAATGACCACGTCGCGCACCACCAGCGGCGGCGAGCTCATGCTCCAAAGTTGCGCGTTCAGTTCGTCGCGCTTTGCGCGCTCGGCGCGGGGAATGCCGGCCGTGAGGTCGACGCGGCCGCCAGCGCCAAAGCCGGCGCAGGGGCGGCCCGTCTTGGCGTCGACCGCGATCAGGTAACCGTCGCCGGTTCCCCAGAAAATGCGAGATTGCTCGGCGTCGCTCCAGTACGCGCACCCGCGGGCGTTCCACATCAGGCTGTTGGTCGGCGTTCCCGACGCGTAGCTTTTAGGATCATAGATCCAGACGGTCTTGCCGGTTTTGGCATTGATGCCGGCCGCCTGGTAGAGAGGCGTGGAGACGAACAGCATCCCGTCGGCCACGAGCGGAGTCGCCTTCAGGCTGCCAATTCTCGGCTCGCCTCCCCGCCGGTACAAATTGGGCGTCTCGGCCGCCAAGGCCGCGCTGATTACGCGCGTCTCGGCCCGCCACTCGCCGCCGGCCTCGGTCTTGGAGATCAGGGCGTCGGGCGAATCCCAGGTCCAAACCACCCTCAGGTCATTAAAATTGTCCTTATCGATCTGGTCCAACGGCGCATACCGCGTGCTACCGACGTCACCTCCGTAGCTTGGCCACTGGCCATCCTTGGTCCCCTGCTGGGCCATCAAGGTCGCGCTTTGCAGCGACGCGACGAGAATGCCAAGGCCCGCCGTGAAAGCCCGGAGCCCTCTCAAGATCCCGTGTCGAGCGGAGGCGGGTCGTGGCTCAACCATGTTCCCATGTGGAGCAGGGGGCCAAGGCGTGGTCGTCATGATATGCAAAGCACCGGTCTCGTTGGCCCATTGTCTTCAGTCCGCATGAGCGGCACAATCGCCTCCGCAATCCGAAGTTACCATAGTGTCCCAAGAGTGCGAATTCAACGATTTCGACGGCGTCGGCCCGTCGAAATGACGCTATAATGCCCCCCGGGCAGCCGGGACGCGGGCCGGACCGATCCGGGGGGCATCGATCTTTGAGCCTGGGGACAATACCGTCGGGGACTGTCCCAATTTTGTGCAGTCCGCGGAGCAAAATGGGACTGTCCCCCTCTCCGAAACGGTTTTGTCCCCAGGCTCTTTGCCGAAAGACGTTGACAGCCGCTCGAAACCATATTCCAAATATACAGTCGACGACCTCTGCTCCCAAGGATCCGAAGCATGTCAGGCACTCTCCACGGCATTCGGCGCGGCGCGTTGGCCATCCTGCTGAGCGTTTTCGCCGGCGCGGCGATGTCGCGCGCCGTCGAGATCGGCCAGCGGATCGACGGCTTCACGCTGCCCGACGCCCACGGACGCGACCGCACGCTCGGCGAACTGGCGGACAAGCCTTTGGTGGTCGTGGCATTTTTGGGCACGGAGTGTCCGCTGGCGCGGTTGTACGCTCCCAGGCTGCAAGCGCTGAGTGAAAGCTACGCGTCGCGCGGCGTCGCGTTTGTCGGTATCGACGCGAACCGACAAGATTCGCTCGCCGACCTGGCGGCTTTCGCGGGACAGTACGGCATCCAATTTCCTCTGCTCAAGGACCGCGATCAAAGCGTGGCCGACAAGTTCGGCGCCGTTCGCAATCCCGAGGTCTTCGTACTCGATCGCTCGCGCGCGATTCGCTACCGCGGTCGCGTCGACGATCAATACGGGCTCGCCTCGAGCTCCGGCTATTCCCGTTCGGCAATCAAGTCGCGCGATCTGGGCGACGCGCTGGACGAATTACTGGCCGGCAAGAAGGTCTCGCGGCCCAGCACCCAGGTGACGGGCTGCATCATCGGCCGCAAGGCCAAGAGCGAGCCGCGCGGCGAGGTGACCTTCACCAAAAACATCGCGACCGTGCTGCAGAATCGCTGCGTCGCGTGCCATCGCCCCGGCCAGGCGGCGCCCTTTGCGCTGACCGATTTCGATGAAGTGGTGGGCTGGGGCGAGATGATCAAAGAGGTTGTGTCCGAAGGCCGCATGCCGCCCTGGTCCGCCAATCCGCAGTTCGGCCAATTCGCCAACGACGCCCGGCTAAGCGAGGCCGAGAAGCAACTGATCAATTCCTGGGTCGATAATGGCTGCCCGCAGGGAGACCCGGCCGATCTTCCGCCGCCCAGGAATTGGGTCGACGGTTGGACGATTGGCGAGCCCGAGCAGGTGCTGCACATGGACACGGCCTTCGACGTGCCGGCCGAAGGCGTGATTCCCTACCAGATGTTCGTGGTCGACCCCGGCTGGACGGAAGATAAGTGGATTCAAAAGGCCGAAGTCCTGCCGTCGAATCGCGGCGTGGTGCATCACATCATTGCCATGATCCTGCCGCCCGACAGTCGTGCGTTCAGCGGCAAAGATGGGGAAGGTGGCGCGGGTCGAGCGACCGTG
>JBGQHN010000043.1:0-19416 GCA_041497975.1 Planctomycetia bacterium | reverse complement strand
CGAGTTCGACGGATCTGAGGATCGCTCGAGTTGGGTGACTCCGGCCGTGGGTCAGACAAGATTCGACGCCCCCTTCGCGGCGCCGCGAGCGCCGCTTGAACTGAGCACTCTCAAGCGCCGCTGGGAAGCCGTCGGTACGGCACACGACGAAAAGGAACCCGACGGCGCCGCGTTGCCGCACGACTTGCGCGCCGACGCACGTGCGCAGCCGGGCGGGGTATCCGCTTTGCAGTTGCACAATAGATACTTGATCACCGAGTGCGACGACGGCATGGTGGTCATCGATCAGCACGCGCTGCACGAGCGGATTTTGTACGAACACTTGCGGGAAAAAGTCCTCTCCGGAGGCTTGGAGTCACAAGCTCTCTTGGTCAGCGAGCCGGTCGATCTCGCGCCGGCCGAAGCGGCCGCCGCGCTCGACGGACGCGACGTATTGGCGCAATTGGGAGTCGCCATCGAACCGTTCGGGGGCGACACCGTGCTGGTTTCCAGTTATCCGGCCATGCTGGCCAATTTCCGGCCGGCCGAGGTGCTGCGCGACCTCGTCGACCAAATGCTCTCCGGAGGCCGGAACCCCGATCGTCGCGACCTGCTTGATTCGCTGCTGCACATGATTTCCTGCAAGGCGGCAATCAAGGCTGGCGACCGCCTGAGCGACGAGGAAATCGCGGCCCTGCTCGAGCAGCGGCACCTGGCCCAGGACACGCATCACTGTCCGCACGGCCGGCCGACGGCCCTGTTCTTTAGCCGCGATGAGCTGGACAGGCAATTCAAGCGCACCTGAAGGCCCCGCGGGAAAGGCAAAGTTCCGCGGACGATTCGACACGCTGCCTCACATATCAACAGGCCCGCCAAATCCAGCTATAATTAATTCAATCCGCCGCGCCGGGACCTGCTCACCTGGCTGGGGGCAGCGGCGGACCGGGGATCCGGCCGTTATCATTCTCATCCCACGTACTCCAGGCGTTTCGACGATATTCTCATGATTTGCGTCAGCATCGCCCGCGGCCGGCATCGGCACATGATCGCCGAACATCGTCACCTCGTGCAGCAAGGAGCACAGCTGGTCGAACTCCGGCTGGACTACATCACCGGTGAGGTCAACCTGAAGCGGCTGTTGGCCGATCGGCCCTCGCCGGTCGTAATCACTTGCCGTCGCGAGCGTGACGGGGGCAAGTTTACCGGCAGCGAAGAACAACGCTTGATGCTGTTGCGTAGCGCGATTGCCGAAGGCGTTGAATACATCGATATGGAAGACGACATTGCGGCCGCGATCGCCAGATACGGCAAGACCAAGCGCATTATCAGCCTGCACGACTATCGCCGGACGCCCGATGACCTGGCGGAGATCCACGCCCGGCTGACGTCGCTCGACGCGGATATTATCAAGATCGCGACCACGGCCAACCAACCGCACGATAACTTGCGAATGTTGCAGCTTGTCAAAGGCGCCAAGGTGCCGACGGTGGGCATCTGCATGGGGGACATCGGCACTCCGTCGCGCATTCTGGCCGGCCGATTTGGCGCGCCGTTTACGTTCGCGACGTTTCATCACGAGCGGACGCTAGCGCCGGGCCAGCTCAGTTATCAGCAAATGACCGAGATCTTTCATTACGACCGCATCGACGCCAACACGACCGTGTATGGCGTGGTCGGCGACCCGATCGGCCACAGCCTCAGCCCAATGATACACAACGCGGCCTTCCGCCGGCTGGGGATCAATGCCGTCTACGTGCCGTTTCGGGTGCCCCGCGAGCACTTGTCGCAATTCCTGGAGGATGCGCCGGCCCTGGGTATCAAAGGCCTGAGCGTCACGATTCCGCACAAAGAAGCCGTGCTCAAAAAACTCACCAAGATGGACGACAGTATGGCCGGCATCGCGGCCGCCAACACGATGGTGTTTGAAAACGGTAAAACAGTCGGATACAACACCGACCATCAGGCTGCGCTGGACAGCCTGGAGCAGGCGCTGTTCGAGCACCACGGGCGCAAAACGTCGCTGGAAAATCAGACCGCGCTGGTGCTCGGCGCCGGCGGCGCCGCCAAGGCCATCGCCTTTGGGCTGAAGCGGCTGGGGGTCACGGTGGTCGTTGCCGGCCGCACGCCGCAGCGAGCCCAGCAACTGGCCGACGCCTTGAAGTGCAAGACGCTGGATTGGTTCAACCGCTATTCGATCCAGCCGGACGTGCTGGTCAATTGCACGCCGGTGGGCATGCACCCCAACGTCGACGCCACGCCCTACGACAAACATCATTTGCGTCCTTCGATGGTGGTCTTCGATACGGTTTATAATCCGGAAAACACATTGCTGCTCAAAGACGCCCGCAGTCAGAGCTGTACGGTGGTCACCGGCGTCGAGATGTTCGTCCGCCAGGCTTGCCTGCAATTCAAGGAATTCACCGGCCAGGAGGCGCCCAGCGACCTGATGCGCGAAGTGCTGAAGCGGGCGATCGGCCCGGCGAAATACTAGCAGGGGCTAGGGGTTGGGGATGGGGGTTGGAAGCGAGTCGGACAGCAACGATGACTGGGCCGCCCGATACGTGTTGCTGTTGCACCACCCTAAACTCCAACCCCTAGCCCCCGATCCCCAACCCCCAATCCCATGAATCTTGTCCTGATCGGATATCGTGGCACTGGCAAGAGCACGGTGGCCCGCCTGCTGGCCGCGCGGCTCCAGTGGCCCTGGTTCGACGCCGACGTCGAGATCGAATCTCGCTCGGGCAAGTCGATTGCCCAAATCTTTGCCGAGGACGGCGAAGAGACGTTCCGCGATTCGGAGAGCCGGGTTGTGGCGGACTTGACCGCGCGCGAGCGATGCGTCTTGGCGTTGGGCGGCGGGGCGATCATGCGGCCGGAAAATCGGGAAGCCATCCTGCGGCAAGGCCGGGTGGCGTGGCTACAGGCTTCACCACAGACTCTTTGGCGACGACTCCAATCGGACACTTCGACCGCCGAGCGTCGCCCCAATTTGACCGTGCAAGGCGGCATAACCGAGATCATCGCTACGCTCGAAGCGCGCCGCGAGATTTATCGCCAGTGCGCGCATTGTGAGGTCGATACTCAAGGAAAGTCGCCTGAGGAAGTGGCGGACGCTATCCTTGCTCAATTGAACCTTCGCTAAGCTCTCCTTGCAAACGCACTCCCTGTGGGCGTAATTTTGGCAATCCCGCTCGTTGTTCGGCTGGCCTGCCTCTTTTGCACAGGCGTGGCCGTCGGCAGCTTGCTCAATCTGGGCATCTATCGCCTGGCCTGGCAGCCGAGATCGATCAGCCCCTGGTCCGCCGGCCCCCAGGGATCGCCGCCGCGGCGCTCGAGCGATCGAATTCCGCTGGCTGGCTGGTGGGGCCTGCGGCGGGAAACCGCGTTGCACGGCCGGGGATTCTGGATCCGGGCGATGCTGGTCGAACTGGCCACCGGCCTGGTGTTTGCCGGGCTCTACTTGTGGGAAGTCCACTATCTTGCGTTGTACTCGTTGGTGCGTGCCGGCGTGCCTCCCGCGCCGGCGATGCTTGCCGCGAACTTCAACACGGTAGTGCATGCGCAATACTTCGGTCATATTCTGCTGGTGTCGCTGATGATCGTGGCCTCGCTGATTGACCTCGATGAGCAAACGATCCCCGATGCGATCACAATCCCCGGAACGCTCGCCGGGCTGGCGCTGGCGACGGCGTATCCCTGGTCGTTGCTGCCGGCTGAAACATGGCTTCGCGGCAATGCGTGGGCCGTCGAATTTCTTACCCTCACATCGCCCCACACGTGGCCGGTCGAGCTGGGTGGCCTGCCGCGCGTCTGGCCTTTGCTGATGGGTTTGGGCTGTTGGACGCTGTGGTGCGGCGGGATCATGCCGCGGCGTTGGAACACGCGCCGCGGTTGGACTATGGCCGCGCGCGTGTTCTGGCATCGACTGTGGGCGGAACGGATCACGTATCTCATCGGGGTGATGTGGCTCGCCGGCGCAACCGTGATCACGCTGGTCGCATGGCGCGCTTCGATCGCCCATTGGGCCGCGCTGTTGACGGCACTGGTCGGCATGGCGGCCGCCGGAGGAATCATTTGGATCGTGCGCGTGATTGGCGCGGCCACGCTCGGTCGTGAAGCGATGGGCTTTGGCGACGTCATGCTGATGTCGATGATCGGCACATTCATCGGCTGGCAAGGTTCGCTGGTCGTCTTCTTCGTGGCTCCGTTCTTGGCGTTGGTCAATGGACTGGTGCAATGGACATTGCATCGCGGGCATGAAATCCCCTACGGACCATACCTGTGCCTGGCGACTCTTTTCTTGATTCTCAAGTGGGCCAGGATTTGGGACTGGGGCTATGACATTTTTGCTATGGGGGTCCCGCTGGCGGTCCTGCTGGCCGTTTGCTTCGCGATGATGGCCGCGATGTTGTGGGTTTATCGCGTTCTGCGGGAACTGCTGAGAGGCAGCCGATAGTGGTTGGTGCTCCGCAGAGCCGTCGGTTTGCAGGCTAAGCTTGAGGTGCCATGCGTCTATTCACTTCCACTTTGAGCGATCCCTTCGGTGCTGACCGCGTCGCGCTCGGCCGCGGGCGCTATGGTCTCATCGAAGTCGAAAACGGCCGCCTGAGGGGGATTCACTTGCGCGCCTGGCCCAAGATCGTCTCGGCTTTGGAAATCGAGTGGCTGGGGCGGCGATGGCACGAACGCACGCCGGGCGATCGGTGCCTGTTGTACTACGACCAGCCGCGGCGATGTCCAAATTTTCTGGCGGTAAAGTACGTCGTTTCGCAGCGCGATTGCACGCTGCAGACGCTTCATCGGTCGTCGGAAGCGCTCGACGAAGTGGCCCGCGTGAAACGCACCGACGCCCTGCTGTGCGACGTGTGGAATCTGCGGATTTCCGAGCGTTTGCTGGCCCGCTGGGGTTGGGAACCTCACAAGCCGGCCCGCTGGCACCGGCACTTCATCAAGCGCTTTTATGGCGTTTATCCGGCCCAGCGGCGGCCCGTCCAGTCTGTTGTGACCGCCGCCGGACAGTGCTAGCGAGTGCCAAAACTGCTCTTGTGGCACGTCGCCCGCAAGGCTACCATCCCGCCCTTGTCAAATTGCGCCCTTATCCACGCGCGAAGTGCATGGGTGCAGACACGCGACTCGCCGGCTCCGGCTTCGCCGAGTTCGTCGACTCTCGTGCTCGATCGAACATGGACGTTCGTTCCTAGTGAGCTTTCAGGGAGAAGCTGCATGCGAGTCGTCGCCATGGCGGGCTCGCTCGTGTTGTTGTCGCTACCGGTTTTCTCCGGTTGCGCTAACAATCCCTATGCGCTGCAGTCGCAAAACCAGGCGCTGCAACAGCAGCAGGTTTCCCTGGCACAGCGCAACCAGGAGCTGCAAAGCCGCGCGAGTACACTGGATCGCGACAATCAGGAATTGGAAACCCTATTGGCCCAGACGCGTCAGCAGGGCAAAGTCCAGGAAGACCACCTGGCCGCGGTCCGCGATCAACTGGCGACCGCGACCGCACAGTTGGCCCAATTGCGCGACGAGAAACACCTGACCGAGAAACAAACCGAAGCGCTCATGGCCTCGACGCGGCGCCGCTCGGGGGCGCAGATTACGGCCAACAACAGCCTGCAACGCAATTTGCCCCCGTTGAACTTAAGCGGCATCGAAGTCCGCGCCGACGGAGACGTGGTGCGCGTCGAATTGCCCTGTGCGCGGCTCTTTCAGGCGGGGGCCACGACGTTGCAGCCCCAGGCCGGCCCGCTCTTGGATACCGTGGCGGCGGAGTTGGCGCGCGCCTATCCCGATCAGAAGATCGGCGTTGAAGGTCACACCGACGGTGACCTGGTTCGCTATCCACAAGGTGGCGATAACCAGCAGATTTCAATCGCCCGGGCGACGGCCGTCTATCAGTACCTTGCCTCGCGAAGTCAGATTGCCGGCAACCGCATGTTTGTTGTCGGGCACGGCAGCAACCAGCCGGTAGTCTCCAACGCCACGGCTGCCGGTAAAGCGCGCAATAGCCGCGTGGAACTGGTCGTATATCCCGAAAAAGCCGTGCCTGTCCGATAGCTGCCGCCGACAAATCAGGTCGCTATAATGGTTGGCGAACCCGCTTGGCGTGGCGGCTGTCCCTTCTCAGCACGTCCGACGCGCGGCCAATGCGTCGAACAGTGGCCTGCCCGAGACTTACCGCAAGCGCGCATTCACTTTAAGTCAAAGACCACACAGACACTCGCGTCCAACCTGAGCCGCAATGATCGCGATTATCGATTATCAGATGGGCAACTTGCGGAGCGTCCAAAAGGGATTTGAGAAAGTCGGGCACGCGGCGATCATCACGAGCGACCCGGACGAATTGGCGCGGGCCGATAAGATCGTGTTGCCCGGAGTGGGCGCATTCGTCGTTGCCATGGACGAACTCAAAAAGCGTGACCTGGTTGAACCGATTCGCCGGGCGGTCGCGGCGAACAAGCCGTTTCTGGGAATCTGCTTGGGTTTGCAGCTATTGTTCGAAGTCGGCCACGAGGATGGCCGGCACGAAGGACTGGGGCTCTTGCCGGGCGAGGTGGTGCGGTTTGAATTGCCGGCCGAATACAAGGTGCCCCACATGGGGTGGAACCAGCTTTCGATCCGACGGCCTGCGCCGCTGCTGGCGGGGTTGAACGACGGCGTCCATTGTTACTTCGTGCACTCCTACTACGTGGTGCCGCGTGATAGCGCGATCATTGCCGCCGAAACGAGCTACTCCGCGCCGTTTTGCTCGATGATTTGGCGCGACAATCTCTTCGCGACGCAATTCCATCCGGAGAAAAGCCAGCGGACCGGCCTGCGGATGCTCAAGAATTTTGCCGAGTTGTAAAGGCATCGGTTCGTCCGCGAATTAGGGCAAATTCTGGCTGCCCAAGCGCGCTTGACAGCCGCGGCGATGTAAGCCTACGATTGTGGTTGTTCCCTTCCGGTCTTCCCCTCCCGCTCGTCGCTCCCCGGCCTTGGTTTCATGGCCAAAACAATGCGTCAAGGCATTTTTCCGGGAATGGACGTCCAACAAGCGCTTGGCGACTCATCGTTGAGCAGCGTTGCATGTCCCACACCGTTCGCAGACGACGACCCCGCTGGCGACGACGCGAGGCTCGTCCCGACCGACGACCGTCAGAGCGGAGGGCCGTCGAGTCTCAAGGGACAAAGCGTATGGGTGGTGGACGCCAATTCGCTCATTTTCCAAGTGTTCCATGCCTTGCCCGAGATGACGAGCCCCAAGGGCGAGCCGGTTTCGGCCGTGTTCGGTTTCGCGCGCGACATGGTGTATCTGCTGGAACAAAAGCAGCCCACGCACCTGTTCGTGGCATTTGACGGTCCCGAGCGGACGTTTCGCCATGAAATGTACGACGACTATAAGGCCCATCGCACGGAGATGCCGATCGACCTGGTGCCGCAATACGCGCCGATTCGCCGGATGCTTAGTGCGCTGGGCGTGCCGGTTCTCGAGTACGACTCCTACGAGGCCGATGACCTGCTGGCCACGATCGCCCATCAAGTCAATGAACTCGAAGGAGATTGTTTCCTGGTGACGGCCGACAAGGACGCCCGACAACTGATCACCGATCGGGTGAAAGTGTACAACGTGCGTAAGGATCAGATCTACGACGCCGAGGCGCTGAAGGCCGATTGGGGAGTCCGGCCCGAGCAGGTCGTCGATTTTCAGGCCCTGGTCGGCGATTCGGTCGACAACGTGCCCGGTGTCCCGCTGATCGGGCCGAAGATTGCCGGAGAGTATCTACAAAAGTACGGCACGCTCGACGAACTGTTGGCCCAGGCCCACGAACTGCCCAAGGGCAAGCGCAAAGACAACTTGATTGCCATGCGCGATCAGGCGTTGATGAGCCGGCGATTGGTCCGGCTGGAGCGCCACGTACCCGTGGAGATCGACTGGGAAGCGGCGCGGGTGAAAGGCGTCGACCGCGCGGCGCTGGCCGAGCTGTTTACGGAGCTGGGCTTCCACAGTCTGGCCCAGAAGTTTTCGACGTTGCCCGAGCGCCAGGATGAACAAGGCTGGCAAGTCGATTATCAGGCCATTGACACGCCGGAGAAGTTGCGGTGGCTGCTCGGCGAGTTGAGCAAGCAAAAGGTCTTTTCGTTTGACACCGAGACCACCAACATTTGGCCGAGATGGGCGGAAGTTGTCGGCTACTCGTTTTCGTGGAAGGACGGCCAGGCGTACTACGTGCCGGTTCGGGCGCCGGCCGGAGAGCCGCACTTGGACGCGGCCGAAACACTCGCGGCGCTGCGGCCCATTCTGGAAGATGCCGAGATCGCAAAGGTCGGCCAGAATCTGAAATACGACATGGTCGTGCTGCGTTCGGCCGGCGTGGCGGTCGCGGGGGCGCGGTTCGACAGCATGGTCGCCAGTTACCTGCTCGACGCCGGCGAGCGAAACCACAATTTAGACGAGTTGGCCCAGCGCTATTTGCGGCATACCACCACGAAGATCGATGAGTTGATCGGCACGGGCAAGAATCAGAAGCGGATGGACGAGGTGAGCGTGGCGCAGGTCACGCACTACGCGGCGGAAGATGCCGACGTCGCCTGGCGCCTGCGGCCGATCCTGTCTGAACGATTGAAGTCCGCGAACCTCGACACGCTGTTTGATACCGTTGAAATGCCGCTGGTTGAAGTACTGGTCGAGTTGGAGACGAACGGCATCAAGATCGACACCCAACTGCTGGGCCAATTGAGCCACAAATATGGCCAGCTATTGGCCGGCTTGGAGCGCGAGATCTACGACCTGGCCGGCCGCGAGTTCAACATCGGCTCACCGAAACAATTGCAGCAAATCCTGTTCGACGACCACAAGCTGCCGGTGCTCAAGCGCACCAAGAGTGGTGGCAGCACCGACGCGGACGTGCTGGAAGATCTCGCCAAGCTGCATCCGTTGCCGGCCAAGATCATCGAGTATCGGCAATACGCCAAGTTGAAAAACACCTACGTCGACGCGCTGCCACAGATGGTTCATCCTCGGACGGGCCGTGTGCACGCTTCCTTCAACCAGGTGGTGGCGGCCACGGGCCGGCTCAGCTCGCACGATCCGAACTTGCAGAATATTCCGGTGCGCAGCGAAAGTGGCCGCGAAATTCGCGCCGCGTTTCTTCCGGGCGAGCCGGGATGGAAGCTGCTGGCGGCCGACTACTCGCAGATCGAACTGCGCGTGCTGGCTCACTTTTCCGCCGATCCGACGTTGTGCGCCGCGTTCGAGCGGGACGAGGACATTCATGCCCGCGTCGCCAGCGAGGTCTACGCCGTACCGCTCGACCAGGTCACCCCCGACATGCGGCGCAGCGCCAAGGCGGTCAATTTTGGCGTGATTTACGGCCAAAGCCCGTTCGGTTTGGCCAAACAATTGGACATTGAACAAGCCGCGGCGGCACAGTTCATCGATGCCTACTTCGATCGCTATCGCGGGGTGGAAGAATTTATCAACCGCATACTGGAAGAGACTCCCCGGACTGGTTATGTTAGTACCATCCTCGGCCGAAGGCGCGCCATCAGCGGCATTCGACGCGGCACGTCTCGTCAGCGGAACCTTCCCGAACGCACGGCGATCAATACGGTCATCCAAGGCTCGGCGGCGGATCTGATCAAGCTGGCCATGATCAATATCCATCGCCGGTTGCGGAAAGAGAAGTCGGCAGCCAGGATGTTGCTGCAAATCCACGACGAATTGGTCTTCGAAGTCCCATCCGGCGAATTGGACCACCTGGCCCAACTGGTCGTTGACGAAATGTCGGGCGTGATGAAGCTTGCCGTTCCGTTGAAGGTCGACTTGAAATCGGGAGATAATTGGGCGGATTGCCAGGACTGGCACTAAGCGGTTTGGGCACTAGCGGTTTGTCACATGGGTCCGACCAAGGTACCGCTGGTGGGAGTGTTGGGGGGAATCGCCAGCGGCAAAAGTTTTATTGCGCAAGAATTGGAGCGCCTGGGCGCTCGAGTCGTGTGGGCGGACAAACTGGCCCACGAAGTTTTGAAATTGGACGAAGTGAGGGCCATGGCGCGCCAGCGGTGGGGAGACGCGATTTTCGCGGCCGACGGTCAGATCGATCGCAACGCATTGGGCAAGATCGTCTTTGCGCCGCCGCCCGCCGGCCCTCGTGAGTTGAAATACCTGGAGGAATTGACCCATCCGAAAATCGGACAACTGGTGCGCGATCAGTTGATGCAATTGAGCGTGCGGCAAACAGCCCCCGCGATCGTGCTGGATGTGCCGCTATTGTTCGAGTCCGGTTGGAACAAGATTTGCGACAAGATCGTTTTTGTCGACGCCCCGCCCGGGGTGCGCGAAAGTCGGGCGTTGGCGCGAGGTTGGACCCGTGAGGAATTTGCGCGTCGTGAGGCCGCCCAAGAATCGCTGGAAGCCAAACGAAAACTGGCCGATGTCGTTATCGATAACTCCGGAACGCCGGAATCGGCCCGAACTCAAGTCGAGCGTTTTTGGCAAGTCTTGGTGGCCATGTCATCGCCGAACTAGCTCCGGAAAAGCGACACGCACAATCGAACGCTACACACTGTCCGGCTGAGATCCGCCCTTAAGCAACGCCCTGTTACCAAGATCAACCACCTTTCGATAGCTCTCCCGACCCTGTCTCTCCTTCATAGGAAATCCTTGCCCGCCGCTGACACCTTCCGCGTGTCAGCTTACGACCTTTCAGGAGCCACCGTATCATGACTGAGATCAAGAGCACCGGCGCTCGCAAATCGGCCTCGGCCACGAAGCCCCACTTGCCAACCGACGAGTTCCAGCAGACGAGCGAAAGCGAGCCGTTGAGCCTCGCCGAGGAACTGGCCGACGAAGCCGCCCATTACGGTGATGAAACGCACGACCGCTACGAACAGATCAAGCAGGGCGACATCCATATTGCCGAACTGCAGCGGATGACGATGCCGCAGTTGATCGAACAAGCACGCAAGGAGAATCTCTCGGAAATCACGGGCATCAAGAAGCAAGACCTGATTTTCAAGATTCTCAAGGAGCGCGTGAAACTCAACGGTCTGATGTTTGGCGAGGGCACGCTGGAGATCCTGCCGGACGGGTTCGGATTCTTGAGAAGTCCCGACTATCACTATCTCTCGTGCCCGGACGACATCTATGTCTCTCCCAGCCAGATCCGGCGTTTTGGGTTGCGGACCGGCGCCACGGTTTCCGGGCAGATCCGTCCGCCGAAGGAGAACGAGCGGTATTTCGCGTTATTGCGCGTGGAGGCCATCAACTACCAGGACCCCAATCAACTGGCCGAAAAGGTATTCTTCGACGACTTGACGCCCTTGCATCCGGACAAGCGCGTGGTGCTCGAGACGACCGCCGACGAGACGGCGATGCGGGTGGTCGATTTGATCGTTCCCATCGGTTTTGGCCAGCGCGGGTTGATCGTCAGTCCGCCGCGGGCGGGCAAGACGATCCTGCTGCAAAAAATGGCCAAGAGCGTGCTGGTCAATCACCCGGATGTGTACGTGATCATGCTTTTGATTGACGAGCGGCCGGAAGAAGTGACCGACATGGAGCGGCAGGTGAAAGGCCCGAATTGCGAAGTGATCAGCTCTACGTTCGACGAGCCCGCCTCGCGCCATATCCAGGTTTCCGAAATGGTCATCGAAAAAGCCAAGCGGATGGTCGAATACGGCTACGACGTGATCATCTTTTTGGATTCGATCACGCGCTTGGCGCGGGCCTGGAATTCGGAATGCCCGCACTCCGGCAAGATTCTCTCCGGCGGCGTCGACGCCAACGCCCTGCAGCGACCGAAGCGATTCTTCGGTTCGGCCCGCAAGGTGGAGGAGGGCGGGTCGCTGACGATCATGGCCACGGCGTTGATCGACACCGGCAGCAGGATGGACGAAGTGATCTTCGAGGAGTTCAAGGGGACCGGCAACCTGGAGATCGTGTTGGACCGTCGCCTGGTAGACAAGCGGGTCTGGCCGGCGATCGACATCGGCGGCAGCGGCACGCGTCGCGAGGAGATGCTGATGGACCCCGAGGAGTACCGCCGCGTGTGCATCCTCCGCCGGGTCCTCAACGACATGAACGGCCCGGACGCGATGGAATTATTGGTCAACCGGCTACAGAAGACCAAGACGAACGCCGAATTCCTCATGAGCATGAAGTCGTAACTTCCACTTTGTCCGGTGCGAAAGCTTCGATTCTGTCTCAAGGACCTCGCCTGGCCGCGCGGCGCGCGATTCGATCGGGTCGGCGTCGCGGCTTGACGTTTGCAAGAGGTGTTATTGGTGCCACGCGTTTTCGAAGGCAATCTGACCGCTCCGGCCGAATCGCTAGCCATTGTGGTCTCCCGCTACAATGAGTCGATCACCAGCCGACTATTGGACGGAGCCATCGCAACGCTCGCGGCAAACGGCGTCAGCGACGAACACATGGACGTGGCCTGGGTGCCCGGCGCGTGGGAAATTCCGCTCGTTGCGCAGCGCATGGCCGCCAGCGGGCGGTATGCCGCCGTGATCTGCCTGGGCGCCGTGATTCGCGGCGAAACCACGCACGATCAGCATATCAACCGCGCGGTGAGCATTTCCTTGAGCGACGTGGGACTGCACACCGGGGTGCCGGTTTTGTTCGGCGTGTTGACGTGCGATACGCTTGAGCAGGCGATCCACCGCTCCGGCGGGAACGTGGGCAACAAAGGAAGCGAGTGTGCCCAGGCGGCGTTGGAAATGGTCAGCTTGCTAGCCAAACTGGCATGACCCACAGGAGTCGAATCACCCATGGCGCGTCGTAGCCGAGCTCGAGAAGTCGCGCTGCAGGTCTTGTATCAGGATGACTTGAATCCTGGGCACAACCCGGCCGACGACCAGGGCTTTGTGCACAATCGTTTGCTGGCCCCGGAGCTGATCGATTTTGCCAGTTGCCTAATCGCCGGCGTGCGCCGCAATCGGCAGGAGCTGGACCACGTGTTGGCCCAGACGGCCGACCATTGGAGCCTGGAGCGAATGGCCGCGACGGATCGAAACGTGCTGCGGCTGGGCGCGTACGAAATCCTGTATTTTGATACGCCGGATCGAGTGGCCATCAACGAGGCCGTCGAATTGGCAAAGCGATTCGGCAGCAAACAGTCGGCGCAGTTCGTCAACGGCATTTTGGACCGATTGCTCGTCGGCCACGAGAAGCATTGACGTAGGGTTTTCGAGCGCCGTTCCACTGTCCCCCCCGCGAGCCATCATGGGTTTATTCGACAAGCTCAAACAGGGTCTCAAGAAGACCGCTCAACTGCTCAACACCGACGTGCGCGACCTGTTCAAGAGCCAAGGTCGCCTGGTGGACGATGCCTTCCTGGAAGAGCTGCTGGGCATCCTGATCAAGACCGACATGGGCGTGCAAGCCGCGCAGGCGATCGTCGACGAGGTAAGTCTCAAATACCGCGCGCGCGTGATGCAGATCGACGACCTGCTGGCCAGCGTGAGAGTCAAGCTCAAGGAACTTATGGCCCAAAGCGAACAGCCCGTTCGTTTCGCCACCGAGGGGCCGACCGTGATCATGGTGGCCGGCGTCAACGGCGCGGGAAAGACCACGTCGATCGCCAAGCTGGCATATCTCTTCAAGTCGCAGGGAAAAAAGGTTGTGCTCGGCGCGGCCGACACGTTCCGGGCGGCCGCCGTCGAACAACTGACGGTCTGGTCCAACCGCTTGGGGGTCGACGTCGTCAAGGGCGAGCAGGGCAGCGATCCAGCCAGCGTGGCCCATCGGGCCGTGACCTTGGCCATCGAGTCAAAGGCCGACGTATGCATCGTCGACACGGCCGGCCGGCTGCAAACGCAACAAAACCTGATGCAGCAGCTGACGAAAATACACCGGGTAATCGGCAAGCAGATCCCCGCTGCGCCCCACGAGGTGCTGCTGGTGTTGGACGCCACGACGGGCCAAAACGGCATCAGCCAGGCAAAGCACTTTACCGATGCGGTCAAGTGTACCGGCATCGTGTTGGCAAAACTTGACGGTACGGCAAAAGGCGGCGTTGTTGTCGCCATTCGCCAGCAAGTCGGGTTGCCGGTCAAGTACGTCGGCGTCGGCGAGCGGCCCGAAGATCTGACGCTGTTTGTGCCCGATGATTTCGTCGACGCTCTGTTCGAGGATCTCGTCGACGCCCAGGCGGGAGTCGACGTCCGTTGATCTCGACCGACGTGCGGTAACCGCCCGCGGATCGCCGGCCTGTCGGTTTTCGACCGGCTCTCGATGGTCGCGAGGTCCTCTTCCTGTGACAGCGTAGCCGCGTTTTCGGCACAGCCGACAAGCTCTACCCAGCTTTTCGCCGATTTGAGTGACGTCGTCGGATTATGCCATTCTTCGCGTCAATTCGCTTCAGCCCGCACGCCGATAGCAGCATTGCGGAGCCGAATTGGGGACAAGGCGGCGTTCCCTTCGTTCGCTCTTTCGAAGTCGAATCAGCCCACCTGAGTGCTCCCAAAAGCGCTCGACTACCGTTGCAAAGGATTGGAGAACGGATATGAAACTCTCGAAGTTGGCGCTGGCCGGCGCCCTAGCGTGCGTGCTGTCGGCCAAAACCGGCTACGCCCAGAGCGGTTGGGGTCAGCCTCAGTCAGCGCGTCAAACCGCGTTTGAGTACAACAGTTACTATGCCCAAGACATCGACGAACAGGCCGACGCCAAAGCGGACGACCTAAAACAGGAAGAAGCGCCGGACGCGGCTGGCGGTCCTGAAACCCCGGCTCCCATGCCCGGCGGCGGCACGATCTTGAACCCCTGCTGCAACCTGGGCGAACTTTGGAAACTCGTTGACAACGAATGCCTGAAGTGCCGGAACATCAACGTCGCCGGCTTTATGGCCCACGGCTACAATTGGAACACCAGTAACCCGGCCGACAAGTTCAACGGCCCGGTGATCTGGACTGACCGATCCAACGAGTACAACCTCAACTCGTTGTGGATGTACATTGAAAAACCGACCGACACGAAAGGTTGCGGCACGGATTTCGGTTTCCGCATCGACGGGCAATTCGGCACGAGCAACAGATTCTCGACCGAGTCGGGCTTGGGAACGCGTGGCTATTTCCAGCAGCCGACGTGGAGCACGCAGCGATTCTACGGTTTCAATCTGCCGCAAGCGTATGCCGAGGCCGCCTGGAACACGTGGAAAATCAAGGCCGGGGTATGGATTTCTCCGGTAGGCTATGAAACCGTCAACACGAACGCCAACTTCTTCACGAGCGTGCCGATGACGTATGCATACGGTGAGGCATTCACGCACACCGGGATCCTCGCCACGAACCAATACAGCGAGACCGTCGTGTTCGGCGTCGGGCTCATCCGTGGATGGGATAACTTCGATAACTCGAACCCGAACCTCGGGGTTATCACTACCTACACCGAGAAGTTCAACGACGGTGCCCAGATTGCGGTCGTCGACATTGTCAGCAATGAACTTACGCAGAACAGTATCTACCGCCAGCGGTTCTTGAATACGGTCGCATACAGCCGCCCGTTGAAGTCGATCAGCGAGAATTTGACTTACGTCCTGCAAACCGACTTCGGCTTCCAGAATGACGCCTTGCTTAATGGTAAGGATGCCAGGTGGTACGGTTTGAACCAGTACTTGTTTTACAAGGTCAGCGACTGCATGAGCTACGGCCTCCGCGCTGAATGGTTCCGCGATGAAGAGGGCTTCCGCGTGGGCGGCTACTTGGGCACGACAAATCCTCCGGGCGGCAGCGACCGTGGCTTGAGCACGAACCGCGCGGGCTACCCCGGCAGCTTCTACGAGATCACCGCTGGTGCCAACTGGAAGTACAGTGCCAACACCATGGTTCGCCCATATGTTCGCTTCGACTGGTTCAGCGGCACTTCGTTGAACCCCAACGGGATCGTGGGCAACCCAGAGCGACCGTTTGACGGCGGTTTTGGCAACAGCCAGACGCTGCTCGGCTTCGACGTGATCACGTTGTTCTAGTCAAAAGAATGGCGGGCCGGTGTAGCCTGCCGACTTGAAGAAATGAGAAGCGGGGTGCGCCGAAAGCGGTGCACCCCGCTTTGTTTTATTGGGTACTTCTTTCAAGGGGGCCGTCTCGTAGCCGCCCAACTCGGAACGCAGCACGTTGCAATCCGAACTGCATCGCGCGCCGCTTCCCCGGCGCGGGCCACTTTCGAGCGTTCGCGGGAAAGCCCGATCTCTAATGGCAGCACTTGGACGCGACGGCCAGCTTTTTCGGTGACGGCGGCACGTCGTTGGCCGGATTGAGATTGAAGAAGCCCTGCGGCTTGAGCATAAAGCCGATGTAGGCCGTAGGCATCACCGGGTAGTCCTCGGGGCGGGGGACGTGTGTATGCCCGAAAGTGTACCAAAAGACAATGTCCGTCCCCTCAATCGCGCGGTCCTGCTCGGTCCAGCGGACTAGGCCGTCTCCGCCAGTGCTTTGATTGGGATAATCGCCGGCCCCGTATTTTTCGTTGTCGGAAAACGGCGTAACCCAGACGTGGAAATTCACAAAACCCGCCCGCCTGCGCCACCAGGCATTCCGCGACGCAAACGGAAACGAATTGTCTCCAGGCACGAACTTGTAGCCTACCGGCTCGCCGACAGCGTTGCGCGTTTCAGGGTTGACGATTTTCCACGTGCGCGCCGACTGCAGGTTCAGGTGCGCGCGGGCCTGTTTTTCGGTCTTGAGCATCGTGGACTTTGCCTGAAACGCGTTCTCGAAGGGGTTCGCCTCGCCGGGTTCATCCGCGACGACGTCCACTTGCTGGACGGAATTGGTTGCGCCATCGAGATCGAAGTCAAGCCGCACGTTGAAAAAGTGCTGATGGTTCGGCGCGTATAGTTGCGGGGCCACGAGATTGCCGTACTTTGCCGCCTCGCCGGGCCCCAGCGCCCCCAGCGACAGAACACCGGTCAACTTGACTTCGAGCTGGATATTGCCGTCCTGGTACAGGTACCAGAAAAAGCCGTATTCGTAGTTCTCAACGGTCGAGACGCTCGACACCACCAGCCGCCGCGATCGCCGGACCTCGGGAGTGTTCAGGCGGCGGTCGGTGTGCTTCCACAGAATTCCAAAATCTTCCTCGTGCATGCATACCGCATTCTTGATCAGGAGCGGCTCGCCGCGGCTCGTGACCATGTGCGCGTCGAAGTATTTGATGAGGCCCAGGCAGTCGCAGCCCAGCTCCAGAGAATTGGCGCACATGCCCATGCCGTACTCGCCCACGTCGAAGGCGTTCTTGCGGCGTTGTGTTTCTCCCGGATCGCCGTAGGGCACGACCATCTCAGTCAGCGATGCGCGGTAGATGACCGATCGCTCCCGCCCTTGGTCGCGATAGCGCAAGTGATGCAGCGTCAACCCTTCGCGGGCGTTGAAGCCGATCACGAAACTCCAGTTCTGCCAACGTACCTGGTAGCCGTCGACCTCGAAGCTAGGCCCATCGGGCTGAAGAATTTCGAGCGGCTTGATGTCCTGGCGAAACTTCTTCACGCGGTCGGCCGCATAGTTGCACTCCCCCGGGGGCAGCGGCCAAGCGCCATACTCCTCGACGCGGATGACTTGCATCGTGTTCAAATCGACCACCGGGCGTAGCCCCTCGATCGGCCGCACGTAGCCGTTGTCGGTCGGATCGGCGCGCACGAAGCACAGCGGACGGGCTAGCCGGCGCGTGCGGTCCTCTTCCGACCCGTAATTGCCCGCGCTCCAGATATCGACCATCACCAGGCTCGCGTCTTCGATGCCGTATTGGCGCTTAAGCGCCGCCCGGAACTCCGCGCTGGCGAGCACGGCCTGTTCGCATTCGATCTGTTCGTCGATCGTCATGGTCGGCTGGGCACCGGCAATCGACTTCCACGACACGAGTTCCGAGGTGCTCAGCGACACGGCCGCCTCGTGGGCGGTATTCGTCGCGTTGTCGAACAGCACGACAAACGCTTCGCGCGGAATTGCGCGGCCGCTTTGCGGCGCGTGTACGAGTTCCTTGCGTGGTTCCTTGAGGCTAACGGAGACGAAGCGCGTGGTGGGCACCACCTTGCCCAGCGACTTGAGCAGCCCGACGGTCTGCCGGACCTCATCGTCCGAAAGCGGTTCGAGAGGGTGGCGGGGGTTTCCGGCCATGGTCGTAGACTCCTGAGACGTGACACAATCGTCAACCCATGCCTCCGTGCAGACGCGCGAACCGCCCGAATCGCATTGCCGCTGGTTTCGGCCTCGAACCGTTTGTATAGCGCACTTTCGCCTGTGTCCAGAAGGCAAACGTAAATGCGACACCGAGAAAACGCGAGCGGGGCTCGTCACGGTTCGTTTTGGCTACGCGGCTAGCCCAAAGCTTGCCAAACGATGAAACGAAAAGCGGGGTGTGCCTAAGTCAGGGCGCACCCCGCTTTCATTTTTTGAGGCGAACGATCGACGCTGGCATTAGCCGATTCTCTTGCTCAAATGCGCTTCGGCCAGTGACGAATTCTTAAGCACGTCGAAGCAGGTTGAGCGTCTCGCTGAACCCACGACAAATCCCGCGTTTCAAGTCCTAAGTTGCCGACAGCGTTCACGATCCGACTCCTTCATGGCGCCGGCCGCAAGTTTGTGATCTTGTCGGCACAAGGGTTGCAATACGTCACGCTCAGCGAGGAGCAGTTGTGGCCAGGGACGGCCGCGATCGTGGCAATTAAGAGTTGATCTTGTGCCGTGGGCTTCTCCCGGAGTTTGATTGAACAACACAAAACCGCGACTTCGGCTCTTGCCTGGGCCAGAAGGATGCCCCTCAGGCTTGGGTAGGTCTCCGCCTAACCTGCCCAAGCCAGGGGCCTGTTTTTTCTCTTGGCCGCGCTGCCGCTGTTAGGTCGTTGCTCGAAACGATCTGGCGAGCTAAAACTACAACAGTGGCAAGGTTGCGCCCGCTGGGGTCCGTGACGCCGGGTCGCTCGAGACTCTACTGCCTGCGAGTCTCGCATTCGACGCCCTTCGATCAGCCTGCCTTGCGCATCGACTCCGGGAGTACCGCCTCGATGAAGTTGATCATCGCCATCATTCAGCCGACGCGATTGGAAGCGGTCAAGGCCGCCCTGACGGAAGTGGAGGTCTTTCGCCTGACGGTCATGGACGTGCAGGGCTTCGGACGGCAAAAGGGACACACGGAGGTTTACCGCGGGCACGAAATCGCGGTCAACCTTTTGCGCAAGGTGCAATTGCAAATTGCGGTGAACGATCAGTTCGTCGAACCGACGATCAACGCGATTATCAAAGGGGGCCGGACCGGCAGCTCCGGAGAAATCGGCGACGGCAAGATCTTTGTGCTTCCGATGGACGATTGCATTCGCATCCGCACGGGCGAACGAGGCGGCGAAGCGATCTAGAGAACGGGGACTGGGGGTTGGATTTTTGGATCCCTGGTGCGCCGGCCTTCCTACGGTCTCCGGCCTCCAGCCTCAATCGACCCCGGCAAGTTCCTTGCTCTTTTGAGGCACT
>JBGQHN010000042.1:0-19655 GCA_041497975.1 Planctomycetia bacterium | reverse complement strand
TGGGGACACTGGATTTTGGAAGCATTCGGAGAGGATGGGGTTGTATCGACGCCGACGGAGGACTTTTCGAAATTGCTCACCGATCTCGATGAATTCGCGGAGGAGAAGCAGTCGCTTGGGCGATACATCAGCCAAATTGAACCGCTTGGTAGGGACCTAGCGATGGCACGCAGCGAGGGCGTACGCATCATGACCATGGGGGGCTCAAAGGGCCTAACAGTTCGGGCGACAATTGTCGCGGGTGTGGAAAATGGCTTGGTGCCCCGTCCGTTTTCGGATCTAAGCGAAGAGCGTCGGATTCTCTATGTAGCGATGACGAGAGCAAAGGAATTTCTGTTCTGTACGTGGGCAACGAGGCGGCGTGGGCCGACTGCGCGCGCCGGCCAAGGGACATTAGACCTTCGACAGCTTTCGGGGTTCCTAGAAGGTGGTCCAGTGGACTCCGAAGAGGGTCCACCGTTTATTGAAAATCGCTTTCAGTAGTTCGTTCAAAACGACTAGCTTCGCAGTATGACTGGCCGCGTGATCTATATCGGCCAATCACACGCAACGTGCGGCGCATGAATGAATCGCTTCTTCACATTCGCGTGCTAATCGTTGGACCCGACGACATCAAAGAGTTCTTGTGGATTCACCCAGGGCTGTCGCACCAGATACCAACTAGTGACCCATGACGAACCGACATTGGCCACGAACGTCCGTCCGCCCTTAAACCCGTGGGAACGGCGGTTGATTCTTGGGAAGACCGAAGAAACCACCGTAAGTTGACACTTCTCGCTGCCTGTGTCAGACACCGTATTTCTGACCTCGCGACCATTGAGCCAAGAGTTCTGCGGCAGCGGCCCGAGGGTCGAATTATCTCGGCCATCGGGTCGTGACCGGCTGCCATGCGGCAGCGTCATCGCGGAACGGGGCCCAAGATACTCCGCGGCGATAGGTCGACCGGGAGCGCGCGGCTAGCGTGCCTTGGTCGGCTTAGCGGCGGTCGAGGATTGCGGTTCGCCCAGACGCAAACCGCTGACCAGCGAGCGATCGGCTTCGGCGAAACGGCCTGACAAGTCCCGCTCGAAAGTGAACGCCAACGACACGGCTTGGCCCTTCTCGTCCTGGATCAGATAGTAAATCCACTCGATGGGCAGTTGCGAAACCGAGCCGTGAACCACCAGGCGAAACACGGTGTAGCCGGCCTCGTGAGCGTTTTGCGAGGCCCTGACGAACTGACCAAAATTCTTGCCCAGAGAGTTTTGCACGTCGCGCTGAAACTCGGCCAGGGTCGCCGGCTTTTTGCCGGCCGGCAACGGCGACATGTTGCACTGCGCGACCAGTTCGCCCCGGTCCAATAGCCGCCACACTGAAAGTTTTGGGTCTTCGCTGGTCAGGTACCAGCGGCGATCGTAGTTGAAGCGGAACCGGCCGCCACGGGCCAAGTAGCTGAGCTCGGATAGCTCGGGAGTCGGCTTTTGCGGAAGCTTTTGAGTCTCGGCGGCGGTCAGATTCTCCGACTTGGCGATCGGGGCGATGGTCACGATCACCTTGGCGACCGTGTCGAGCCCCGGCCCGACGTGCCCGACCGATCGCTTTTCTTTGATGAGCAGGGCCAACAGCGTGATGCGATTGGACTTGAGATTGAACTTGTACTTGATTTTCAACTCGATCTCGGTCGACACGCCGCCGACCGCGCCGCTCAGTGAGCCAGCGGCCGATACAGCGGCCACCCCGTCCTTGACTTCACCCAACATGCATTCGACGTCGGCCCAACTTACGGCCTCCAAGCCGAGCAAGTCGGCCAGCACCTGATCGGTCGGTTTCCACGACTCGCCCAGAGCCACCGCTTCGGCCGGCAGCAAGCGGTCCATGACCAGCGTGTTGCCCGGCACGTCGATCAGGTCCAGTTCTTCGCGGAACAGCGCCTCGGTGGGGCAAAACAGCGTGGCGGCCGATTTCTCCGGCTTATCGACCACGATCAGCCGGTGGCGGTCGCCCAGAGTCGGCTTTTCGCCGCCTTTGTCCACCTTGATTGCGGCCCGCGCGTCGTCGTAATAGCGGATTGCCCGGACCGGCCGCTTGTCGCGACCCAGCGCCATCAGTCGTTCGTCGTACTTAAGGTTGGCGACCACGCTCATGGGCAGCGTCTTCGACTTGCCATCGGTCACCAATTTGACGTCGCCCCCGACTTGCATGGCAACTTCGACGCGCGACAATTCACCCGCACGATACACGGATTTGAGCGAGAATTTTTCGGGAGCGGCTGCCCCCCGGGCGACGCAGGGGGCGGCGACCAGCACGACCCAAAAGACGAGCCACCGGCGAGCGCGGTCGGAATCCATTCTCAACCCCTGCGTGAAATGGCACGTTGTTTGCACTCAAGGGCGCGGTCGTCCCGAGCGTTCAATTTGATACATCGTCCCGGCTAAGCTCGCCAATCCAATCGAACGACCGTGATTGCCGCAGGTTGTTGAGCGGCTTGGGGTTGGACAAAGCGGGCAGATTCGGTAGTGCTAGCAAGTGATCTGGGCCAAAAACCACAACATCTGCTATAACAACAAGATGCTGCAGTCGGGTTCATTCATCCCGAAATGGGGGCGAATGCGAAAAAACGGGTGTCGCGCGAACTTATTTCGATCCAGAGGGACTTTTATACGTATAGAGTGAAGCCTTTCTGCCTATTCCGGCTTGTAGAAAAGTCAAGTCCCGGCCAAAGAGCCAGCGGCTCAAAATCCTCTGGTCGATGGCCCACGACGCAATTTTACCGGCGTCTCACCCCCGGTGCTGCCAGGGTGGTCACGTCGCGGCCAGAAGGGTCGCGTAATTTGATGGAGACAATCTCGAGGGGCGCGGAGCGCAAGGAACACCGCCGGGATTGGTTAGAAGAGGATCTGACATGCATACCGACTACCTGAACCCCATTATTCGCCAACTTCGCGACCAGCAGGTTCGATTCGCGCCTCGCGAGAAAAAAATCGAGCAGGTCAATCGGGCTGAAAAACTGCTGGCCGAATTGGATGCGCGGCGCACTTATACCTATGAGTATTTGTGCTACCGGATTACCGACTATCGACCCGAATCGTTCCCGAATCTGAAGCTTTCGGGGCAGGATGCCGGTCACGATTTGCGGTTGTTCGTCGAAGATCTTTCCGACGCGGCCGATGTGCCGGCCGCGAGCGCCGGCGAGCGCGTGCTGACGGTCGAGGAATTGAGCCAGATGTTCAAGGTCTCAACCAAGACGATTTCGCGGTGGCGACAGCAGGGACTGGTCAGTCGGCGATTTGTCTTCGACGGCAGAAAGCGGGTTGGTTTCTTGAAGAGTTCCGTGGAACAGTTTGTCGCTCGCAATGAGGACCGCGTCCGGCGGGGCGCTCGTTTCAGTCAACTAACGGACGAGGAACGAAGCGAAATCGTCGAGCGAGCGCGACGCTTGGCGCACGGCGGCGGTTCGCTGGCCGACGTCACGAGGCGCGTGTCCAAGAGAATGGGGCGAAGTGTGGAAACCATTCGTTACACCTTGAAGCAATTTGATCGGGAACATCCCAACTTGGCGATCTTCCCCAACGTCACCGGCCCGTTGACCGAGGACGACAAGAAGAGAATCTATCAACAGTATCGCCGACGCGTGGGGGTCGAAACGCTCGCCGACCGCTATCACCGCACGAAAACCAGTATGTACCGGGTGATCAATGAAATGCGCGCCCGGCGCATCATGGACCTGCCGTTGGATTTCATTCCCAATCCCCAATTCAGCCGCGCCAGCGCGGAGCGCACAAACATGGCCGAAATGCCCGCCAGCGGCGTGGCGGTCAAGAAGACCCGGCTTCCGGCCGGTTTGCCTCCCTATCTGGCGAGCCTGTACGAAGTTCCGCTGTTGACGCGCGAGCAAGAGGGGCACCTGTTCCGAAAGTTCAACTATCTGAAATACAAGGCCTCGAAACTGCGCAGCCAGCTCGATCCGGCGCGTGCCAAGAGCAGCGTGATGGACCACATCGAGGCGCTGTACGACGCGATCGTGGCCATGAAAAACCAGATCGTGCGCGCCAATTTGCGGTTGGTCGTTTCGATCGCCAAGCGGCACGTGGGACAAGGCGACAACTTCTTCGAGCTGGTGAGCGACGGCAACATGTCGTTGATGCGCGCGGTCGAGAAGTTCGATTTCGCCCGCGGCAACAAGTTCAGCACGTATGCCAGCTGGGCGATCATGAAGAACTTCGCCCGCACGATTCCCGACGAGCATCGGCATCGCGACCGCTTCCGGACCAGCCATTCGGAGATGTTTTACAGCACCGAGGAGCGCCGCACGGATCAGTACGAACAGGAAAGCGCGCAGTCGCAGCGCGAGGTCCAGATCGGCAAGATTCTGGAGCGGCTTGACGAGCGCGAGCAGAAGATTATCATTAATCGCTTCGGTCTGGATCACGGGCACGAACCGCAAACCTTGAAGGAAGTGGGCGCCGAGATGGGCGTCACCAAGGAGCGGGTCCGCCAGCTCGAGGCGCGGGCTTTGAACAAGCTGCGCATCGCCGCGCAAGAAGAGAAGATCGACGTTCCCGGGCCGAACTAAGGCGGCCGAGCGGAAGTGAGATTTACCGCGTCTCGTTGGCCCTCTGGGGTCACGAGACGCGTTCGTTGGCGCCCCCAGTCAGGGGATCTAGCCTAAAAAGGAGGCCCGCCGCCGCTGTCAGGACAGGCAACTCGCTGGTCGCTGTTCAATAGCGGGCTTGCGCGGTCCGGCTTGCCGGGCGGCAGTTGTCGCTTGCCAGACCCAGCGAAGAGGGTGCCTGCTGAGGCGGTCTTCGCGCGATTGCCCCGGTGCCAGACGCTGGCGAGTCGCGCTGCTTCATAGGCTGCGCCTCCCGGCCAAAAATGGGCGGCAAGCGAATGTTTTCCAGCGGCCGGACGTATTTGGCCAATTTAAAACACCCCGTATTGCAAGGCACGGTAAGTTCGTTATATTTAGTGGTTTTCGTGGGGGACTTGAAGGCTAGCGTAGCTCAATTGGCAGAGCAGCTGATTTGTAATCAGCAGGTTGTGGGTTCAAGTCCCTCCGCTAGCTTCGCGGCGGATGGATCGCACGACGAGCAATCGATGGTTAGTCCGCTCTGAGTAAGGACATTCCGGGAAGAGCCCGCCCTTGACAACAGCGGTTGACGGGCCGAATTCGAAGGGGGGTTTCCCGAGCGGTCAAAGGGGTCAGACTGTAAATCTGATGGCTTAGCCTTCACAGGTTCGAATCCTGTACCCCCCATACGTCAAACGGAAGCAGCGTGGGATTTCTACGAACCGCTCGGGCCAGGACGCGCCAGACGCGCCGGCCGCGGCAAGCCGAGACATACAAACCAAAGCGACTGCGACACTGCAACCGGCAATGAACGGCGCGGCAAGTAAACCGCTTGTTCCGCGAAGCGATGTGCGGGTGTAGCTCAATGGTAGAGCCATAGCCTTCCAAGCTAAAGACGAGGGTTCGATTCCCTTCACCCGCTTGGAGAGGGAAGCGAGCGGGGGGAACAGTCAGACGGGCGGGAGCCAAAGCGCTGTGGCGACGACACGTATGGGAGCGTGCCAGCAGGCACACGGGCGTGCTTAGGGGGAAGCGAGCCGCGACGCGCCCTTGAGGATGAAACTCGGGCTGCTGTAGCTCAGTTGGTAGAGCGCGTCCTTGGTAAGGACGAGGTCATGGGTCCAAGTCCCATCAGCAGCTTTGCACTAATCCGAAATCGCGTGGATCTAGAAGCAAGTACATCACCAACATTCAACATGTCCGGACAAGAAAGACCAGGGAGATAGAATGGCCAAGGACACATTCGAACGGAAAAAGCCACACGTCAACGTGGGCACGATCGGTCACATTGATCACGGGAAAACCACTTTGACCGGCGCCTTGCTGGCGGTCCAGTCCGTCAAGGGGTTAGCGAGCTTCAAGTCGTATGCCGACATCGCCAAGGGCGGCACCGTCCGCGATGAAACCAAAACGGTCACCATCGCGGTCAGCCACGTCGAATACGAGTCGGACAAGCGACACTACGCCCACATCGACTGTCCAGGCCACGCCGACTTTATCAAGAACATGATCACGGGCGCCGCCCAGATGGACGGGGCCATCCTGGTGGTGTCGGCCGTCGACGGACCGATGCCGCAAACCCGCGAGCACATCCTCCTGGCGCGCCAGGTGGGCGTGCCGGCGCTGGTCGTGTTTCTGAACAAGGTCGACCTGGTCGACGACCCCGAGTTGCTCGAGCTGGTCGAGTTGGAACTGCGCGAATTGTTGACGCGGTACGGTTTCCCGGGGGACGAAGTGCCGATCATTCGCGGCGCGAGCAAGCCGGCTTACGACAATCCCAAGGACCCGGCCGCGACCAAGTGCATTCAAGAGCTGCTCGACGCGGTCGATAGCTACATTCCCGAGCCAGTGCGCGAAGTCGACAAGCCGTTCTTGATGGCCGTCGAGGACGTGTTCTCGATCGAAGGCCGCGGCACCGTAGCCACCGGACGCATCGAGCGGGGCATCGTCCACGTCGGCGACGAAGTCGAGATCATCGGATTGTCGGACAAGCCGCGCAAGACGATCTGCACCGGGGTCGAGATGTTCAACAAGACGCTCAACGAAGGGCAGGCCGGCGACAACGTGGGAATTCTGCTGCGCGGCATCAAGCGCGAGGAAATCGAGCGCGGCCAGGTGCTGGCCAAGCCCGGTTCGATTACGCCGCATACCAAGTTCGAGGCCGAAGTGTACGTGCTGTCGAAGGAAGAGGGCGGCCGTCACACGCCGTTCTTCAGCGGCTACCGTCCCCAGTTTTATTTCCGCACGACCGACGTCACCGGCAGCGCGAACCTGGTCGGCGACGCCGAAATGTGCATGCCCGGCGACAACGCCAAGTTGAGCGTCGAACTGATCACGCCGATCGCCATGGACGACGGAGTGCGCTTCGCAATTCGCGAGGGCGGTCGCACGGTCGGCTCTGGCGTGGTTACCAAGATTTTGGAATAGACATACGTAGCCAACGTCGGTTCGCCGTCAGGCGCTTGCAAACGGCAGGCGCCGGCTCGGACCGTGTTGCAGGGGTGTAGCTCAATTGGCAGAGCGCTGGTCTCCAAAACCAGAGGTTGCGAGTTCAATTCCCGCCGCCCCTGCCAGTTAATATCCCGCGCAAGCGTGGTCCCCCCGGTGGGAACGCCTTGCGTGTGGGCCTGATGGAAGACCGGGCGAGACGAGATTTCGGGGGGCAAATCGGAATTTCCCTCCCAAGTAAGAACGCCGCGCGGGCGGCGCTGCACATGACTTGCAGCCGCGCGCGAGGCGCGGACACCGGCAAACGAAGCCATGGCCAAAGAAAAAAACGCGACGGTTAGCCCGCTGCTGCGGGAACTACTTAGCCTGGGCATCTACAAACGAAGCCAAGGCCGTATCGCCCGGCAGGTGACCTGGGCCACCTTGGCCGTCGGCTTCCTGCTGGGGGCGTGGCGGCTGAGCGTATACCTGGGAAGCGAACGCGAGTTGCTGCGCGTAGGCTTGCCGGTATTTCTGGCCTCGTTTGGTATTTGGATGGCCTTTCGCCTGGTGAATATCCCGCAGTTTGCCGACTTTCTGATCGCCGTCGAGGCGGAAATGAACAAGGTCTCGTGGCCTACGCGGGGCGAGCTCGTGCGCAGCTCGGTGGTCGTGATCTTTTGCATCTTTTTTTTGGCGGTCGTGCTCTACGGCTACGACCTGTTTTGGAGCAGTCTGCTGCACCTGTTGAGAGTCGTGGGCAGTTAAGGATCGCATAGGACGGCCGGCCAGGGCCCGGCCTGGGGCACGCGTTGCAGGAAACCAAAGAGTGATCGAGAATCCGCAGAATTCGACGCCGCTGGGCGAAGAAGCCGCGATCGAAACTCCGCCGGCCGTGGTGCCCGTTGCGCCGACGGTGGGCGGGAGCGAGTCACCGTCGTCGGCCAGTGAGTCGCGCGCGGTCGATGCGGGCTTGCCGCCCGACGACGCGCCGCCCGACGAGGTCCATGAGGAAGCCGGCGGTCCAGCTGACGAAAGGGCGGGCTCGGCGACTGCCGAAGCGGAGGACGAGCGCGGCCCGATCGAAGAAACGCCGGTTGTCGAAGAACCGCCCAAGATGAACTGGTACATCCTCAAGGTGCAAAGCAACCGCGAGGAGTCGATCCGCGAAAGCTTGCAGCGCCGCGTCAAAGTCGCGGGACTCGAGCGCTTTTTCGGAGAAGTTATCGTTCCGACCGAAATGGTCTCCGAGTTCAAAGGCGGCAAGAAGCGGGTCGTGAAGCGGAAGCTCTACCCGGGCTACCTCGTGGCTCACATGGAGATCAACGAAGACACGTGGTTCTTGGTGCGCGAGACGCCGGGCATCGGTGACTTTACCGGCTCAGCCGGAAAGCCAACGCCCATGCTGGCGCACGAAGTAGCTAAGATCGTGGCCAAACAAGAAGAGAAGTCCGACGAGGCGCCCAAGCTGAAGATCAACTTCAACGTCGGCGATCGCGTGAAAATCAACGAAGGCACGTTCGAGAACTTCGAGGGAGAGGTCGACAGCATCGACGAGGCCAGCGGTCGCGTGACGGTGATGATCAACATCTTCGGCCGCTCGACCCCCGTGGAACTCGAGTACTGGCAGATCGAATCGATTTAAGCAGCGGCCGATGGTCAAACGTCGCAGCTGAAAAACCAACCACGAACCACTAACCACCACTCATGGCCAAGCAACTCGTAGGACAAGCCAAGTTTCAAGTTCCCGGCGGCCAGGCCACTCCGGCGCCGCCGGTCGGCACGTCGTTGGGCCGTTACGGCATCAACCTGGGGCAGTTCGTTTCGCAATTCAACGAACGGACCCGCGAAGCCGGCGGCATGCCCATTCCGGTCGTGGTGAACGTCTACAACGACCGCAGCTTTGACTTTGTTACCAAGAGCCCTCCAGCGGCGGCCTTGCTCAAGCAGGCAGCCGGCATTGCCAAGGGCTCCGGCGTGCCCAACAAGGAAAAGGTGGGCACGGTGTCCCGCAGCCAGATCGAAAACATCGTGAAACTGAAATTGGCCGACCTCAATGCCCGCGACGTGGAACACGCCCAGCGGATGATCGAGGGCACGGCCCGTAGCATGGGCCTCAACGTTACCGACTAAGCACCGGCGCCTGCGACCCGCCCAGGCGTGCAAATTCGACATAACTGAATTGAAAGGCAGAACTGTAGCCGGCAAACATGACCACCAAACTTTCCAAACGAATTCGAGCCCACGCCGACAAGCATCCGGGCAAGACTCCGCTGAGCGTTCCCGAGGCCGTCGAGGTGTTGAAGCGGTACAACAACACGAAGTTCGACCAGTCGGTCGACATCGCGGTTCACTTGGGCGTCGACCCGAAGCAGGCCGATCAGATCGTGCGCGGCTCGATCGTGTTGCCGCATGGCATCGGCAAGACGCTGCGCGTGATCGTGTTTGCCAAGGGCGATCTGGCCGAGGCGGCCAAGGCGGCCGGCGCCGATGAAGTGGGCGGCGACGAATTGGCCAAGAAGATCAAGGAGGGCTGGACCGAGTTCGACGCCTGCATCGCCGCCCCGGACATGATGGGCATCGTCGGCCCGCTGGGCCGCGTGCTCGGCCCGCGCGGCTTGATGCCCTCGCCGCGCGCCGGCACGGTCACGCCGGAAATCGGCAAGACGGTGCGCGAGTACAAGGCGGGCAAGGTCGAGTTCCGCACCGACGCCGGCGGCAACCTGCACGCCGTGGTCGGCAAGCTGAGTTTCGACGCGCCAAAACTCGTGGAAAACATCCAGGCCTTCATTCAGCAGGTGCAAAACATGAAGCCGCACTCGGTGAAGGGCCAGTACATCAAAGGCATCAGCGTCAGCGCCACCATGAGCCCGTCGGCGCACATCGCCGCCTGAGCGTCGTTAACAGAAGAAGCGTTGCTGGAAAGAACACAAACTAGTCATCCCACGAACGGGCTGCGACTTTTTGCCCCCAGCGGCCGCAGCCGAGCGATGGACAGCCTACTATGAGCAAACTCGTCAAGGATCTTGTCACCGATCACCTGAAGCGCGAGCTCGACGGCGTGCAGGAGCTGATTCTGGTCAACGTCGTCGGGCTGTCGGCCATCCGCACGAGCGCCCTGCGCAAGGCGTTGCGCGAGAAAAACATCAAGTTGATGGTCATCAAGAACAGCCTGGCTCGCCGAGCGACCGAGGGCACGCTGCTGGCCGCGGCCTTCGAGGGCTCGCAGGGCACGCTGGCAATGGTCTGGGGCGCGTCGGATATCGTGAGCCTGGCCAAGGAAGTGGTCAAGTTGGCCGACGACAAGGATTTCGTTCCGTTTGCCACCCGCGGCGGAGTGATGGGCGGGACTCGACTGCAAGCGCAAGAAGTGCAGCAGGTCAGCAAATGGCCCACCCGCGACGAGCAGCTGAGCTTGCTGGTCGGCCAAATTCTTTCGCCGGGCGCCTTGCTGGTCAGCCAACTGACGAGTGTCGGCGGCGCGCTGGCCAGCCAGGTCAGGCAGCGTGGCGAAGGCGAGGAAGAAGCGGCGGCCCCGCCGGCGGAAAGTGCCTAAAAAAGGTTTCATCCCAACAATGTCATTGTACGAGCATCCAATAAACGAGGTCCGGGGGTTGGCTCCGGGCATCACACGACAAACGACCCGTTAGACCCGGCGCACGCGCAGGCGCGCCGCCGTGTCGGCCAAGTGAGAAAGGAAAGAACTGCGATGGCAACTGATGTGCAAGAGCGCGAATTCTCGGCTTCGGCAAAAGAACTCGGCGACAAGATTGTCGCCTTGACGCTGAAGCAGGCCAAGGAACTGAGCGATTACCTGGAAGACGTGCATGGCATCAAGCCGGCCGCGGGCGGCGCGGTGATGATGGCCGCGGCGCCCGGTGGCGAAGGCGGCGGCGCGGCGGTCAAGGAAGAGAAATCCGAGTTCGACGTCGTGCTGGAAGGCTTCGGCGATAAGAAGATCGGCGTCATCAAGGTGGTCCGCACGATTACCAACCTGGGTCTGAAGGAAGCCAAGGACCTGGTGGAGGGCGTGCCCAGCAAGGTCAAGGAAGGCGTGTCCAAGGAAGAAGCCGAGAAAATCAAGAAAGAGCTCGAGGAAGCCGGCGCCACGGTATCGATCAAGTAGTGAACCGCTGTTTCGCTTTTTAGCGCGGCTGCCGGCGTTTTGCCGCCTGGCACGCTCGCGCGGACAGAAAACCGCTTGACCCGATTCGTTTCTTTCGCGCGTGAATGGTCGTTGATCGTGCGCTCGCCTTGCGCGCCGGGCCGGGATCGAAGGCGACTGGTTTTGCAAATTTTTCCCGCACAGATGAGTCTTCTCGCACGTAGAAAATAGTTTAGGAGTCCTCCATGGCGACATCAGCAGAACGGCGTCTTCGTCCCAAAGAAGTGCGTCGTTTCGGCAGTTTACGCGCTCCTCACGCGATACCCGATCTTACCGAGATTCAAACCCGCAGCTACGAAGCCTTCTTGCAATACGACGTGCCCCCGCAAAAGCGGACCGACCAGGGTATCGAGGGCGTGCTGCGCGAAATCTTCCCCATCGAAAGCTACGACAAGACGCTGCGGTTGGAATACGTCCGCTACGAGTTGGGCAAACCGCGCTACGAGCCCCACGAATGCCGCCAGTTGAGGCTGACCTACGGCCGGCCGTTTCGCGTCTGGCTGCGTTTGACCAAGGAACAGCCGATCGAGGAAGAAGTCTACCTGGGTGACATGCCGATCATGCTCGGCGGCGGTGAGTTTATCATCAACGGCGCCGAGCGCGTCGTCGTCAGCCAGTTGCACCGCAGCCCCGGCGTCGATTTTGTCAGCGAACTGGAAGCCGGCGACCGCCGCTTGCATAGCTGCCGCATCATTCCCGAACGCGGCAGTTGGATCGAGTTGAACACCAGCAAGAAAGACACGCTCAGCGTCCGCATTGACCAGAGCGGCAAGTTCTCGGCCATGACCTTGCTGCGGGCCATGGATCCCAAGTACAGCCTCAACGCCGATCTGATCCGCGTATTTTACGACACGTCAACCGAAAAGATCGTCGACGGCCGCAGCGTGGCCAAGATCGAGGGCAAGATCGCGGTCGACGACATCGTCTACCCGGCCTCGAGCGACAAGGCCGGCGAGGTCATTCTGGAAGGCGGCCAGAAAATCGCCAAGAACATCGCCGAATTGATCTGCACCTCGGGCCTGACCTCCGTCGAGGTCATGTCCGATCCCAAAACCCCTTTGATCTTCAACAGTCTCGGCGAAGACAACACGTCGAGCCATGAAGAGGCGTTGTTGCGCATTTATCAGCGGTTGCGACCGGGCAACCCGCCGCAGTTGGAAAAGGCCCGGGCCTTGTTCCACGAGAAATTTTTCGACACGAATCGCTATCGCCTGGGCAAAGTGGGCCGCTTCCGCATCAATCGCAAATTGAAGCTCAACGTGCCCGAAAACGAAATGACCCTCCGGCCCGAGGACCTGATCGCGGCCATCAAGTATCTGCTCAAGCTGACGGCGGGCGACGCCGACGCCGAGATCGACGATATCGATCACCTGGGTAACCGGCGCCTGCGCACGATCGACGAGTTGGCCAGCGACGAGCTGCGCAAGGGATTCCTCAAGCTGCGCCGCACGGTGCAAGAGCGGATGAGCTTGAAGGACGTCGAGGACATGACTCCGCGCAGCCTGATCAATCCCAAGAGCATTTCGGCGGCCATCGAGTATTTCTTCGGCCGCGGCGAGCTGTCGCAGGTGGTCGACCAGACGAACCCGCTCTCGATGCTCACGCACGAGCGGCGCTTGTCGGCCCTGGGTCCGGGCGGTTTGAACCGCAAGCGGGCCGGCTTCGAGGTCCGCGACGTGCACATTTCGCACTACGGACGCATTTGCCCGATCGAAACGCCGGAAGGCACGAACATCGGCTTGATTTCGAGCCTGGCCATCTACTCGTCCGTCGATAAATACGGATTCCTGGTCACTCCCTACCGCAAGGTCAACAACGGGAAACTGACCGACGAGGTGGTGTGGCTGCGGGCCGACGAAGAGAGCGAAGCGTATCTGGCTCCGGCCGACGCTCCGGTCGAGAGCGGCAAACTCAAGGGCGACAACATCATCGCCCGCTACCACTCTGACTTCGAAATGGTGCCGATCGAAAAAGTTCAATATATCGACGTGGCGCCCAGCCAGATGGTCGGTGTTTCGGCCGGGCTGATTCCCTTCCTGGAACACGACGACGCCAACCGCGCGCTGATGGGCTCGAACATGCAACGGCAGGCCGTGCCCCTGTTGGTCAGCGAGCCGCCGATTGTCGCCACCGGCATGGAACGCGACGTGGCGCAGAACTCGGGCATGATCGTGCGGGCCCGCCGCAAGGGCACCGTGACCTACGTCGACTCAACGCGCATCGACATCGGCAGCGAAGTCTACCACCTGCGCAAATTCGTGGGCTTGAACGAGCGCACCTGCCAGAACCAGAAGCCGATCGTGCAAATGGGCCAGAAGGTGGAAAAAGGCGAAGCCATCGCCGACGGCGCCGCCACCTACCTGGGCGAACTGGCGCTGGGCCGCAACGTGCTGGTCGGATTCATGGTCTGGGACGGCTTCAATTTCGAGGACGCCATCATCATCAGCGAAGATCTGGTCAAGGATGATACGTACACCTCGATTCACATCGAGGAATTCGATATCGAAATCCGCGAGACCAAGCTGGGCCGCGAGGAGTTCACCCGCGACATTCCCAATGTCAGCGAAAAGGCCTTGCGCAACCTGGACGAGAACGGCATCGTGCGCATCGGCACCTTCGTGCGGCCCGGCGACATTCTGGTGGGCAAGGTCTCGCCCAAGTCGAAAACCGAGCTGACGCCGGAAGAAAAGCTGTTGCACGCCATCTTCGGCCGCGCCGGCGAGGACGTGAAGAACGACTCGCTGGACGTGCCCTCGGGCGTGGAAGGCATCGTCATCGACACGCAGAAGTTTTCGCGCCGCTTGAGCCTCTCTGAAGAGGAACGCAAGCAGTTCGAGAAGGCGCTCAAGGAGGCCGAGGCGGAAGGCGCGGCCATGATTGCCTCGACGTTCTCGGCCATGGTCACGGAAATGGAAGGCGTATTGCAGCGGCCGCTGGTCGACGACGAGGGCACGCCCCTGGTGCGCGATCACGAAGCCAAATACATCGCCGATCAGGCCCAGCGGTTCAAACTCGACGCCATCGATATCCGCAGCCCGCAGCGCAAGGCCGACGTGGAGCGCATCTATAAAAGTCACTGGCCCATTGTCGAACAGGCCCTGGACGATCGCGACCGGAAATTGAACTCGATGAAGCGCGGCGACGAGCTGCGCAGCGGCGTGTTGCAGATGGTCAAGGTGTACATTGCCGCCAAGCGCGTGATTTCGGTCGGCGACAAGATGGCCGGTCGGCACGGAAACAAGGGCGTGATCGCCAAGATATTGCCGCAAGAAGACATGCCGTTTTTGGCCGACGGCACGCCGCTGCAGATTCTGCTCAATCCGCTGGGCGTGCCCAGTCGTATGAACGTGGGCCAGATTCTGGAGACCCATTTGGGTTGGGCCGGCGCGAAACTGGGCTTTCAGGCCATTACTCCCGTCTTCGACGGCGCTACGGAGAAAACCATCCAGGAATCGCTGTCCGAGGCCGGGCTGCCGGCGCACGGAAAGGCGCAGCTCTTCGACGGGCGCACCGGCGAACCGTTCGAGCAGGAGACCACGGTCGGCTACATCTACATGTTGAAGTTGCACCACCTGGTGGACGACAAGGTCCACGCCCGCTCGACCGGGCCCTACTCGCTCATCACGCAGCAGCCGCTGGGTGGCAAGGCGCGCTTCGGCGGACAGCGGTTTGGAGAAATGGAAGTCTGGGCCCTGGAGGCCTACGGGGCCGCCTACATTCTGCAGGAGTTGCTCACCGTTAAAAGCGACGACGTGGAAGGGCGCACGAAGATTTACGAATCGATGGTCAAAGGCGAGAACACGCTGGAAGCCGGCACGCCCGCCAGTTTCGACGTGTTGACGAATGAAATCCGCGGACTCGGTCTCAATATGCAATTGGAAAAGCGTCGCGTATAGCTCGCCGCGCGTGCGGCGCGCGCACGCCGCCCCGACGGCGTGCGACAGCGTGCGGCGTGGCATTTCGATAGGAGGGTAAACGTGAGTAATATCGGCGAAAGCTCCTACGATCGGATCAACGACTACACGTCGGTGAAGATCAGCCTGGCGCGCCCGCACGACATCCGCAGTTGGTCGTTCGGCGAAGTCAAGAAACCCGAAACCATCAACTATCGGACCTACCGCCCCGAAAAGGACGGCTTGTTCTGCGAGCGCATCTTCGGACCCGAAAAGGACTGGGAATGCGCCTGCGGCAAATACCGGGGCATGAAATACAAGGGCATGATCTGCGACCGCTGCGGCGTCAAAGTCACCCACAGCCGCGTCCGCCGCAAGCGAATGGGCCACATCGAACTGGCCGCGCCGGTCGTGCACATCTGGTTCTTCAAGGCCATGCCCAGCCGCTTGGGCAACCTGCTGTCCATGAAGACCACGAGCCTGGAAAAGGTCATCTACTTTCAGGACTACGTGGTCACGAACCCCGGACAAACCGCGCTCAAAAAACAACAACTGCTCACCGAGGAAGAATATCGCTCGGCCCGCGAACAATACGGCGAGGGCTCGTTCGAGGCGGATATGGGCGCCGAAGCGGTGCGCAAGCTGCTGCAGGATCTCGACCTCGTCCAGCTCTCCAAGGATCTGCGCAACGACCTGATCGAAACCGGGTCAAAGCAAAAGGCCAAAGACCTGATCAACCGGCTGAAAATCGTCGAAAGCATCCGCGACTCCGACAACAAGCCGGAGTGGATGGTGCTGGACGTGATTCCGGTCATACCGCCGGATCTGCGGCCCTTGGTCCTGCTCGATTCGGGTAATTTCGCCACCAGCGATCTGAACGACCTGTATCGCCGCATCATCAACCGCAACAACCGGCTGAAAAAACTGGTCGACCTCAACGCTCCGGAAGTCATCATCCGCAACGAAAAGCGGATGTTGCAGCAATCGGTCGACGCGCTGTTCGACAACAACCGCTGCAAACGGCCCGTGCTGGGCAGCAGCAATCGTCCGCTCAAATCGCTGACCGACATGATCAAGGGCAAGCAGGGCCGCTTCCGCGAGAACCTGCTGGGCAAGCGCGTCGACTATTCGGCCCGCAGCGTGATCGTGGTGGGTCCCAACCTGCGCCTGCATCAATGCGGCCTGCCGAAGAAGATCGCGCTGGAATTGTTTCAGCCGTTCATCATTCGCCGGCTCAAGGACTTGGGCCACGCCGACACGATCAAGAGCGCGAAGAAAATGCTCGAGCGCAAAGACGACGAGGTGTGGGATATCCTGGAAGAGGTGATTCGCAATCATCCCGTGCTGTTGAATCGGGCCCCCACGCTGCATCGCATGGGCATTCAGGCATTCGAGCCGACCCTAGTCGAAGGCAACGCCATCAAGCTGCACCCGTTGGTGTGCAAGGGTTTCAACGCCGACTTCGACGGCGACCAGATGGCCGTCCATCTGCCCTTGTCGATCGAGGCCCAGGTCGAGGCCCACACGCTGATGATGTCGACCAACAACATTTTCAGCCCGTCCAACGGCTCGCCGATCATCAGCCCGTCGCAGGACGTGGTGATGGGTTGCTACTACGTGACGATGTCGCTCGGCGCCCGCAAGGGCGAAGGCATGATTTTCTCCTCGCTCAACGAGGTGCAGTTGGCATACTCGCTGGGCGCCGTGGAAACCCACGCCCGCATCAAGGTCAAGCTGCCCTCTTCGCGACGCTTGAAAGGCGACGACAGCGCCAAGCCGGGCGCCTTGATCGACACCACGGTGGGCCGCGTGTTGTTCAACATGACGCTGCCCGACGGCATGCCGTACTACAACATTCCGATGCGCTCGAGCGAACTGGCCAAGGTGATCTCGGACTGCTACCAGATTCTGGGGCGGCGGGCCACGATTGACCTGTTGGACGACATGAACCGGATGGGCTTCCGCCAGAGCACGCGCAGCGGCTTGTCGTTTGCCACCGATGACCTGATTACGCCGCCCAGCAAGTCGCGGATCATCTCCGACGCCGAAAAGAGCGTCTTGAAGATTCACAAGCTGTACCAGCGCGGCATCATCACCGAGGGCGAGCGCTACAACCAGGTGCTCGACGCCTGGACGCACGCCCGCGAGCGGATCACGACCGAAATGATGACCGAGCTGGAAAACGACTATCGCCGGCCCGGCTACGTCAATCCGATTTACCTGATGGCCCATTCCGGTGCCCGCGGCGGCGTCGAACAGATCCGCCAATTGGCCGGCATGCGCGGCTTGATGGCCAAGCCGTCCGGCAAGATTATCGAGACGCCGATCAAGGCCAACTTCCGCGAAGGCCTCTCGGTGTTGGAGTATTTCAGTTCCACGCACGGTGCCCGCAAAGGATTGGCCGACACCGCGCTCAAGACGGCCGACTCGGGCTACCTGACCCGCAAATTGGCCGACGTGGCGCAGAACGTGGTGATCACCCTGGAAGACTGCGGCACGACGCAGGGCATCACCAAGGGCGTCATCTATCGCGGCGAGAAGGTGGAAGTGCGACTGGCCGACTCGATTCGCGGCCGCGTCAGCCGCGCCAACATCGTCAACCCGATCACCGACGAAGTAATCATTCGTGAAAACGACATGATCACCGCCGAAATCGCCCACCGCATCGAGGAACTGGGTCTGGAAAAGATCCAGGTCCGCAGCCCGATGACGTGCGATGCGCCGCTGGGCATTTGCCGGCGCTGCTACGGCATGGATCTGTCGACCGGCTCAATGGTCGAAGAGGGCATGGCCGTGGGGATCATCGCCGCCCAGAGCATCGGCGAGCCGGGCACGCAGTTGACGATGCGCACCTTCCATATCGGTGGAACCGCCGCCCGCGCCGTCGAGGAAAGCGAAATCCGCGCCAAGAAACCGGGCGTCGTGCAGTACACGCGCTTGAAGGTCGTGAAGAACGACGCCGGCGAGCACGTCGTGCTGACGCGCAACGGCGAAATCACGGTTCTCGACCCCAAGGGCCGCGAGCTGGAGAAGTACGAAGTACCGACCGGGTCGAACCTGCTGGTCGAAGAGAACCAGGAGGTCAAGCCGGGACAAGTCCTGTGCCAGTGGGACCCGCACAGCATTCCGATTCTGGCCGAGGTCGGCGGCAAGGTCCGCTACGAGGACGTCATCCAAGGCGAGACGATGCGCCTGGAGAAGGATCCTAGCGGCCATCTGCGCCGGCTGATCATGGAACACAAGGGCGATCTGCACCCGCAGGTCGTGCTCGAAGATTCAAGCGCCAAGATTCTGGACTTCTACTACCTGCCCGAAAAGGCACACATCGAAGTCACCGAAGGCAGTGTGATTTCGGCCGGCACCTTGCTGGCCAAGACCCCGCGCGAGGTTTCGGGCACGCAGGACATTACCGGCGGTTTGCCGCGCGTGACCGAGATTTTCGAGGCTCGCAAGCCCAAGGAACCGGCCGTGATCGCCGAAATCGACGGCGCCGTGGAACTGCTTGGCGAAAAGCGCCGCGGCAAGCGCACGATCATTGTCCGCAGCGAAAGCGGCATCGAGCGCGAGCACCTGGTGGCTCACGGCAAGCACTTGCGCGTCCATGCCGGCGACTTCGTCCGCGCCGGCGAGGCCCTGGTCGACGGTCCGCTCGTGCCGCACGACATTCTGCGGATCTCGGGCGAAGAGGCGGTGCAGCAGTATCTGACCCGCGAAATCCAGAACGTCTACCGCAGCCAGCGCGTGGACATCGACGACAAGCACATCGAGATCATCGTCACCCAAATGCTGCGCAAGGTGAAGATCGAGACGCCGGGCGACACCACGTTATTGCCAGGCAGCGTGCTCGATAAGTTCGAGTTTCGCGCCGCCAACCAGAACCTTTCCAAGTGCGTCAAGATTACCACCAAGGGAGACAGCGATTTCGCCGAAGGCACGATCGTTCCCAAGGACGCCCTGGAGCAGGTCAACGCGCAGATCGAAGCCCTGGGCGGAGAACCGTCCAAGGGAACCCGTCCCAAGCCGGCCACGGCCAGCACGCAGCTCTTGGGCATTACCAAGGCCTCGGTGCAAAGCTCGAGCTTCATTTCCGCGGCCAGCTTCCAGGAAACGACCAAAGTGCTGACCGAAGCGGCCCTGGCCGGCAAGGTCGACAACCTGGTCGGACTGAAGGAAAACGTGATCCTGGGCCACCTGGTGCCGGCCGGAACCGGCTTCCACACTTTCCAGGATTCGGAAGTGCGGATTCGGCCGCAGGCGCTCGAAGCGCTGGCCGCCGAGAAGGACCGCGTGTTGGCGCGCAGCTTCCCGCTGCTGGATGGCGTCGAAGAGGACAAGAGCACGAACGGACCCACGGCGCCCAAGAGCACCGGAGCGCTCGAAGCACTGTTGGGCGGCGCCGACCCGCCGGCAGAAGAATAGAAGATCGACGAATAGAAGATATCGCAAGCTGCCAGGAAACACGGCCTGCACGCACGCAATCGCGGGGTGTGACAAAATCGACTGGCGCGCTCTGCGTGGCTTGGGTAAAGTGTGTCTTGAGGAGATTACGGAAGATGTCCCAAGCACAAGGAGTTCACGATGAGCGGCGCGCCGAAAGTTTCCCGCGAGGAGTATGCGAAGC
>JBGQHN010000041.1:0-20245 GCA_041497975.1 Planctomycetia bacterium | reverse complement strand
CACGGCGATGACTTCCTCGAAAATCGCGTGGCCCAGGTCGGCGACACTGCGGTTCTTGAGAATCGTGCCGGCGTCGATATCCATGTCGTCGATCATCCGCTCGTACATCGGCGTGTTCGTGGCCACTTTGATCGACGGCGTCGGCTTGCAACCGAAACAACTGCCGCGGCCGGTGGTGAACACCATCACTTGCGCGCCGCCTGCCACGATCCCGGTAACGCTCACCGGATCCAGGCCGGGCGTGTCCATCACCACGAATCCCTTGGCCGTGACTTGTTCAGCGTATTGATAGACTTCGCTCATCGCCGTGCTGCCGGCTTTGGCCACCGCGCCCAGCGACTTCTCGTAGATCGTCGTCAGCCCGCCCTCCTTGTTGCCCGGCGAGGGGTTGTTGTCCGGAGTGCAGCCGAAAAGTCCGGTATACCATTCCCACCAGCGAATGCGGTCGATCAGCTTCTGCGCAATCTGCGGCGTGCGGGCGCGCCGCGTCAGCAGTTGTTCGGCGCCATAGATCTCGGTCGTCTCACCCAGGATCACGGTTCCGCCGGCGGCGACGAGCATGTCGCTGGCCACGCCCAAGGCCGGGTTGGCCGTAATGCCCGAGTTGCCGTCCGAGCCGCCGCAGTTGGTGCCCAAGATCAATTCCGAAAGCGGAACACTTTCGCGCCGTGCTTCGTTCGCCTGGGGCAGCATGTCACTCACCAGCCGACAGGCGGCTTCGATCGTCTTGGTCGTTCCGCCGACGTCTTGCATGCTGAGCACGGGGGGGCGACGGGCCGCGCCGCTTTTTTGCCCGCCGATTTGCACCAGTTTCTGATCGTCGAGCAGGTAGCCGAGCGAGGCCGTCTCGCAGCCCAGGCCAATGAGCACATAGCCGCCGATGTTCGGATGCCGGGCCATGCCGCCCAACACGCGGTTGAGCGTGGCGTGACCCTCGCCGCCAAATTGCATCCCGCAGCCGCCGCCGTGCGTAAAGGCCACGACGCCGTCGACGTAGGGATATGCCCTGAGCGCCTGGGCATCAAAGCGCGCGGCGACATACTTGCTGACCGACGCCGAACAATTGACCGTCGAAATGACCGCCACGTAATTGCGCGTGCCGGTCCGGCGGTCCGGCCGCTTGTATCCCAAGAACGTGCGGCCCTCGAGCGGCGCAGGGTCCGGCGGAACCTCGCTCGACGCCGCGTAATCGCGGGCGAACTGGCCGGCCGTCAGATTGTGGGTATGAATCCAAGCGCCCTCGGCGATGTCGTGGGTGGCAAACCCAATGGTCTGCCCATACTTGACGACGCTCTGTCCGCCAGCAATCTTTTCGAGCGCTATCTTGTGCCCCAGCTTTACCGACTCGGTCAGCTCCACGGTGCGACCGGCGGCCGAAACGCGCGTGCCCGCCGGCAAATCGCGAGCCGCCACGCAGACGCTGTCACCAGCGTGCAAAAAGACGACGTCGATCGGCGCGGACTGGAACATCGCGGTGGTCCCGACGCAAGAAGCAGGGGCGATGGTTCCAGCTTAACGATGCGCACTGCTCGCCGCAAATCGCCAGCGGAAATGCAAGAACGTCGGTGCCACCGTCGCCAAATCAATGACCGTGCCTCGCGAAGGCACACCAGACGCGCCGTTCGCCGCCTGCTAGCAACAGAAGGCTCGGCCGCCACTAACGCACGCGGGTCGCCGCGGCAAAGTGGTTGCGCGTACTGGCCGCCGGGAAATTCGCCTCATGCGCCAGGCTGTTGAGGAAGTTGCGGGCTTCGAGATAGTTGCCCGTGTCGACCTGGCGAATGCGGCTTTTGAGCTTCGCCATCGCGTCTTCGACGGAGCGGCGAATGTTGGCAAAGCCCTCGACCCCGATCGCGCCGTGCATCGTGGCCCGCTCGGCAAACAACGTTTGGAGCGTCTCGCGGTTCGGCTTGAATTCGTTGCCTTGCAGCGCGCTGGGCCAGATGATGTCGCCAGTGACCGTATCGAGCACGCTCGAAGACAGTCGATCCGGCGCCGCGTCGTGAGCCAGTCGCGCCCAGGTTTCGGGCGAGGTGGGGGCCTTCTTGGGATGAGTGTACGCTTCGTTGATCCTGCGCATTTCGAAGTAGGCGTTGGTCCACCGCGTACGATTTTCGATGGCGCGCTTCTGCGCTTCTTCCAGGTTGATCGCCGCGGCGGACGAATTCAGGTTGTACTCGCCCTCGGCGCGAATCGCGTTGGCCATGCCGGTCAAGTAGCTTCCTGCCGGAGTCGATCCGGCGCCCCAGTCGTTGTAACCCCATCCATAGCCGCCATAGCCGCCGTAGTAGGGAACCGCCTGGGCACCGCCAGGCACGTAACCCGGGGGGTTCTGTGCCGAAGCGACCGAAGCGCCGAGCAGCGACGAGAGCAACAAACATCCAAGTTTCGACAGCTTACTTGACATCGCAGTGCCTCCTACCAGTTCGATACTGGAGATCGACTCGGCGGCGATCTCCGCCCCGGCTTGTCGCACACAACGTCGCCGGGCGTAACGTTGGCGTCGGCTCGACGCTGGTATACATTGTCGTGCGCGCGGTACAATAGTTGTCAACTCATTAAGAATTCTAGAAGATTTTTTGCTGTCGAGAAGGCATTGCCATGCTAACACATTTTCGACGCCTACGGCCCTGGCCCCGGACCAGCATTTTGAGGGGGGCTGCTACGCTGGTTTTATTTCTGTGGGGAGTCGCCACATGGGCCGCGGCACAGGATTCGCTCTCCAAGTCGATCGAGGCGCTGGCCAGCCCCGACGAAAAAGTTCGCGTTCAGGCGATCGACGCTTTGGGCCGCATGGGACCGGGGGCCAAAGAAGCGGTGAAGGCTCTGACCGCGCAATTGAACGACAAGGCGCCCAGTGTGCGGGCTCACGCCGCCTTTGCCTTGCAGTCGATCGGTCCGGCCGCCGCCGAAGCGACCGAGTCGTTGATTAAGGCCGTCAGCGATCCGGACGCCCATGTTCGCCGCATGGCGATCAACGCCTTGTCACACGTTCAAGCGGACCCCAAGTTGGCCATGGCGGCATTGGGGCAGGCACTGCACGACCCGGACCCGGCGGTCCGCGTCACGGCACTCAATGCGTTGACTTCGGCGGGTGAAGCCGCCGTGCCGACGCTGACCGCAGCGCTCGACGATCAGGAAACCCGCTATTGGGCGACGCTGGCACTCGGCGAGCTTGGCTCGCAGGCCAAACCGGCCGTTCAAGGCCTGATCGGCGCTCTGAAGGACGACCGGCCCGAGGTGCGTCGCGAGGTTTTGATGGCGCTGGGCCATATTGGACCCGACGCGTCGACGGCCGCATCGGCCGTCGCGCCGTACCTTGCCAGCAGCGACCCCTCGGTGTGCCACGCCGCGGCCTTTGCGTTGGGCCGCATGGGTTCAGGCGCTGCCGACGCGGCCGGCGCGCTCGGCAAGGCGCTCGAGTCGAAGGATCAGTTGTTGCGAACGGTCAGCGCCTGGGCCTTGGCCCGCATCGACCCGAAAAACGAGGCCTCCCGCGACAAGGCGATTGCGCTCTTCACCGCGACCCTCAAAGATGAGAACCCGCGCGTGCAGGTTGCAGCGCTCAAAGGCCTGGTCGAGCTTGAAAACGATCCGGCGAAGTTAGTGCCGATATTGGCCGACGCGATATGTCAAGGAGATCCGCCACTGGTCGATGAAGCGCTGGCAGTTGTCAGTTCGCTGGGCGAGGCGGCTACGCCGGCATTGATCGAAGCGCTCAAGCGTCCGGAGGCGTGTGCCCGCGCGACGGCGCTGATCGGCCGCCTGGGATCCAAGGCGAGCACGGCGGTGCCCGCGCTCGTCGCATCGCTTGGCGATCAAGACCCCGAAGTTCGCCGTGAGGTGCTGTTATCGCTGGCATCGATGGGCGCGGACGCCGCGCCGGCCAAAACCGCCGTCACGAAGGCGTTGGGCGATCCGGAAGTTCGCGTCCGCACGGTCGCCGCCTACGCCTTGGGCAGCATGGGAACGGTGGCCGCGAGCGCCGCGCCCGAGTTGCGCAGGGAACTGGAATCCACGGATCCGGTCCTGCGCGTCGCCAGCGCGTGGGCGCTGGTGCACGTTTCTCAGCGCAGCGACCTGGTTGCGCCCGAGGTGTTGCCGGTGCTGTTGCAGGGACTCAAGAACCAGAGTGTCGCCGTGCGGCGCGGTTCGGCCGAAGCGCTGGGTCGCTTGGGAAAAGCGGCGCGCAGCGCCGAGGGGGCCTTGCGCGTCGCCGCCCGCGATCCCGACGAAAGCGTGCGCAATGCCGGTCTTGCCGCGCTCGAGCGAATCGGGATCGTGATCGATTCGAAACCTCAGTTTAGCGTTCCATTGCAACCGAAGCGCTGACGGCGAGCTTCGCGCACCTGCGAGCCTGCACCCCGAGTTGCTGCGGCGCGAGAGTGGCCACGCGAAAAGCGAGCGCGATCGCGCAAAGTCCCGCCTGTATCCGGGTTTATCGTCGGTCGAATTGCCCGCTTTTCATCGCCCGAAGCGATCGCCGCGGCTATACTTACGTAAGAGTTCGGCGCCACGAGCGGATCCTCAGCGGCACGTAGCTTGCCGCCACGAGCCGCTGGAGCGATGCATGACTTCGGATGACGGGTTGAATATGGCGACCTCCGGCAACGCACCTCCGAACAGGCCGTTGAAAAATGGGACTGGCTCCGAGCCAGACGGTGCGAAACTCGTGAAAGATCATGTCCACGAGGTGCCTGTCCCAATTTTTCAACAGGCAGCTAGGCCACCGGCCGGTGGAACCATACACGCCGCGGCGCCCAACGGCAAGCTGATCGAGTACGAAGCATTTATCGAAAGCCAACTCACGAAGACGCGCAGCCACGTGTGGAGCGTCGAGCTGGTGGGCGACCTGATGGTGCTGGCCGCCGGCACGCTGGGCTATTTCTTTCTGGCCGGCATCGTGGACCATTGGGTGATCCCCGGTGGATTAGGATTCTGGGGCCGGTTGCTGTTTTTGTTGGGCTACGTCGCCGTGGCGCTATATCTGGCCCGCCAAGCGCTGCCGTTGCTAGTGCGGCGAATCAATCCGCTCTACGCGGCCCACACGATCGAGCGCAGCCGCCCGTCGCTGAAGAACGCGCTGGTGAACTTTCTCATCTTCCGGGAAAATCCCGGCCGCCTCACAAGCGCCGTGTACCAGGCGATCGAAGAACAGGCCGCAACCAAGCTGGCCAAGGTGGAAGTGGAGACGGCGGTTGATCGATCGAAACTGATCCGCATCGGCTATGCGCTGGTCGCCATTGTCGTCGTCTGCGCGATTTACACCGTCGTTTCGCCCAAGGATCTGTTTCGATCGGCCGGCCGGGTCCTGATGCCCTGGGCACGCATCGATGCGCCGACGCGCACCAGGATCGTCGACATCGAGCCGGGCGACGCGCGGGCCTTTCGCGGGCAGCAGGTGACGGTCAAGGCCCGCGTTGAAGGATTGGGCGGCGAAGGCAAAGTAACGTTGACGTACTCCACCGACGACGGCCAGACGGTCAATCGGGCCGTCGAAATGAGCCTGCCGCCGGACGGATACAAGCACGTCGGCGTGCTGCCCGCCGGCGACGCTTCACTGCAGCAGGGGCTGACCTATCGGATCGAAGCCGGCGACGCCGTCACCATGCCGCATCGGATCGAAGTCGTCGCCGCTCCCACGATCGTCGTCCGCAGCGTCGAATACAAGTATCCCTCGTACACGGGACTGTTAGCGCAGCGAGTCGAGCATCAGGGAGACATCAAAGCGATCGAAGGCACCGAGATCACGCTGCGCGCGGTGGCCAACGAGCCCATTCAAGCCGCCCACGTCGACTTCGATTGCGACAACAAGCTCGATCAGCGGATGAAGTCCCAAGAAGACCAGGCCGAGGCGACATTTCATCTGTCGCTCAAGGAAGATCGGCAGACGCCAACGCACGACAGCTATCAATTGATCTTCAAGAATGAAGCGGAGCAGCAAAACCCGCAGCCGGTGCGGCACCAGATCGAAGTCACGCGCGACCTGGCGCCCGAAATTCAATTCGTCGGTCCGAAGAAGGACGAAATCGACGTGCCGCTGAATGCCGCGGTCGATTTGGAGATCGTGGCCAACGATCCCGATTTTGCCTTGCGCACGGTGAAGCTATCGGCCACGTCGGGCAAACAGCCGCTGCTGGAGAAAGTCCTTCTCGACGAAGCCTGGCGCGGCCAGTTTGTCAAGAAGTTCCGCTTCGAGCCGCGCAAGCTGGGACTCAAAGCGGGCGACGTCGTGGCCTATTCGGCGGTGGCTGAAGACAACAAGGACCCGCAACCCAATCGCACCACTACGGTCTCGCGGAAGATCCGCATCGTTTCGCCCGACAATCGGCCGGCCAATCAAGACCAGGTGGCGCAAGGCAAAAAGCCAGACGATCGCGACGAGCAGCCTGGCTCCGACGCCCAGGGCCGCGATGACGAGCATCCGCGCGATGACGATGCGCGGCCTGACGCCCACGCGCAAAAACACGATTCGCAAAACGCGGACAAGCGCGACGATGCAGCATCCGACGCGTCTAACGACAAACAGCCCCAGGAAGATCAATCCGAACAGGGGTCGGATCCAAAAGCGTCGCAGCAAGCCAGCAAATCGGGTGACACCGGCCAGGAAGGCAAGTCGCAAGCAAGCCAGGACGGCGGGAAATCGCAGGCTCAGGATGACAAGTCAGGACAGGCGGGCGCCGACGAAGGCGCCGCCAGCGACGGCTCGAACGACGGCGATGCATTCGAGCGGATTTTGAACCATCGCAACGAGCAACGGAAGTCGCAGCCTGACAGCCAGCAGCACGCTCAGCAGCGACAGGACAATAAGCAGCCCACGGACGACCAACCGCGCGGCGACGACGCTCAAAACGGCAAGGGTCAGGGCAAGCAGGACCAACAAGCGCAACCACCAGACAAATCCCAGCCGGGCAAGGGGCAGTCGGACGAAAATCGTGGCGACGGCAAGGGCGCCGGTGAGAAAGGCGCCGGTGAGAAGGGCGCCGGTGAGAAGGGCGCAGGTCAGCAAGCCGGCGACGACAGGAGTGGCGAGAAATCGCGGCCTCAAGACGCTGACGGCGGCGCCGGCGATAAGTCGCAAGGCCGGCAAGGCACCAAGAGTTCTGGGGAGGGCAAAAAACCCCAGCGCGACCAACAACCGAGCACCAGCCAACACGACACCCAGCCGGGAAAGGCAGACCGGCGCGAAAAACCGTCGGACAAGGAAAGCAGCCAGGGTCGCGAGCAGGGCAAGGCCGGCGACAATCGGCCCGATGCAGACTCGGCACAAAAGGGCGCCAAGGGCCAAGGCCGACCCACCAATCCGCAAGCAGGCGATGAGCAAGCCGGTGACAATGGCGCCCAACAACGACAAGGCCCTGCCAACGGTAAGGGAAAGCCAACCGACGAGTCTGTTGGAACCGAAGAACCGCAGACGACCGACGACAATCAGTCCCAGCGCGGCCAACCACAGCCGACAGGCAAAAAGTCGACCGCCAAGCCCGACCCTGCTGGCGCCGAACGGGGAGAAAAGCAGGGCGGCCGAGGGCAAGATGACGGCCCGCGCGCCAAGCCCGGAAACAGCCCCGGGGATAAAGCGGCGGAGCGTCGGGCCGATCGGGACCAACGCAACACCGAGGCGCCCGACAAAGCCGCTCCAGATGCGACCGAACCGGACGACCAATCAAGACCGGACGAAGGTGCGCAAGCCAAGGAAAATCCAAAGTCGCAGCGGCAACAAGATGCGTCGCGCGGCAAGGAGAATCCCGATGGCAAGGTCGCCAACGACGAAAAGCAGAAGGGTCCCGCGGGCCCCGGCCAGTCCAGCCAGGAAAACAAAGGCTCACCCAGCCCGCAGGGCAAAAATCAGCCGCGCGATAAATCACCAGGGCAGTCGCCCGACGGAAAAAATCAAAAGCCCGACGCCGCCGCACAGTCGCCCAGCACCAGCGAGCGCGAATCGAATTCCGAAGGCCAGGATGACGGCGATCGATCGGGCGGCGGCAAGAAAGGCGGCGGGCAAAAAGCAAATAAGTCCGGCACCGGCGGCGCCGGTCAGAACACGCCGTCCGACGAAGGCGCTGGAAAATCCGATGAGGCCGGAACAGGCGAAACTTCGGACCGCGCCGGCACGGATCGCCAGGCGGACGGCAAGACCGGTCAAAGCGGCTCGAAGCAAGGCGCCGGCTCGCGTGACGCGGCGGTCGATGGCGGTCAGTCCAAGCCGGGCGGCGACACCCCTGGGAGCAACAACGCGACTGCGCAACAACCTGGCCAGCCGGGCGGTGACAAATCGGGTTCGCAAGGTGCCAACAACCCGAGCGGCGGCAAGCCGGGGCAAAATGCCGCGGCCGATCAAACCTTTCGGCCCAGCGCAGAAAAGGCTGATAAAGCCAACCTGGACTACGCTCGCAAGGCGACCGACCTGGCATTAACGCATCTCAAGGACGAGCTGAAAAAAGCCAAGCCCGACCCGGAATTGCTCGATCGCCTGGGTTGGACGCGCACCGACTTGGAGAACTTCGTCAAGCGTTGGGAGCAGATGCGCGCACAAGCGCAAGCCCCGGGCGAAAAGGGCGCGTCCGCTCGGCGCGAATTGGACGAGACCTTGCGCAGCCTGGGACTTCGGCCGCGGGCCACGAGCTTGAAGAGCAACTCCGCCCGTGACGACAAGTCGCAAGGATACAAAGAATCGCGCCGCACCAGCCCGCCCGCTGAATACGCCGAGCAGTACAAGGCCTACACCCAGGGCACTGCCCGAGGTGGAAAATAGCGGCAATGCCGCATTCGGCCAGGCGCGCCGTGTGCCACTGCTGGCTGGCTTGTCCAGCAGTGCCGGGCTGCCCTGAAACTCGACCGCAACTAGCACGGTTGGACGAGCCAACCGTGGCACACCGGCGCCCAACAGCGACAGCGCCCGGCGGCCGTGCTACATTCCAAAGTCCACGAGGTCGTCCGCGACACAACAAACTCCACCGCCTCGGCCGCTTGCCATGCTCGACCGCATCCCGCGCTACCTGGTGCCGTTTCATCCCAAGCGGGTCCCGCACCGCTTTGCCGACGTGCTGGTGATCGGCGGCGGGCTGGCCGGCTTGCGCGCCGCGCTGGCCGTGCCCGGCGATCAGTCAGTCCTGGTGATTACCAAGAGCAGCTTGCGACAGTCGAACAGCAGTTATGCACAGGGCGGCATCGCCGGCGTGATCGATCCTGAAGACCGCTTTGAAGATCACATCGCCGACACGCTCTCTGCCGGAGGCCAGCTGTGCGATCGCGCGGTCGTCGAGATGGTCGTCCGCGAAGCGCCCGCGCGGATCGCCGAATTGATTGAGTGGGGGACGAATTTCGATCAAGAATCGGGCGCGCTTTTGCTGGGCCGCGAGGGCGGGCACAGCCATCATCGAATCGTGCACGCCCTGGGCGACGCCACCGGCAAGGAGGTGATGCGGGCGGTCATCGACCGGACCTGCGCGCTGCCGAACGTCGAAACCTGGGAACACGCCTTTACGCTCGACCTGCTTACCCACGAAGGACGCTGCCGCGGCGCGCTGGTGTGGAATGCCGAACACGGCATGGTGCTCGTGTGGGCCAAGCAAACCATTCTCTGCACGGGTGGCACCGGCCAGATCTATCGCGAAACCACGAATCCCGACGTCGCCACCGGCGACGGGTTGGCAATCGCCTTTCGAGCCGGGGCCGAGTTGCGCGACATGGAATTCATGCAGTTCCATCCCACCGTGCTCTATATCGCCGGCAGCAGCCGCAGCCTGATCACCGAAGCCATGCGCGGCGAAGGCGCCCGGCTGGTCGATCGCCATGGACATCGCTTCATGGAAGAATTCGACCCGCGCGGCGAACTGGCCCCGCGCGACGTCGTGAGCCGCGCCATCGTCACGCAAATGGAACGCACGCGACACCCCAACGTGTACTTGGATCTCGCGCACTTGGACGCGGCCGCGGTGCGGGCGCGTTTTCCGGGCATCGCCGCCACGTGCGCCGAGTTTGGCTTGGACATCACGCGCGATTGGATTCCCGTCCGACCCGGGGCGCACTACATGATCGGCGGCGTTACGGTTGACATCGAGGGGCGCACGACGTTGGCTGGCTTGTGGGCGGCCGGCGAATGCACCTCCAGCGGCTTGCACGGCGCCAACCGCCTGGCGTCCAACAGCCTGTTGGAAGGACTCGTCTACGGCGCGCACGCCGGCGCCGGAGCGGCCCGCGAGGCGGCCAAGATAGCCGATGACTTTCGCGCCCTGCCGCTCGTGAACCCGCCCGTGGAAGATGGCACGGAAAGCCTGGACCTGGCCGACATTCGCAACTCACTCAAAAGCCTCGTGTGGCGCAGCGCCGGGGTGCGCCGTACCCGCGAGCGCCTGCTGGAGGCGGCCGAGAACATCGACCGCTGGTGCGGTTACGTGCTGGCGCGGCAGTTTAGCGACACGAGCGGCTGGGAATTGCAGAACATGCTCACCGTGGCCAGGATTATTATCGAGGCGGCGCTAACCCGCGAAGAGACCCGCGGGGTCCACCTGCGCACTGATTTTCCCGAGCCCGACGACGCGCGCTGGAAACGGCGTATTTCGTTCCGCCGCGAGGGCTGAAGTACCGGCATATTCGCGTGAAACGCGCGGGGCGATTCGTCCGGTCTGGCCAGGGGGCAACGCGGTCTAGGATTCGTCCGGCGGCAGCGCAAGCGTCGCAATCGGTTCCGAAGTGATGGCCGGCTATTGGCTTGGGAATTTTTTGGCCTGGGGCGATCCAAGCCAACGGATCTTGCGTAAGTCTGGACAGGGAGGCTATGTTCGTAGTAACTTCCAGGTCGCGTGAAGGGCGATATTACCCCCGAGTCGGGTCGACGGCGGCACTTTGTGCCGCACGCTTCACGGGAGCATCCCGGTCGACTATGAGTGGGGTTTCCAGGGCAAAAACATGATGCCCTGAGCGTTGCCATCCAATTTTTCTTGCACACCGGAGTGTTTCACCAATGAGCCAACAGCAAGGTCCCGCCATGATCGAGGCCGTGGGACTGGCCAAATACTACGGCGATTTTGCTGCCATTGATGACGTCTCGTTCAGCATTCCACAGGGGCAGGTCGTGGCCTTCCTTGGCCCCAATGGCGCCGGCAAAAGCACGACCATGAAGCTTTTGACCGGGTATCTGGCGCCCACCCACGGAATTGCCCGCATCGCGGGCCACGACATGGCGGTCGATCGCCTGGCCGGCTCGGCCCGCTTGGGTTATTTGCCCGAAAACGGCCCGCTGTATCCCGACATGACTCCGCGCTCGCTGTTGAATTTCTTTGCCGACGCCCGCGGTCTGTCGGCGCAACGCAAACGGCAGCGGATCGAGGCCGTTGTCGATTTGTGCGCCTTGGGGAGCGTGATCGGCAAGGCGATTGGCAAGTTGTCCAAGGGTTATCGCCAGCGTGTCGGCATGGCCCAGGTGCTGTTGCACGAGCCGGACGTATTGATTCTCGACGAACCGACGGCCGGTTTGGACCCCAACCAGATTCGCGACGTGCGGGGCACGATTCGCAACTTGGGCAAGAACAAGACCGTCCTGCTGTCCACGCACATTCTGCAAGAAGTCGAGGCTATCGCAAATCGCGTGCTGTTCATTAACGAAGGCCGCCTGGTGTATGACGGCCCGGTTTCCGGGTTGAAGGCCGGCGGCCAAGACTTGGATACGCGGTTCCACGAATTGACCGCCCAGACCGTATAGCGACATTGCGCCGCCGCCGAGCCGGCTCCAGCATCCTGGCTGGCTTGAGGAACAGGCCGCAACCGTGACCGATCATTTTTCGAAACACACAGGCATTGCAGGTTGAAGCCATGAACGTCCACGTCATCCGTGCGATATTCAAACGCAATTTTGTCAGCTACTTCAGCAATCCGACGGGCTACGTATTCATCTGCGTGTTCGTGTTGCTCAGTTCGTTCGCCGCATTCTGGCCCAACGACTTTTTCAACTCGAACCTGGCCAACCTCGACCAGTTGAACAAGTACCTCCCGTACATCCTGCTGGTCTTTATTCCCGCCATCACGATGAGCATCTGGGCGGACGAGCGGCGGCAGGGGACTGACGAGTTGCTGTTGACGATCCCGGCCGCCGATTTCGACGTCGTGCTGGGCAAATACCTGGCGGCCATGGCGATCTTCACCGTTTCGCTCTTGTTTTCCCTGGTCTCGAACTTCCTGGTGCTGTTGAACCTCGGCGATCCCGACCTGGGCCTGCTCGTGGGCACGTACTTCGGCTACTGGATCGTGGGCCTGGCGATGCTCGCGATCGGCATGGTCGCGTCGTTCTTGACCGGCAACTTGACGGTGGGCTTTATCTTGGGCGTCCTGTTCAACGCCCCGCTGGCGTTCGCCAGCTCGCTTTCGGACAAGTTCGCGATTTTCAAACGATTGAGCATTACCGAACAGTTCCACGATTTTTCCCGGGGCGTGATCAGCTTTGCGAGCATCGGTTATTTCCTGGCCATCACGGCCGTGATGCTCTATTTGAGCATCGTGCTCATCGGCCGCCGACATTGGCGCGGCGGACGCGACGGAAGCACCATGGCCGGCCACTACGCGGTGCGCTTCCTGGCCTTGGCCGCCGCGGTCGTATCGCTGAATTTGTTCTTGTCGCGCCACGATCGTTTGCGGGCCGACGTGACCAGCGAAAAACTCAATTCGCTGGCCCCGCAGAGCCGCGAACTGGTCGAGAACCTGGACGCCAAGCATCCCGTGGTGATCGAATACTTCGTCAGCCCCAACGTGCCCGAGAGCTACGTGCAGACGCGGCTCAACTTGCTCAACACCTTGCGGGAGTTCCAGGCCATCGGCGGCGACAAAATCAAGGTGATTCGCCACGACGTCGAACCGTTCAGCGAAGAGGCGCAGCGCGCCGAGCAGCAGTTCGGCATCCGTTCGGTGCCCGTCGAATGGCGCACCCGCGGGGCGCGCACGCGGGACGAGATCTTCATGGGCATGGCCTTGACCTGCGGCCTGGACAAGGTGGTGCTGCCATATTTGGACCGGGGCATTCCGGTGGAATACGAACTGGTGCGGTCGATCGCAACCGTCAGCCAGCAGAAGCGCAAAAAGGTCGGCGTGCTGACCACCGACGCCAAGCTGTACGCGACCTTCGACATGCAGACCATGACGCCGGGTCGCAACGAGCAGATTATCGAGGAGCTGCAAAAGCAATACGACGTCGTGCAAATTGATCCGACCAACCCGATCGCGGAAAAGTTCGACGTGCTATTGGCGGTCCAGCCTTCTTCGTTGGCCCCGCAGCAAATGGAGCATTTCATTGCCGCGGTGAAGGGCGGCCAGCCGACGGCGATATTTGAGGATCCGTTTCCCTGGATCAGCCCCGACGTGCCGGGCACCAAAGCTCCCAAAATGCCGCCCGGCGCCGGCAACCCGTTCATGCAGCGCAGCCCTCCGCAGCCCAAGGGCGACATTGCTCCGCTGTGGAAACTGCTGGGAGTCGACTTCGGCGGCGAAAACGTCGTTTGGCAAAACCATAACCCCTACCCAAAACTGGGGATCGTCCCGCGTGAATGGGTTTTCGTCGACAACGACTGCGGCGCGCGCGAGCCGTTCAATCCCGACAACCCCGTCAGCGCCAAACTGCAGCAGGTGTTGTTCCTGTTTCCCGGCTCGATGTCGGGCCTGAATTCGTCGCCATTGACGTTTACTCAATTGGTGTCGACCGGCAATCGCACCGGCACGATTCGCTACGACCAGCTCATGGAGCGGAACTTCATGGGCCAGCCGCGGATGAACCCCGAGATTCCGCTTTTGGAACGGCCGACCAACGAACAATACGTGATGGCGGCCCAGATCCGCGGCAAACTGAAGAGCGAGAATCTGCCGATGTCCGACGAAGCCGCCCTAGCGCCCGCGGCGGACAAGGCGACCGAGAGCGCCGACCAGGCGAAGTCGGCCGATAAGCAACCCGACGAGAAGCCCGCGGACGAGAAAAAACCCGACGCTGACCAGACGCCCGACAAGCCGCAGGCCGTCAAAGCGGATCCGGAAATCAACGTCGTCCTGGTCGGCGACATCGATTGTCTCTATGGCGCGTTTTTCGCCTTGCGGGCGCGAGGCGAAGATCCCGATGAGGAATTCGCCTTCCACTTCGATAACGTCCCCTTCGTGCTCAACGTGCTCGATCTGTTGGCTGGCGACGAGCGGTTTATCGACATTCGCACCCGTCGGCCGTCCCATCGCACTTTGACCAAAGTTAATAGCGCGACCGAAAGCGCTAGAAAACAAGCCGACAAGGCTCGCGATGACTACCTGAAGGACTTCGACACGGCGCGGGCCAAGGCGCAAAAGGAATTTGACGACCAAATGGCCGCATTGGCCAAGCGTCAAGGAGTCAACCGCCAGCAGGCGGCCATCGACAAGCTCCAAGCGCAGATGCAAGGACAGCAAAAGCTGGACGTTGCCTTGCAAGGGCTCAAGGACAAGCGTGACAAGGCCATCAAGGCATCGCAAACGAACTTGGAATTGGCCGTCCGCAAAGTTCAGGACGAGTACAAGCTGTGGGCGGTCCTGTTGCCGCCGATTCCTCCCTTGATCGTGGCCTTTATCGTGTTTTTCAACCGCCGTGCCGGCGAGCGTGAGGGAGTTTCCAAGGCGCGTCTCCGATAGCAATCAACAACGGGTGAGCCGCCGCGGGCACGAACGATGACCCTCGTTCGTTTCGCCAGGCGTCGCCCGCCAGCAATTTGAGGAAGTCCCGATGAAAGAGAATCACAAGACATTCGCGTTCGTGCTCGTGGCCGCCATGGCGGCGCTTGTGGCCTGGGAGCCTTGGCGTCCGTCCGTATCGACCGACGCGGCCCCCGAGGAAGCCGGCGCGAAGCTGTTTCCCGAGTTCAAAGAACCCTTGTCGGCCAGGAGCCTCGAGGTTGTGACCTTTAATGAAGAGGACGCGACCTTGCGCGATTTCAAGGTCGCGCAAGTCAACGGCTTGTGGTCCATTCCTTCGCACAACGACTATCCGGCCGACGCGGCCGATCACATGGCCCAGGCCGCCACGGCGCTGTTGGATTTGGAAATCCTGGGCGTGGCTAGCGGCAACGCCGGCGACCAGGAACTGTACGGCGTCATCACCCCCGACCTGGCCAAGCTTCGCCCAGGAATGGTGGGCGTCGGCACGCGCGTGATCGTCAAGGGCGACAAAGACAAGGGCCTGGCCGACCTGGTCATCGGCAAAGAGGTCAAGGATCAGCCGGCGCTGCGCTACGTGCGCCGCGCCGAGCGCGATCAAATCTACACGGTCAAAGTCAAGACCGACAAGTTTTCGACCAAGTTCGAGGACTGGATCGAGAAGGATCTCCTGAAGCTCAACGCCTTCGACGTGCGCGAAGTCGAACTGAACGACTATTCGACGGAGGACAATCTGACGACGCAGGGTGTCTCGCTGGCCGTGAAGAAGCGCAGCAAGGTCAAACTGGCGTACGACGATTCAAAATCGAACTGGAATCTGGTCGAAATGTCGGAATTCGACGAGAAAGGCGCGCCGATTCCCGTCAAGCTGGGCGATGACGAAGAGCTCAACTCGGAGAAGCTCAATAGCCTGAAGACGGCGCTGGACGACTTGAAAATCGTCGACGTGCAACGCAAGCCCAAGGGGCTCAGCCAGGACTTGAAGGCCAGCGACGAACTCGTCAAGGACAACGAAGCGGCGCTTTCCCTGGTGCAGCGAGGCTTTTTCCCGGTCGGTGAAGCGCGCGAAATCTATTCCAGCGAAGGTGAAGTGACCTGCACTACCAAGGAAGGAGTGCGCTACGTGCTGAGATTCGGCCGTTTGGCCGGCGGAGAAGAGGCGAAGGAAGAAGCCAAGCCGGGCGAAAAAGAAAAAAGCAATCCGGCCATGAATCGATACTTGTTCGTGATGGCGCAGTTCGACGAAAGCCAGATTCCCAAGCCGCAGCTCGAACCAGTGCCCGGGCAGAGCGAGCCCGCCGAGGAAAAGGCCACCGAGGAAAAGGCCCCGGACAAGGCCGCGCCAGCGCCAAAGGCCGCCGACGTTCCCGAGAAGAAAACCGCGGATGACGCGGCGGCACAGGACGCCGCGGCTGAGGCCCCTCAAGCCGACAAGAAAGACGAGAAGAAAGAGGACAAGGTCGTCACGCCGGACGAGGAGAAAAAGATCGCCATCGAACGCGAGAACAAGCGCAAGCAGGACGATTACAACAATGCGATCAAAAAAGGGCAGGATCGCGTCACTGAACTCAACGAGCGCTTCGCCGACTGGTACTTCATCATCCCGGACGACGTGTACAAGAAAATCCACCTCGGTCGCGACGACATCGTCAAGAAGAAGGTCACGAAAGAAGCCGGCGAAGAGCCCGACAAGCAGGGTGGGCTCGGCGAGTTGAAAGACCTGGAGAAGGGGCTGGAGGCCAAATAGCGTCGTGCCGCCGGACGACCGGCTAGATCAGGCCGGCACTTCGCTTCCCAGCTCGCGCAGAAATTCGAGCGTGTAAATCCCGGTGTTGTGGCCGTCGGAGAACTCGATCGAATAGGCGTAATTGCCCACCGGCTTCATGCCCAGAACGCCCAGCGGCCGCGCCTCGGCCATCGTCAAGATCGGCAAACCAGGAGCCGGCGCGGGCGGGTTGGCTCGTTTCTCGCGGCACGTTGCGCAGGGGCACGCGCTACGCAATTGGTTGATCGTGATTTCGCGCTTCTGGCCATCGCTCCACTCGACGTAGAGACGGTTCCCGCCGCGCAGTTCCAATTTAGTAGGTTGCAGGTTCGTCATCGTTTGTGCCGCCGCGTCGACTCCAACGCCGCAAGCGCCTCCAGGCAGCGGTCGACTTCGCCGGTTGTGTTGTAATGTAGCAGCCCCAACCGCACGAGACCCGCCGGCTCCAGTCCCAACGACTCGCTCAGCTCAAGGGCGTAAAAATTTCCGTGCCAGGCGAAGATGCCGCGCTCGGCCAGATAATCCGCCAGCTCGATCGGTGCCAGCCGGCGATGCGTGATCGAAACGGTCGGCACGCGTTGGTCGAATCGCGCCGCATCCGTGATTCCCCACACGCGCACGTCGGCCAGCGCCGCCAGTCCCTCGATCAATCGCCGGCAAAGCTGCCGCTCGTAGTGCACAATTTCGTCAAACGCGGCCGCAATGGCCGACCGCCGGTCCGGGGCCTGCGGCGCAAAGCGGCGGCCCAGGTCGGCCAGGTACTCCACCGCCTCGAGAACTCCCGCGATCCCTTCGTGGTTTTGCGTTCCGGTCATCCATCGCTCGGGCAAGGTATCCGCCGCCGGCCGGACTTTGTAGGCCGGAAGGTCTTCAAGCAATTCGGCCCGGCCCCACAGAATTCCCACGTGAGGCCCGAAGAACTTGTAGGCCGAGCAGGCCAGATAATCGCAGCCCCAGTCGGCGACGTCCAACAGCGCGTGCGGCGCGTAGTGCACGGCGTCCAGATAAACCTGAGCGCCGACGTCGTGAGCCCAGCGGCAAATGTCGCGGACGGGATTGATCGTGCCCACCGCGTTTGACGCGCAGCCCACCGCCACCAGCCGAGTGCGCGGCGAAAGCCGGGCGCGCAGTTGGTCCAGGTCCAGCGTGCAGTCCTCCGGATGAAAGCTGACGACGTGCACGGTGACGCCCGCGTCGCGCGCCGCGAGGACCCACGGGCTGAAGTTGGCGTCGTGATCCAAGCGAGTCACGATCACTTCATCGCCCGGCCGCCAGGTGCGCGCCAACGCTCGGCTGAACGCCAGCGTAAGCGTGGTCATGTTCGCGCCGAAAATGACAGATTGCGGCGCGGCGCTGCCCAGAAAATCGGCCACGGCCGCGTGTGCCCGCTGGAGCATCGCATCGCTTTCGCGGCTGGTGATGAATCGACCGCCGTGGTTTGCATTGGTCTCGCTCAGATAGCGGACGATGGCCCGAATCACTCGCTCGGGCACCTGGCTGCCGGCCGGACCGTCCAAATAGACTGCCGCCTCCCCGGCGCATTGACGCGCGAGCGCCGGGAACTGCTGGCGACACCACTCGACTGGAAACGTTTTCGTTGCCGACGCCACGTGATCACCCCGTTTGACTTGGGAGCAAATCAAAATGAATTGTTTTCATCATGCACCGCTGTCTGTGGAGAGCGAATTCGGGCAGGATCGAGCGCTCACCTTGGTACCTCGTGATCCGAGTCGCGCCAATCAGTCACGAACATCGCGCCCGGGCTATGCGTGATCGCCAGTTCGCAGCCGGCCTCGCGGATCGCCACTTGCGGCGTGACGCCGCAGGCCCAAAACATGGGCACTTCGCCCGGCCGGACGGTCACGGCTTCGCCGAACTCGGGCCTCGACAGATCAACGATGCCCAGCGCCGTTGGGTCTCCGACGTGCACCGGCGCGCCGTGCATCGTCGGAAAGCGGCTCGTGACCGCGATCACGCGATCCACAAGTTCGCTCGCGTAGGGCCGCATGCTCACCACCAGATTCCCGCGGAACCGCCCGGCCGGCTGGCACGCCACCGTGGTTCGATACATGGGCACGTTGCGTCCTTCGTCAATGTGTCTGACGCTCAAGCCCTCGCGCTGCAAAGCGTTTTCGAAGGTGAAGGAGCAGCCCAACAAGAAACTCACCAGGTCGTCGCGCCACAGCGCGCGAATGTCAGTCGGCTCCTGTGGATCGCTGCGACCGTGACGAAACACTCGGTAGCGGGGCACGTCGGTGCGCAGATCGGCGCCCGGCGCGCTGAGTCGCGGTTCGGGATCGCCCGCCGCCGTGCGCTCCAAGAGCGGGCAAGGCCGCGGATTCAGCCGGCAGAATTCGGCAAAATCAATCGCCTCGGCGGCAGGCAAAATCACCAGGTTCGCCTGCACGTATCCGCGGGCCAAACCGGCGGTCGGGCCGGACCATCGGCCGGCGCGCGCCGCGGCGCGCACCTCGGCCGCGGTCGCGTCGCGCAACTCGTCGCTTGACGCTAAATGTTGGCCGGTTTGCATCGCTCGTCGACAAAACGTTTGCCTTTGCCCTCCACGCGCGGCAAGCTTCCCAGCGGCACGGCCCGGACTTCCATCTTCAAGCCTAACCGCAATCGCAACTCGACCGCCACCCGCTCGGGATCGTTCAGGCGGTCCTCGATCTCCACCAGCACGTGATCCATCTCGCCGATCTTGCGGGCCGTGGTGCGATACTCGACCACTTCCGGGAAACCTAGCAGAATCTGCTCGATGGCAGTGGGAAACACGTTGACGCCGCGGATGACCATCATGTCGTCGGCGCGGCTGAGCACTCCGCCCGGCAAGAATACAAAGCGGTTGGGGCCGGGGTGTTGCCAACTCGGGCGCACCAGGTCACCAGTGCGATAGCGAATGACCGGGCTGCCAATTCGCCCCAAATTCGTCAGTACGAGCTCGGACAACTCGCCTTCGGCGGCGGCCCCGCCGGTTTCGACGGACAGGAACTCGGCCATGAAATCGTTTTCGTTCACGTACAGTCCTTTGCCTTGCGAGTCGCCGTAACCCCACGGACCGACCTCGGTGGCCCCGCTGTGATCGAGCACGTTGGCTTGCCACGCCGCTTCAATACGGCCGCGCACCGACGGCACCGATCCGCCCGGTTCGCCCGCCAGCACAATCTTGCGGACTTCCAGGTCGCCGATCTTGATCTGGTTTTCCTGCGCCACTTCGGCCAGATGCAGCGCGTAGCTGGGCGTGCAGAATAGTGCGGTGGCTTTCGTGCGGCGCAACAACTCCAACCGTGCCAGCGTGTTCAGACCCCCGCCCGGCACGACCAGGCAGCCGCGCGCCACCGCGGCGTCAAACGCGCTCCAGAAGCCGACGAACGGGCCGAACGAAAAGGCCAGGAAGACGCAATCGCCCGGTCCGATTTCGGCCGCGTCGAGCACGAACTGCCAGCACTCGATCCACCAGCGCCAATCGTCGGCCGTATCGAGAACCACGAGCGGACGGCCACGCGTGCCCGACGTCTGGTGAAACCGCGTGTAGCGGTCCTGGGAGAACGTGAGATTCGCCGCCAGCTCGTGGGCATGTCCGGGACCGAGCAGTTCGTCTTTGAAGGTAAACGGCAATTCCTTGAGTTCCACGAGCGAGCGCAGCGGGCCATCGGCCTCTTGCAGGCGTTCGCTCGATAGCTGTGAAAGTTTTTCGGAGTAAAAACGATTCAGCGGCAGGATCGCCTTGAGCAAGCGGTTGAGCCGCCTCAATTGATGGGCGGCCAATTGCCTGGCGTCGAGGGCCTCTAGCGATCGTCGCTCTTGGAAGGTGGTCGTCATGATGTT